>JANXLV010000253.1 GCA_025355005.1 Myxococcales bacterium | reverse complement strand
CAGCTCCGGCGGTCCGAGCAGCGGTGGCATCATCGGCACCGATGGCGTGAACGACGTCAACAAGGCCTGCGTCATCCGCACGGGGTGGACGCAGAGCAACAGCGCTGCGTGCTCGCGCTGCGAAGGTCTCTCCACGTCCGGGCGCTGCCCTTGCTCCGACAAGGACTACGAGGGCGCTTGCGCCGCACAGGAACAGGCCATGGCCAACGAGGCTGGCTGCGTCAACGCCCACAGCTGCGAGACCAGCTGCAAGCAGGGCGACTGCGCCTGCGCTGACGCCTGCTACGCGGGCAAGGACGCCTGCCGCCCGAAGGCCGCCGCGCTCGACGGCTGCCTCGCAGAGATCTGCGACTCTTACTGCAAGTAGGTACGTAGGCAGGAACGCGAGGAGCCGAACATGGCAAGCATTCGTTCGCCGTTCACGGGTGAGGTCGTCGGCGAGGCACGCGAGGTCGGTCTCGCGGAGGCAGACGGGATCGCGGCGCGGTCCGTCGCGGCGTTCGCGAAGATGCGTGTATTATCCACGTATCAGCGATCGGAGATCCTGAGGAAGACGGCGGCGCTGCTCGCGCGCGATCATGCGAAGGTCGCCACGCTGCTCTCGCGCGAGGCGGGTAAGCCTCTCTCGCTCGCTCGTGGGGAGGTGGACCGCGGCATCCAGACGTTCACCGCGGCCGCGGAGGAGAGCAAGCGCACTGGCGGCGAGGTGATGCCGCTCGACGTCACAGCCGCAAGCGAGGCGTACGAAGGATCGTTCGTGCGCGTGCCGGTCGGACCGGTGCTCGGCATCTCGCCATTCAACTTCCCGCTCAACCTGGTCGCACACAAGGTCGCGCCTGCGCTCGCCGTGGGCGCGAGCATCGTCCTGAAGCCCGCACCGCAGACGCCGCTGACGGCGCTGCTCCTCGCGGAGCTCGTTTTGGAGGCCGGCGCACCCGAGGACGCGCTGATCGTGTGTCCGGCGGAGGTGGCAGCGGCGGATGCATGGGTGCGCGACGATCGGTTCGCGCTGCTCTCGTTCACGGGCAGCGACAAGGTGGGCTTCCACCTGAAGTCGATCGCCGGGAAGAAGAAGGCGCTGCTGGAGCTGGGCGGGAACGCCGCGGCGATCGTATGCGAGGACGCGCCGGACGTTGCGTTCGCGGCGAAGCGGCTCGCGGCTAGCGCGTTCGGCTACGCGGGACAGGTCTGCATCAAGACGCAGCGCATCTTCGTGCACGCGAAGGTGGCGGACGCATTCACGGAGGCGTTTCTCGCCGCCTCGCGCGCGCTCGCGTTTGCCCGGGACGAGCGCGACGAGACGAACATCGTCGGCCCCCTGATCGACGACAAGAGCGCGGCACGCGTGGCCGCGTGGGTGGACGAGGCGCTCACGTGCAACGCCGCGGAGCCGCTGCTCATGGGCGCGCGCGATGGCCGCTTCATGGGGCCCACCGCATTGCGCGTCGCGCTCGCCGACGCAGGCCGCACGGACCTGAAGGTGGTCTCCGAGGAGCTGTTCGGGCCGGCCGTCACGATATCCGTGTATTCCGCATGGAACGACGCGATCACGGCGGTGAACGCGTCGCGCTATGGCCTGCAGGCGGCGGTGTTCACGGACTCGCTCGCGAAGGTGCGCGACGCATACGCGCGCCTCCAGGTGGGTGGGCTCATCGTGAACGACGCAACGAGCGTGCGCGTGGACGTGATGCCGTACGGCGGCGTGAAGGACTCCGGCTCCGGTCGCGAAGGCCTGCGCTTCGCCATGGCAGAGATGACGGAACCCAAGATGCTGGTCACGCGCCGGACCTGAGCTTCTGGAGCGAGCGCGGGCACCCCCCTCCGCCGAACCGCCTGCGAAAAGGTACACCTTGCAGGTGAACTTATGTTGGGGAATTCGGTATGTTTCGGTCAACTGCATCCATTTTTCGGCATCGAAGTTCACCTGTATGGTGTACCTTTTTTGGATGGCAAAAACGAAGAGGCCCCGCCGCGGCCGAGCTCCGAAGACCCGAAAGGCAGGCGTTCAGCCGGGGGAGCTCGCCACGCTCCTCCTGATGGAGCGGATGGAAGATGCGAGGACGCTTGAGGAGATGGCGCAGCTCATGCGCATCTCGAAGTCGCACCTCAGCGACATCGAGAAGGGCCGCAAGGTGGTGAGCTTCGAGCGCGCGCTCCGGTTCGCGGAGCTCCTCCACCTGCCGGTCGCAGCGGTCGTGAGGCTCGCGCTGCAAGATCAGATTACGCGAGCGGGCGTCAATCTCACGGTGGCGGTTTCCTAGCGCTCCGGAGTAGTGCCTACTGGGTGACCGGGAGCTTGCGGCGGCCCTGGCCTCCGCTGCGATCGATGAGCGGCGCGGCACCATCGCCCGCGCCGGCCTTCGCGAGGACGACCTCGTTCAGCCTGTCCGCGATCGCGAGGAACGTCTGTGCGATGCTGCTGTCCGGCGTGGCCTGCACCACGGGCGTTCCCTTGTCGCCCCACTCGCGCACGGTCGTGTCGATCGGGACCTGCCCGAACAGCGGCGCCTTCGCGAACTCCGCGATCGCCGCGCCGCCGCCCTTGCCGAAGAGCTCGTGGCGAATGCCCGCCGGGTCCACGAAGAAGGACATGTTCTCGACCACACCCAGGATCGGGATGTTGACCTTCTCGCACATGCTGACGGACTTGAAGACGTCGTCCGTGGCAACCTGCTGCGGCGTGGTGACGATCACCGCGCCCGTGATCGCAACGCGCTGCGAGAGCGTGAGCGCCACGTCGCCGGTGCCCGGCGGGAGATCCATGACCAGATAGTCGAGCGCACCCCAGCTCACGTCCTTCATGAACTGCTGGAGCGCGCCGTGCAGCATGGGGCCGCGCCAGATCACGGCGCTCTTGCCGTCCTCGAGCAGGAAGCCGATGGACATGAGCTTCACGCCGAAGCGCTCGAGCGGCTCGATCGATTTGCCGTCCGCCGACACGGGGCGGCCCGACACGCCGAGCATCGTCGGGATGCTTGGACCGTAGATGTCCGCGTCCAGGAGGCCGACCTTGTTGCCGCGTCGCGCGAGGGCAAGCGTGAGGTTCGTCGCGACCGTGCTCTTGCCGACGCCGCCCTTACCGCTCATCACGAGCACGACGTGCTTCACGTTCGGCAGGGGATCTTCTGCGGTGATGGGACGCGAGGTTCCTTCGGTCGTCGGGGCGCTCATGGTCCCGTACCTACACGAAGAGCGTGTCCGTAGCGAGACACACGCGAAATCACCGGGCGAAATGGGGTGGTCGGAGCGGGTCCATGGTGATCACTGATCCATGCCGCGCAGGGTTTCGGCGTGCAATACTTTGCATCATGCACAAGATGTCAATTCTTGGAGTCCTCGCTTCAACGTCGGTCCTCGCCATTGCGCTCATCGCATGCGGTGACGATGGCGGCTCCAAGTTCGGCGACGGCACGGACAGCGGCACCGACCCCACGCTCTTCGAAGGCGGCTTCGGCGGCGGCGGCGAAGGTGGCTCCACAGTCGACAGCGGTGATCCCTACAAGAACGATCCTCCGCCGATGTACTGCCTGCTGGACGCCGGTGGCCCTGCCCCGCCTCCCGTCACTGGCACGGTCGACTGTCCGAGCGACAAGAACAAGCCCGGCTGCGCTTGCGACACGCAAGACATGATGGCGCCGTGCTGGACGGGCCTCCGCAAGAACCGCCACCTCGGCGTGTGCAAGGACGGCGTGACCACGTGTCAAAAGCACGGCGAGCTCGGCCTCACGTGGAGCGAGTGCACGGGCGAAGTGCTCCCGCAGATGGGCGCGACCAAGGGCAAGCCCGCATGTCAGTGCTTCTCGGCCGGACAGTGGAAGCTCTCGAACACGAGCCCCTGCTTCTACAATTTTGGCGGGACGGATCAGTACGCCGCCTCCACCGTCGACATGGGCGGCACCGCGGGATGCCAGCCCCTGCCCGCGAACCCGACGCCTCCTCCGCCCAAGCCCAGCTCGGACTGGTCCACGGACACGGTCACTGTCGACTGCGCAGGGCATTTCAAGCTCTGCTACGAGATCAAGGCGGGCAACTTCGACATGCCCTCGGCGGCCGACTGTTCGATCTCGAAGGTCTGCGTCGAAGGGGACTACCCGAAGGAAAACGTCGAGACGAAGTTCCCGAACCTGCCGGCGTGGGTCGGCTCGAGCACCACGTGCGCGAACCAGTTCGTGAAGAGCGGCGGATACGGCGAGATGACCGTGGTGGGCGAGGACATCCTCTGCGACAAGATCGACGACGGCAAAGGCAACGCGTTCGTGTTCAACCGCGTGAAGTACTGCCCGCTCTCGTGCAACACGAACCCGAGCGACCCCGCCTGCATGAACTGCCAGCAGGGTGGCAGCGGCATGTTCTAGCCACTCACTGGCAGGTGCCAGGGGTCGTGCTGTTCATGCGCAGGATCACTTGGCAGACGCCACCCGCGTCGGCGCCTGCCTCGACCCCCGGGCCCAGGATCGGCGGGGCGAACGCCTTGACGTTTCCCCCGACGCAGCACTGCCCCGTCGGGCACTGGGTGTTGTCGCAGCAGTAAATCGGGAATACGCCCGAGCAGGTCGTCGGAGCGTCGCAAGCAAGCGCGGCGGCCGGGCCGCAGCAGGCCTGGAGCCCGATGCAATCCTTCCCGCCACAGTTCGCGAGGACGAACATGCCACCGTTGTCCTTGCAGACAAGCGGCGTGGGATTGGTCCCTGCCTCCCCGTCCGCTGCAGCATCGTGTCCGCCATCGGGAATGAACACCGCGCCGTCGGGTCCGACCAGCGCGCCGTCCGGCAACATGCTGCCGTCACCGGGCGGCTCGGGTTGCCCGTCGGGGAAGAGCTTCGGGCCGGCGTCCACCGGGCCGGCGTCGCCATCCCCGGGATGGGAACACTGGCCGTTCGCGGCACACGTGATGTCCGCCGAGTAGCACGCGCCGTTGTGGCAGGTGGAGTTCACGTCGCACGGCACATTGAGGCAGTCGCGCTCGAGCTCGATCGGAATGCTCAGGGGTGTGTGCTTGATGAACGAAAAGCTACGACGCGCGATGATGCAGTCCTTGTAGTTGTTCTCCACGCACGCGGTGGGTAACTTTCCATTGAACCCGCCGATGACCACCACCGCGCCCTCCGCGTTGCCTGGGGTCACCACCAACGTGCCGATGTTGCCGCTCACGCAGTTGTCCGTGTTCGCGACCGGGAAGCTGGTCTGGACCTTCTTATCGACTGCGTCGAGCGAGCCTCCGACGTAGATGGCGGTGGCCTTGAGCTCATCGTGGCATTTCGCGTTGGTGCTGATGACGAGCGTGAACTGCGTCGGGTCCTGACAGGATGAGGTCAGCGCCAAGAGCACGACGCCCGCCACTGCCAGCAGCAGCGCATTCCGGGGACGAAAACGGCGCCTCGAGTTCATCCGCTTCAGTCTATCGCACGGAGGAGATGCTGGCCACGAGGGCGACGGTGTATGATGCGGCCATGGCCAGCGGTCGCCGCGCAACATGCATTCTCTTGGTGTGGCTTTCGCTCTGCATCGGTGGGACCCAGGCAGCACACGCAGAGCCGACGCCAGAGGCCGCAGCGAAGGCCGCGCAGCTGAAGGAGCAGGGCAACAAGGCTATGGACGGCCTGCGCTACCAGCAGGCGCTCGCGCTCTACGCAGAGGCGTACGGGCTCACGCAAGATCCGGCGCTCCTCTACAACAAGGGCCGCGCGCTCGAGGCGCTCGGTGATTTTCCGGAGGCGCTCGCCGCGCAAGAAGAGTTCGACGCGAAGGCCCCGCCCGAGCTGAAGCTGAAGGTCGTCGGTCTGCCGAAGCTGCTCGCGGATCTGCGGTCCCGTGTCTCCGTGCTGGAGCTGCACGTCAACGTGGATGACGCGGAGGTGCGCGCAGGCAACCGCGTGCTCGGCACTGCGTCGCAGAAGCGGTTCCTCATGAACGCCGGCAAGACCACCATCAAGGTCCAGAGGGAAGGCTACTTTCCCATCGAGCGTGATCTCGCGCTCGGCGGCGGGCAGACCACGGTGCTCGACTTCATGTTGGTGTCGAAGGCCGAGCGCGGCGTGCTGGTCGTGCGCTCGCAGGTGTCAGGCTCGCTTGTCACGGTGGATGGCATCGCGTTCGGCATGGTCCCGACGGACACGCCGGTGATGCCCGGCACGCATCGCGTTCACCTCTCGCACGAGGGCTACAAGCCCACCGACTCCACCGCCGTCATCGCCGCGGGCGAGACGAAGCAGCTCGACCTGTCGATGGAGGCCGAAACGCCCGTCTACAAGAAGTGGTGGTTCTGGACGGGCATCGGCCTGGTGGTCGCAGGCGGTGTTGCCACCGGGATCGCGCTCACGACGGAGCGGTCTCCGACCAAGGGCTCGATCGATCCAGGTCAGGTCTCCACGACCGGGTTCAGATTCTGAAACGGGACAGCGCGCCCGCTAGGACTTCCAGCCGCCGCTGCGCTTGGCCTGCCCAACCAGCTCCACGTCCTGCTCCTTCTTGAGGAGCACGCCGAGGAACGGCAGCTCGCGGATGAAGCGGTCGTTGCCGACGTTCGCGCGCTTGAGCACGCTGATCCAGTCGACGAGCTCGCTGGTGCTCGGGCGCTTTCGAAGGCGCGGTAGTGCGCGCAGCTCGTAGAACGTGACGACGGCCTGATCGACCAGATGTTGATCGATCCCAGGGTGGTGCACCTTGACGATGCGCTTCATCAGCTCCGGCTCGGGAAAGTCGATGAAGTGGAACACGCAGCGGCGCAAGAACGCGTCCGGGAGCTCCTTCTCGTTGTTGGACGTGATGATGACGACGGGGCGATCCTTCGCCTTGATCTCGTCGCCGGTCTCACCGATGACGAACTGCATGCGATCCAGCTCGTGCAGCAGGTCGTTCGGGAACTCCAGGTCGGCCTTGTCGACCTCGTCGATGAGGAGCACGATCCGCTTCTCGGAAGCGAACGCGCGGCCGAGCGGCCCGAGCTTGATGTAGTGGCGGATGTCCTTCACGTCGCGCGATCCGTCCTGACCGCCGAAGCGTGAGTCGTAGAGGCGCTGCACGGTGTCGTACAGGTAGAGGCCGTCCTGCGCGCGCGTGGTGCTCTTCACCGGCCAGTGAATCAGCTCCGTCTGGAGCGTCTCCGCGATGGCCTCCGCGAGCAGCGTCTTGCCGGTGCCGGGCTCCCCTTTCACCAGCAGCGGCTTCTCGAGCGCGAGCGCGCAGTTCACGGCGGAGCTGAGCGCGTCGTTCGTGAGGTAGGACTCGGTGCCAGCGAAGCTGATGAAGGTGGGGTCGGACACGCTTCCTTTTGACACGGCAAACGGCTCTGGCGCAAGCCACGCGCGGATCTCGTATCATGCGCACATGCGCCGCCATTCCAAAAGAGCCGTTTCGATGTCCGTCACGCTGGCCGTCACGCTGGCCACCTTGCTCGGCGCGGCGGACGCCCATGCAGCACGAGAGCTGCTGGTCCCGGCAGGCGAGAAGGGCACGCTCGCGATCGACCAGATCTCCGGCTTCCGCGCGAGCATGGTGAACGGCCTCAGCTATGCGGGCCCGCTGGGGTTCTCGCACAGGCAGTTCTCCGAGCACTCGTTCAACTCCAACACGGACTCGACGACGAACCAGAATACGTTTTGGCTCACGCCGTCCGCGGACCTCTTCGTGATCGATCACCTGTCGGTCGGCCTGCTGGTGGAGTACGCAAATACGTGGGGAACGGCGGACGTCGTGCGCAACGACCAGACGACGCAGAGCGTGACGCTGAAGGGGACCACCACATTCTCCATCCTTCCGCGCGTGGGCTATCTGTTCTCGATCAACGATCGCTTCGCGATCTGGCCCCGGGCAGGCATTGGCTATGCGCGTGGCGAATCGAACCTTGGCACGGCGGACGTTCCACTCATCGACTCCTTCTCCGGTGTCGTGGTCGATCTGGACGTGGGCTTCCTGTACCGGTTCAACGAGACGTTCTTCGCGCGCGCGTCGCCGGATTTCGTCTTCAGCGTCGGCGGCAACCACGCGGTCTCGGCCGGGGGGACCACCACGTCCGCCGGCGCGGGGATCTTGCAGGCTTCAGCGGTCTTCGGAGTGGGCGTGTTCTTCGACGTGTACTGACGCCGGGACGCCGCGACTAGCCCTTTTGTTGCTTCAAGAGCGCGTCGATCGTCTTGCCGTTCTTCTTCAGCACGTGCTCGCCCTTCGCGAAGCACATGGCAATGTTCTCGGTCTCTTCTCGCTTCAGCCACCGGTCCCACGTGTAGAGGGCGTCGCCGGCAGCAAAGCGATCTCCGTCCTTGGATCCCGCGAGCACACGCAGGCGCTCGGCGGACTCTCCGAGGTAGGCCCTGAACGCGGCCTGGTGCGTGGCCTCGGCGCGCGCAAAGAAGGCGCGCAGCTTGTCACAGAGGTCCGCCTGCTCGCTGCGCACGCGCTCGAGATGCACGCGCGACGTGGGGCCTAGCGGGCCGCCGTGGTCCTCGTCGAACTCCAGGCCACCACGCTGACCGTCCAGATCGCGCAGCCGTTGCGCGAGCTCGCGCGCTCGTTCGAGCTCGTCTCCAAACGTCGCCATGCTCGAAGAATACGATGATATGAACGGTTCATGAGCCTCTTCGACGCATTCGAGTCCAAAGACACCGTCGACGACGTCACGTACGACCGCAGGGTCGCGAAGCTGCGCGCAGACCTCCTGGACGTTCAGTACGACGTGCTCGCGCGGAAGACTTTTCCCGTGATCGTCCTCATCAACGGCGTCGAAGGCGCGGGAAAGGGCGAGACCGCCAATTTGCTCCACGAGTGGATGGACCCGCGTCACATCCAGGCGTGCGCGTTCGGCGACCCTACGGAACAGGAGCGCGAGCGGCCCGAAATGTGGCGCTTCTGGCGCGCGCTGCCGTCGAAGGGCCGCATCGGCGTGCTCTTCGGCAACTGGTACACGCACCCGATCGTCGCGCGCGTGGAGAAGACCATGACGGCGGCGCGGCTCGACACGAACATCGAGCGCATCGTGGCCCTCGAGGACCTGCTCGAGAAGGACGGCGGGCTGCTCCTGAAGTTCTGGTTCCACCTCGGAAAGAAGGCCCAGAACAAGCGCCTCCATGCGCTGGAAAAGGACAAGCACACGCGCTGGCGCGTGACGCCGCAGGATTGGCAGCGCTTCAGGGACTACGACGCGTATACGAAGGTGTCCGAGCACGTGCTCCGCAACACCAGCGTCGCTCCGTGGCACATCATCAACGGCTTCGACGCGAACAAGCGCTCGCTCGAGGTCGGTGAGGTCCTCCTCTCCGCCATGCGCCGCAAGCTCGCAGAGGACGACTCCGCGCGGGCGAAGAAGGCAGCGACCACGCCCTCCGTGGCGAAGGCGGCTTCATCGAAGAATGCCCACGCGTCTCCGGTGGCGGTCTCCGAGCACCTGTCGCTCCTGCGCGGGCTGTCCTTCGAGGAGCGGCTCTCCAAGGAGCACTACAACGTGAAGATCGAGAAGGCGCAGCGCCACCTCAATCAGCTCTCGCGCGACCTCACGTTCACGAAGAAGCGCGCGTGCGTCGTCGTGTTCGAGGGCAACGACGCCGCAGGAAAGGGCGGCGCGATCCGCAGGGTCACCGCAGCGCTCGACGCACGGCGGTACCACGTCATCCCGATCGCGGCGCCCACCAGCGAGGAGCGCTCGTACCCGTACCTGTGGCGCTTCTGGAACCACCTGCCTCCGCGCGGCATGTTCACCATCTTCGATCGGTCCTGGTACGGACGCGTACTGGTCGAGCGCGTCGAGGGCTTCGCGCGTACGGACGAATGGCAGCGCGCGTATCACGAGATCGAGACCTTCGAGCGCGCCATGAGCGACCACGGCGTTACGGTCGTGAAGTTCTGGCTAGCCGTCTCAAAGGATGAACAGCTCCGCCGCTTCAACGAGCGAGAGCACACGCGCTTCAAGCGCTTCAAGATCACGGATGACGACTGGCGCAACCGAAAGAAGTGGGATGCCTACGAGGCCGCCGCGTGCGACATGATCGCGAGGACCTCGGGCGTAGCCCCGTGGCACGTGATCGAAGCCAACGACAAGCACATGGCCAGAGTGCGAATCGTCAAAACAATCGCCGACACGATCGACGAGGCCCTCTGAGCGCTACCCACGCCTCCCCGTAAATTTCAGGCCTAGTTCGAGCGGGATTTTTCGCCGTCTACGCGGCGTTGCGGGTGGATGCGGCCCGGGATTCCCGTGACCACGCTATCCGGCGGCACGTCCGTGAGGACCACTGCGTTCGCGCCGATGATGCTGCGCGCGCCGACGCGAATGGGGCCGAGCACGCGCGCGCCGCAGCCGACGACCACGTCCTCTTCGAGCACCGGGAAGCCGTTGTCCTTCGCGGTGCCGATCGTGTTGTTGCCCAGGAACTTCACGCGGTCGCCGATCTTCGAGTTACCGCCGATCACGATGCCCAGCGTGTGCGCGAAGTGCACGCCCTCGCCGAAGACGACGTCATTGCCGATCTCGATGCCGTAGAGCACGGTGGAGGCAAGCCGCAGCATGTGGTTCATGCCGGGGAAGAAATGCGACGCGCGCGCGCTCTCGCGCATGCGACACATGGCGAGCACCTTGTAGCCATCGAGCATGGCCGCAGCGCGCGCGCCGTCCTTCAGCGTGGGCTCCGGATCCTTGCCCTTCGTGTGCTTCGCCATGGAGCGCGAGAGCTCCAGAGCGTCCGTCACCATCTTCGAGATGAGCCCCATGTCAGACTCCTGAGCCTTTGAGGACGACGCCGATGGTCTTCGCCAAGATGTACATGTCGAGCCAGGGCGACCAGTTACGTACGTAGTGTACGTCCACCTGCACGCGCCACGCGAATGATGCTGCGCTGCGATCGCTCACTTGCCACATGCCGGTCATGCCAGGTGTTGCCCGCAGGATGATCTTCTCCTGGCCTTGCATGTCGGGGAGCTCGCGCTCGATGTAGGGGCGCGGGCCAACCAGGCTCATGTCGCCCTTGACCACGCTCCAGAGCTGCGGGAACTCATCGAGGCTGAACTTGCGCAGCACCCGACCGAACCGCGTGACGCGCGGGTCCTTCCGGAGCTTGTGGTAGATCTCGTACTCGGCGCGCAGCGCGGGATCCGCCTCGAGCACGCTGCGCAGGCGGGCCTCGCCGTCGCCGTGCATCGTGCGGAACTTGGCCGCCATGAAGTGCTCACCGTCGCGGCCGAGCCTCCTCTGGAAGTAAAACACGGGGCCCTTGGAGTCCAGTTTGACCAGGATCGCGATGAGCGTCAGGAACGGGAGCACGAAGAGGAACCCGAACGACGTGAGCGCCACGTCGATCATGCGCTTCAGGACGCGCGGCCACGGAAGGAGCAGCTGCTGCCGCACCTCCACGCCGAGGATTCCGCCAAGGCTCTTGGCCGGGACGCCGAGCGTCGCGAAGCCGAAGAGGTCCGGGATGACCAGGAGGTGGCTGAACTTGCCGCCGACGCGCTCCACGATGCCGAGCAGCTTCAGCGAGTCCAGGCCAGGCATCGCGACGATCGCGTACGGCACCTTGAGGCGCTCTGCGAGCACGGGCGCGAGCGCGAGATCGCCGATGACGGGGACGCCTTCGACCTCGGCGAACTTGCCGCGCGGGAAGAACGTGGAGAGGCGGTGGCCGCCGCTGTCGCGGTCGGGCGGGGGCACGGGCGTGTGGATCGGCGTCTCGGTGCTGTCGGGGCCGAGCAGCTCGTCGGCGAGGGCCTGGCGCGTGGACTCCGTCATGAAATGCGACGCGGAGATGCTCATCGAACGGAGGTCGACCATCTCGTTCGTGAAGCTCGCGCGCAGCGTGCCTTGCTTGGCGGGATCGTCGTCCAGAAGCGCGATGGGCTTGATGCCGTTGCGCGGCTGGGCCTTGAGCGTTCGCACCACCAAACGGCCTGTTTTTGCGGCTCCCAGCACGATGACGGGGATTCCCCACCACGGAAACTTGGACAGGTACGAGCGCGCGAGCGCACGCACGACCGGCACGATCAAGAGCGACGTGAACCACCACGTGATGCGCTCGTAGTAACCCCAGCGCGTGACGGGCAGGTTGCCCGTGAGTGCCATGGCACCGAACGCCAGGTGCACGAGCGTGGTGGAAATCGTGATGATGCGGAGCTCATCCGGGGTGCTCTGCGCGATGGGCGAGTAGAGCTCCATGAAGCCGTACACGAACATGCACAGCACGATGATCGGGATGATGACGTAGAGCTCGGTGAAGTGCTGCTCACCGCGGATGATGCGGTGGACGAGGAAGCCGAGGCCGGCCGACAGGAAGAGGCTGGCGAGGTCCACGCCGATCAGCGTGAGCGACGTGGCGACTGGACGGGTGAGGACACGGATGCCGGCGACGTCCGGGTTCTCGCGCGCGGCGAGCGACGCATCCAGGCCGCCGTGCTTGCGACGCAGCTTGATCTGCGAGAGCAGCGCGCGCGCGATCGCCGCCTCCGAGCACGCGCCCGTGGTGACGAAGATGCGACCGAGCTGGCCACCGCGCTCCTCCTGGATGCCGAGCGCCTTGTCGAGCGTCTCCTGCGAGATGTCCCCGTTCTTGACGAGGATGTCGCCGATGCGCGTCTTGTCACCGCGACGGAGCTGCGCCGCGCCGACGCCGCCCACGATGCTGCCCTGGACGAGGCGCACGGGGTCCGCGGGGGTGGGTATTTTCAGGTCGTCTGGATCCGCCCCGTCACGGGGAGTGGCGCCCTTCGACTCTACGTCTCCGTCACCGTTCACAGCCGCTCAGAATAGCACGAGAATCAGGCATAGAGAGCCGCGATCTGAGCCTTGTACTTCTCGCTCACGACCTTGCGCTTTATCTTCATGGTCGGGGTGAGCTCGCCCCCGTCGATGCTGAACTCCCCGGCGATCACCTGGAACTTCTTGATGGTCTGCACGCGCGCGAGCTTCTCGTTCACCAGGTTGATCTGGGCCTCGATGTGGGCGCGGAACACCGGGCACGTGGCCGCCTGATCGACGGTCCTGGCCGGGCTGCCGATCTCTTCGGCCTCCTTTTCCACCCGCTCTGCGTCCAGCGTGACGAGCGCGCCGAGGTACTTCTGGCGGTCACCGACGACCACCGCCTGCGCGATGATCGGGATCGATTTGAGGATGCCCTCGATGACCTGCGGGGCGATGTTCTCACCGCCGGCGGTGATGAGGAGATCCTTCTTGCGATCGGTGATGCGGAGGTAGCCGTCCTTGTCGATCGTGCCGATGTCGCCGGAGTGGAGCCACCCGTCCTCGTCGAGGGCCGCGCGCGTGGACTCGGGATCCTTGTAGTATCCACGGAACACGTGAGGGCCGCGCATGAGGACCTCTCCGTCCTCCGCGATCTTGAGCTCACCGCCGGGGATGCAGATGCCGCAGAGCCCGGTCTTGTAGGCGTCCGGCGGCGAGTAGGTCGCGGGGCCCGTGCACTCGCTCATGCCGTACACCTCGAGGATGGGGATGCCGAGCGAGAGGAAGAACTCCAGCGTGTCCTTCGCGATGGGCGCGGCCGCGGTGACGCAGAACCGCGCGCGATCGAGGCCGAGGCGCTCACGCACCTTGGAGAAGACCAGCTTCTCGGCCACGGGGAAGAGCAGCGGGCGGCCCGTGCGGTTCTGGTCCGCATAGCCGCCACGCAGCCCGACGCCGCGCGCCCATGCGGCGATCTTCTTGCGTAGCTTCGGCGCAGAGGCCCCGGCCGCCATCATCTTTCCCTGCATCTTTTCCCAGACGCGCGGCACGCCGAGAAAATACGTGGGGCGGATGTCCTTCAGCGCCTCGGGCAATTTCTCCACGCTCTCCGAGAACGCGATGGCGGCGCCCATGCGAATGGGGCCGTGGATGGTGATCATCTGCTCGGCGATGTGCGACAGCGGCAGGTAGCTCACGCCCACGTCGTCCGAGCCGAATCCCAGCGAGTGCACGAGCGCGTCGGCGGTCCACACGATGTTCTCGTGCGTGATCATCACGGCCTTCGGTTCGCCCGTCGTGCCCGACGTGTAGATGAGCGTGGCCGTGTCGTTCGGCTTCTGCGCGACGATGCGCGCTTCCAGCTCCTCGTCCTTCACCTCCGACGCGAGCGCGATGAGCTTCTCCCACGAGAGCACGCTGGGGTGCGTCGGCGTGCCGGTCATCTGCACGATGGCGCGATGATGGGGCAGGTCGGCGGTCTTCGAGAGAAACTTCTGCACCTGCTCGTCGTTCTCGGCGACGAGGATGGCGGCCTCCGAGTGGTGCGCGATGTAGTGCGCCTGGTCGGCGGTGCTGGTGGTGTAGATGCCCGCGGGCACGCCGCCTGCGAGGATGGCGCCCAGGTCCGCCATGAGCCACTCGGGCGAGTTGTAGCCGATGATGGCGACGCCCTGATGCGGCTTGAGCCCGAGCTTGATGAACGCCTTCGCGACCTTTCGCGAGGCTTCGTAGTACTCGCTCCACGTGAGCGTCTGCCACTTCCCGTTGCGCTTCACCTTGAGCGCCGCGCGACCGTCGAACTGCTTCTTCGCGCGCTCGAAAGCGTCCGGGACCGTCTTCACCGTGCGCTCGACATGTACGTGCAGCTTGTCCGCCATGCCGCAGAGGCTAGTGGATTTTCGTCAGGCGCGGAACCCAGCGACTGCGGCGGGCATCTCGCGGAGCTCCTTGATCCGGCGTGCTTCTTCTGGGCGGTCGCTCTCCGTCGCTGCCTGCTCCAGGCGCTCGAGCTCTGCGGGGCCGAGCTCCAACCGGCAGCGCTCCAAGAGGGACATGAGCGGGCCCCACTGACCCTCCAGCACGCGCGCGTAGGCGAGCAGGCGCAGCGCCTCGAAGCGGAGCTCTGGCACCTGCGTGCTCTCGAGCACCTGCTCCGCCTGCATGATGGCGGGGCGGCCCTCCTTGCGCTCCAGCGCAGCGAAGCCCTCTTTCAGGCGCTCGAAATGCTGCACTTCGTCCTTCGCGCGACCCACCTGCCGGAGCGCCTGCACGTTGCGGAACAGGAAGAGGCCCGAGAGGACGGCGCCCCATGTGTAGGATGCACGCAATGCGAGGATGCCGCAGACCGCGGCGACAGCGATGGAGATGTAGCGGGTGGGCTTCTCGCCCTTGCCCTTGGTGATCATCTGGAGCGCGGCGAGCATGATGTTGCCGCCGTCGAGCGGCATCATGGGGGCGAGGTTGAACACGCCCCACACCGCGTTGACCATGATGAACGCGGACACGGCAGAAGCGACGAGAGGGCTCTCCGGCGCGCCGATCGATCGTGTGGCGATGAACGCGGCGCCGCCCAGGATGATGCCCGTGAACGGCCCCGCCGCGCTGATGAGCATGCTCTTGCCCCAGCCAATTTTCCGGCCTTCGGGCCAGGACGTGGTGCCGCCCATGGCATGGAGATCGATCCGCGGCGCGAGCCCGAACGCGATGCCGGTGACGGCGTGTCCGAGCTCATGGAGAAGGACGCCGACGAACATCACCACCGCAAAGATGGCGATCTGGACGGGGTCGTTGGTGGACAGCGACAAGAGCAGCGCCGTGATGGCAAACGCGCCATGCACCTTCACGGGGATCTTGCCGATGCGGAACTCCATCAGCCCAGCATCTTCCGGATCTTGCCCACGACGTCCTTCGCGATGAACGGCTTCGGGATGTACGCGCGCGCGCCGAGGCTGAGGCCCTGCATCACCTCCGTGGGGCTCTGGCGCGACGTGAGGAAGACGAGCGGCACCTTTGCGAGGCGCGGGTTACTACGCAGTACCTTCGCGAACGAGAAGCCGTCGAGCTTGGGCATGATGACGTCGCATACGATGAGCGAAGGCGACATGACCGTGCACATCTCCGCCGCCTGGGCGCCGTCGCCTGCCTGGTGCACGTCGTAGAATTCGACGAGTAGCTTGGCGAGCTCTGCGCGGACGCTGGCGTCGTCGTCAACGAGCAGCACGGACTTGCGACCCGGCGCTGCCATGGGCGCGGGCGGTGGACGCGATTGGGCGCCGCCACCGAGGGCCTGCGCCTCCTTCAGTGCATCATGCAACGATGCGGGCTTCGGGGGCCCGGACATCGGCGGCCGCGAGTACGCTCCACCAGAGCCGGGAGGCCGCGAGGGGCTGACGCCGCTCGTCGGGCCGCTCGCTGGCGGACGCGAGGGGGACGTGCCGGGAGCGCCGGGAGCGCCGGGAGGCCGCGACTGCGACGGGATGGTGACCGGCGCGCTCGTCGGCCCGGACGGAGGCGGGCGCGATGAAATGGTGGGCCGCATCGGGTTCGGGATGCCGAACGGCGGCGGGGTCGGCTTCTTCACGTCGCTCATGTGTTGACCATTGTAACCACGGTCACACCATCCCTCAAACACCTACTCCGCTTTTCCGAGCTGGGCCTTCCGGGCGAGCCGGCCCAAGAGAGCGGCGATCGGGCGGTAGATGAAGCCCGCGGTCCACCCGTTCACGAACATCGCGAGCTTCATGAAGAGGCCAGGGATGACGATCGCGCGGTTGGATTCGAAGCCATTCACAGCGGCGCGCGCGCAGTGGTCGGCGCTGATCTCGATGAAGCCCGGAACCTTGCGACCGGTGAAATTGCCTGCGTTCTCTTCGAACTCCGTCGCCACCGGGCCGGGGCAAACCTGGGTGATGCTGACGCCCGTTCCGGAGAGCTCGGCGCGCAAGGTGTTCGCCAGCCCGGTGATGAAGTGCTTCGTGCCGACGTAGGCGGAGAAGGACGGCAGGTAGCCAAGACCAAACCCGGAGCTGATGAACAGCACGCCACCAGAGGCGCGCTTCACCATGGCCGGGAGCAGCGCGCGCGTGAGGATGAGGACGGCGGACACGTTGACCTCGAGCATGCCGAGGGTCTTCTCCTCCGAAGAACGCTCGAACACGCCCATGTCGCCGAGCCCAGCGTTGTTCACGAGCACATCGACGCCACCGTCGCGCGCGCCGAGCTCCGCAGCTAGAGCCCGGGTAGCCGCCCGATCTCCGAGGTCGCACGTCATCACGACCACTTCGCATTGCGTGTACTTCTCACGCAATTCCACCGCGAGAGCGTCAAGACGAGCCCGCCGCCGCGCCACCAAGATCAAGGTCTTCGCCCGCGCCGCCACCTCCCGAGCGATCGACAAACCGATCCCCGACGATGCCCCAGTGACGACGACGCACCCCTGAAATCGGCTGCCCTTCACCCGCCAAGCCTACACGTTCATTGACGACCCAGTGTCATCCACTTGGCGAGCCCCCATCCCTCTCCTCTCTCCATCCGCCCGTAAACATGAACCTGAACGTGAACGTGCCCGATCCCAACACCCCAATCCTCGGAGGCCCGTCCCTTGCGTAGCCCCCTGTCGTGTCTTCCTCCCGCGTCGCCCAGCCGAGCCAGCATGTAGCCCCCGAGGCCACGCCGATCGGCATGCAATCCGTGAAGGACGCGCTCTCCCACGCGTTCGAAGCCGAGATGGGCCGCGCCCCCACCGAGAAGACCACGAAGATCCTCGCCGCGCAGGTCGCCCTGGAGACAGGCCGCACGCAAGCGATGATCAACTACAACTTCGGCGGCATCAAGGGCACCGGCCCGTCCGGACTCACGACCGCGTACAAGACCAAGGAGGGCGACGGCCCGACCGAGGTCACGATCAGGGACAACTTCCGCGCCTACCAGAGCAAGGAAGAAGGCGCGAAGGACTACCTGCACCTGCTCCACACGCGCTTCGGCGACGCGCTGTCGGCCGCGGACCGCGGTGACTCACATGCGTTCGTGCACGCGCTGAAGACGCACGGCTACTTCACCGGGAACGAGGCGACGTACACGCGGCTCGTGGACTCGCTATCGGAAGAGAATTTCCCTGCGGGCGCGAACAGGCCGGTTGGCACGTTCGGCGCACGACCGGGAACCGCGGGTCCGGCGCTGCCGCCAACGGCCGCGATGATCGCCGACAGGATGGATCGGATCGACGAAGCGGCGCTCGCGTCGCTCGATGCAGTGAAGAGCACGCACAAGTCAGAGCTCACGGATGGAGAGTAGGTCGACAATGAAGAAGCAGGTCACGCGCATCCCATTCGATTGGACCAACAAGACAGTCCTCTGCACGGGCGGTACGGGCTCGTTCGGGCGCGTCTTCGTGCGCAGCATGCTGGACGAGCAGAAGGCCGCGAAGGTCATCGTCTTCAGCCGCGACGAGCTCAAGCAGCACGAGATGCGCGTGGGTGGCTTCGACGATCCCCGTCTACGCTACTTCATTGGCGACATCCGCGACCGCGACCGCCTCACGCGGGCCATGAAGGACGTCGACGTGGTGGTGCATGCCGCCGCGCTCAAGCAGGTAGTCGCCTGCGAATACAATCCGATCGAAGCGGTGATGACGAACGTGAACGGCAGTCGCAACGTGATCGACGCCGCGCTCGACTCCGGTGTGTCGCGCGTGCTCGCGCTCTCCACCGACAAGGCCGTGAACCCGGCGAACCTGTATGGCGCGACCAAGCTCGTCGCGGAGAAGCTCTTCGTGCAGGGCAACGCCTATCGCGGCGACGGTCCCACGCGCTTTGCGTGCGTGCGCTACGGCAATGTCGTCGGCAGCCGCGGCAGCGTGGTCCCGCTCTTCGCGCAGCAACGTGAGCACGGTGAGCTCACGGTCACGGATCCGAACATGACGCGCTTCTGGCTCACGCTGGACCAGGGCGTGAAGTTCGTCGTCGGGTGCATCGAGCAGATGTGCGGCGGCGAGGTGTTCATCCCGAAGCTGAAGACCATGAACATCGTGGACCTCGCGAACGCGATGGCGCCCGAGTGCCGCATCAAGACCGTGGGCATTCGCCCGGGCGAGAAGCTCCACGAGGCGCTCCTCAGCGACGAAGAGACCGCGCGCACGCTCGACGTGGGAGACAAGTACGTCGTGCGGCCGGCGCATCCGTGGTGGCCCGAGGGCGCGTGGCCGGACGCAGTGCCGGTGCCCGCGGACTTCTCCATGGTCAGCAACACCGCGCCGGACCGACTCTCCGTCGACGAGCTCATGAACATGATCCGGAAAGCAGCCTAGAATCTCCGCGCGGCCATCGTGCGCTCTGCAACTATTTGACGGCTCAGCGTCAAGGCATTGTCGTAACCGCCGTTCACCTTCTTCAGAGGCATAACGCCTCTACATGACGCGAAACGCGTCGTGAGCTCCAAGAAGGAGAACGTCCATGGCTGTCACAATCAATACGAACGTCGGGTCACTCTCGGCGCAGAAGAACCTCAGCGCAACCCAGGCCTCGCTCGCGAAGAGCTTTGCTCGCCTCTCGAGCGGCTACCGCATCAACTCCTCTGCTGACGACGCCGCTGGCCTCGCCATCTCGGACAGCATGCAGAGCCAGATCCGCAGCTACACAATCGCTGGTCGCAACACCAACGACGGCATCAGCATGGCGCAGACGGCGGACGGCGCGCTCGGGCAGGTGACCGACATCCTCGGGCGCATGCGCGAGCTGGCGACCCAGGGCGCCAACGGTGCGCTCCAGACCAGCGATCGCGCGTACCTCGCCACCGAGTTCCGCTCGCTGCAGTCCGAGGTGAAGCGCATCCTCACGGCCACGAAGTTCAACGGGCAGCAGCTGGTCACTCAGACGAGCTCGTCGGTGTCCTTTCAGGTCGGCATCAACAACACGTCGGACGACCGCATCGCGGTGACGTTCGGCGGCGTGCACCTCTCCGCGCTCGTCTCCACGGCCACCTTCGTGTCCGGCGTGGCGGGAAACGCCCAGTCGGCGCTCGACACCATCGACGCGGCCCTCAAGACGGTCTCCACGACGCGCGGCCGCTTCGGCGCCGTGATGAACCGCCTCGAGATCACCTCGTCCAACATCCAGACGGCGAGCCTCAACCTCTCCGCCGCGAACTCGCGCATCCGCGACGTCGATGTGGCCTCGGAGACCGCGATGCTCTCGCGCACCCAGGTGCTCTCGCAGGCCGGCACGTCCATCCTCGCGCAAGCCAACCAGTCGCCGCAAATGGCGCTGGCGCTGCTTCGGTAACGGGTACGGTTGAGCAACGGTCGCCAGCGTTCATTCGACTGGCGACCGGCGATTTCTCCTCATGGTTGGTGAGCGGGTTCCGTTCCAGAGATTGCAGGGCAATGACGCCCTCGGGTGAAAGGCCACGGTGGCCAATCCCCGCGATCTCCAGGAAGGGGAAAGACCATGCTCACCATCAATTCGAACATCGCCTCGCTCACGGCACAGACAAACCTCTCTCACACGCAGATGAACCTCGCGACGAGCTTCAGCAGGCTCTCGAGCGGTTATCGCATCAACTCGTCCAAAGACGACGCCGCTGGCCTCGCCATCTCGGACAGCATGCGCATGCAGATCCGTTCCTACACGGTGGCGCAGCGCAACGCGAACGACGCTTCCAGCATGGCGCAGACGGCTGAAGGCGCGCTCGGCTCCATCACCGACATCCTCGGCCGCATGCGCGAGCTTGCGACCCAGGGCGCCAACGGCTCACTGCAGACCAGCGACCGCGCTTACCTCCAGACGGAGTTCGGCTCGCTCCAGTCCGAAGTGAAGCGCATCATGACGGCCACCAAGTTCAATGGGCAGCAGCTCATCAACAACGCGGTGTCGAGCACGGTCGACTTCCAGGTTGGCATCAACAACACGTCGAACGATCGCCTGCAGATCACGTTTGGCGGCATTCACCTCACCAGCCTGGTCACGGCAACGACCACGCTGTCTGGCCTTGCCGCCACCTCGCAGGCGTCACTCGACACCATCGACGCTGCGCTCTCGAAGGTCTCCACGGCCCGCGCGCGCTTCGGCGCGGTCCAGAACCGCCTCACCATCACCTCGGCGAACATCGACTCCGCCCGCGTGAACCTGTCGGCCGCCGACTCGCGCATCCGCGACGTCGACGTGGCAGAGGAGACCAGCCAGCTCTCGCGCACCCAGGTGCTGTCGCAGGCTGGCAGCGCGATCCTTGCGCAAGCGAACCAGGCGCCGCAGCTGGCCCTTGGTTTGCTCCGCGGCTGACCATGATCCCCGCGGCACGGCCGTTGCTCTGACTGGGAGACAGTAAAACATGCCCGTCACACTCAGCGGCCTCGCCTCAGGCATCGACACCCAGAGCATCGTCACTCAGCTCATCTCCGCCGACAGCGGACAGCTGAACCAGCTCCAGAAGAAGTCATCCCAGACGGCGGACGCGAACACGACCGTGTCCGCCGTGGGGACTTCGCTGGCAGCGCTGGCGACCGCCGCGCAGGCGCTCGACGATGCGACGGCGAACGGAACCTTCACGGCGACCTCGTCCAGCACGGGCATCGGCGTGACCGCGGGCGCCACGGCGCAGCCCGGGACGTACTCGGTGAAGGTCAACGCCATCGCGGCAGCGCAGCGCACGTACTCCGCGTCGTTCGCGTCGGACACCACCGCTCTGGGCCAGACAGGCTCGTTCACGATCGCCGTGGGCACCGGCACCGCGAAGAGCATCAACGTGCTCGCCACGGACTCGCTCCAGACGTTGGTCTCCAAGATCAACGACGCTGGTCTCCAGGTCGCCGCGAGCGTCTTCAACGACGGCACCACGTCGCGGCTCCAGATCCGCGGGCTATCAACCGGCGTATCGAACGCGCTCAGGTTCACGGAGTCCGGGACGGCCCTGGATCTGAACGGAACCGGCGCGACGCCGACGTCAGGCACCACGGTGCAAGCCGCGACGGACGCCTCACTCACAGTCGATGGTTTCACGGTCACCAGGCCGACCAACCAGATCACCGGCGCAGTCAACGGATTGTCGCTCACCGTCACGGACATCACTGCATCGCCGGTCAGCATCTCGGTGGCGAGCGACGCGGGTGGCCTCACGACCAAGCTCAACGCCGTTGTGACTGCGTACAACGACGTGGTCGGGAAGATCCACAAGGCCACCGGCTACGGGGACCAGAAGGCCACGAACCCGATCCTCTCTGGTGACTCCACGCTGCGGACGATCGCCAGCAAGATCGCCAGCGCGATGCAGGCCACGTCGGCGCAGAGCGGTTCGCTCACATCGCTCGCGGACATCGGCCTCACGCTCCAGCGGGACGGGACGCTCGCGCTCGACTCGAGCAAGCTCACGTCGAAGTTCTCCACGGACCCGCTCTCCGTGCAGAAGCTGCTCGGTCGCATGCATTCGCGGACCACGGGCGGGCTGCTCGCAGACCTGAACGACACGGTGACCACCATCACCGGCTCTGGCGGGTTGCTGACGAACAAGACGACCTCGTACACCGCGCAGAAGAAGCTCACTGACGAGGCGGCGACGCGCGAGCAGGATCGCCTGGACAAGTATCGAACGCAGCTCCGGGCGCAGTTCTCGGCGATGGAGACGACGTACGCCCAGAACCAGAACCTCCTCGCGCAAGTCTCGAAGCTCTAGCTCGTTCAAACGGACCAAAGGCGATACGTGCAATCCTCGACCTCGGAACAGTACAAGCTCGTTCAGATCACGACGGCAAACCCGGGTGAGGTTCTGGTCGCGCTGTTCGATGGGCTCTTTCGCTTCTTGCTGGTCGCCAAGCACACGCTGCCGCAGCCCGGGAAGCGCGGGCAAGCAGGTGAGGCGCTGTCGAAGGCGCACGCGATCGTGAGTGAGCTCTACGCGAACCTGGACAGGGCCCAGTACCCGGAGCTCGTCGACAACCTGTCGCGCGTGTACGAGTACTGCCTGGGGCGAATCACGCACGCGAACCTGAAGAACGACGCCGCGGCGATCGACGACGTCGTCCGCGTGCTCACGCCGATCCGCGAAGGGTTCGCGCATGTGGTGAAGACGATCAGTCCACAGGAGCTCGAAGCGCTCCGAGAGGCCGCCAATGCAAAGCGCTGAAGCCACGGAGAGCGGGCCCTACGAGGACGTGCAGATTCGCGTCACGTACGCGCGCACGTCCACTGCGCCGGAACGAAAGGCCACTTTCGAAAACGGAGAGACTGTGCGTGTGCGCGCGGGTCGCGTACGCGCGTATCCGGGGCTGCCGAGTGAGGCGCCGCCGACGCTGCCCTTCTACAAGCTGGCTGGGGAAGAGCTACCGGAGAACGCGTGCGTGCTGGACGTGGGCTGTGGCGCTGGTCTCGGAACACGCCTCTTGACGCAGCGCGGCCGCAAGGTGGTCGGGCTGGACGAGAGCGCAGAGGCCGTGGCGTTCGCGCGTCACTTCGCAGGGAGCGCAGAGCTGTCGAACGCGGACGCAGGTCGCGGGCTGCCGGCGCTCGCGCTCGACGCGGCCGTCTTCGTGGACGTGCTGGGGCACATGATCGCACCGTTCGACGCGCTCGCTGCCGTCCACGAGCGACTCCGTGCGGGCAGCGTGATCTTCGTGGCCGAGCAGGCCGCGCATCCGGAGCAGTGCCTGCGGGCGCCGGTTCGCCGCGCGTTCTCGCAGCGTGGCCTTGCCTCGCTCCTCGCAGCGACCGGATATCGCATCGTGAAGTGGCACTGCACGGGGACGTTCCTGGCGTGCACGGCGGAGTATGTGGACGATCCTGCGGTGGCCTCGCTGGTCGCGGCCACGCGTACACAGCAGACGAGATGGGCGCTCCCGCTCTACGAGGCGGCGAAGAAGAGCGAGAATTCGCACGTGGTGCTCGAGGCGCTGCTGGGCGCCGCGGAGACCTGCATCAACATGGGCGACGGCGACGGCGCCTGCAAGAACCTGTTCGACGCCCGCGCGCTGGCACCGGAAGATCCGCGGCCGTGCATCGGGCTGTCGCGCATCGCGCTCCTGACGAACAGCTACGACGACGCGAAGGCGATGGCGGAGCTGGCGATCAAGCTCGATCCATCGGAGTCAACCGCGTATGCGATGCTCGCGCTCGCCCGCGATGCGACCTTTGAGCCGTCGGTTCACCCGTGGCGTCAGGCGGTGAACCTGAGCCCCGACTCAGCGGAGTACGTGGACATGCTGCTGGATGCATCCGCTGCGGCCGGCGACAGCAAGCTGGGCGTGTACGCCGCAGAGCGACTGCGTGCCTATGCCGGCGGCAACACGGCGACGCAAGTGACGTACGCCAAGGCGCTGCTGATGGACGGCCGTGAGGCGGACGCGAGGTACGAGATCGAGGTCGCGCTGAAAGAAGAGCCGGAGAACGCTGCGCTCTCACAGAGAATGACAGACCTCAAATCAGCCTTCTCGACCCAGAGACCCTGACTTCGGCCTCGACCTCGACCTCGGCCTCGACCTCGACCTCGACCTCGACCTCGACCTCGACGTCAATCGAGCGTCATGTCTCGTCGGTCAGCGTTCCGGCTCTGTAGTCGGCCCATGCCTTCTTGATCTCGTCGTCCGTGTTCATCACGAAGGGGCCTCCGCGTGCCACCGGCTCGTTGATGGGGCGGCCGGCGATCAGCACGAGGCGGGCGCTCGTGGCGTCGCAGCGGACGCGGATGGCGTCGCCGTCTCCCAGGACCGCAAGCTGACCCTGACGAACCTCGCGGTTCGTTTCGCCGATGCGCGCCGCGCCGTCCGTGACGAAGACGAACGCGGTGTGACCGCTGGGCACCGGATGCGTCACGTCCGCGCCGTGCTCGAGCGCGAGGTCCAGGAACGTGGGCGCTACCTCGATGCCGCTGACGGGACCGTCCACGTCGAACGCGTGGCCAGCGACGACGCGCACGCGGGCGCGATCACGCACGACCTCCAGAATTCGCCCTGCCGCGATGTCCTGGTAGCGCGGCTTCACCATCTTCGAGCTCTGCTTCAGGTTGACCCAGAGCTGGAAGCCCCACATGAGCCCGCGCTCCTGCTTCGGCATTCCGAGTGCACGATGCCATGACCGGCGGTCATCCACTGCGCGCACAGCGGCCCGAGACGGCCCTGATTTCCCTTGCTGTCGCGATGCTCCATCGTGCCGTCGATCATGTACGTGACGGTCTCGAAGCCCCGATGCGGGTGGCTCGGAAATCCTGCGGCGTAGTCGTCGGGGTCGTCGCTCTTCCACGTGTCGAGCAAGAGGAACGGGTCGAGAAGGGGCAGCGCACGACCACCGATCGCGCGACTGAGATGGACGCCCGCGCCCTCGATCGTAGGTGCCGCGCTCACGATGGTGCGAACGTCGCGACCGCTCGCGACCACGAGCGGCGGGGATGCGACACCGCTCTTGCCTGCGCCACCGCGCGAGAGCAAGAGGCCGCCGCCGCCAAGGACCGCAGCCCCGACGAGAAGGTTGCGCCGCGAGACCGTCACCGCTGTCCCGCGGGGAGCTTCGAGTTGCACAGCGCGATGCACATCTTGTCGCCCTGAGCCTTGCACGCCTCGCGCAGCAACCGGGTCTCTTCTGGGCTGGATTTCCCTTCCAGGACCTTGGGCTCCAGGATGGCACGCGCCTCCTTCGGCTTGTTGGCGAGAATGAGCTTCTGCGCGCGCGCGAAGTCCGAGTTGTCGTCCGGGCGCGGAGGCGCGATGGAGATGCGGGGGCCTCCGTCGCGCTTCTTGATCGGCGTCTGCAGGTTCTTCGGCAGCTTCTGGTTGCAGCGCTCGAGACACGCGTCATCCTCTTGCTGGTCGCAGACGCGCGCGAGCAGGAGCACCTCCTCTTGCGTACCGTCGTCCGCGAGCGCCAGCGACTCTATCGACAGACGCGCGAGCCAGTACTGCCCGTGAGACTCGTACTGCTTGGCCTGCACGAGCATGTCGCCACCGCTGCCGCCGTCCGGCAAGAACGCGGAGAGGGGGGTGCCGGAGATCGGCGGCGCGGGCGTGGGGATCGACGGGGGCGCTGCGGTGGGCTGCGTCGGATTGCCGTACTCGTCCTCACCGATCTTGCGATCGCACGCCCGGGGAAGCGCGGCGCAGATGAGCAGCGCGGATACGGCGAGCGAAGAGAGCTGCATGTTCAGCATGTCGACCCCATGCATCCTATCAATCGACGTAGCCGCGCGCACGGTAGACGTAGAAGCCCGACCATTCGCGGATCGCCGCGGTGGAGCGCTCCAGGTGGGAGGCCCGCGGGAGCCAGGAGCCAGAGGCCGTGTCCGGATCGTAGGTACGGAAGTCCACGGGCAGCGTATCCACCTTCATTCCGGCCTTCTCGTAGCAGGCAAGCGCGCGATGCATGTGGAATGCCGACGTCACGATGAGGACCCTGGAGAACCCGCGAGCCTTCGCTATCTCGGCCGAATACGTGGCGTTCTCGCGCGTGTTCATCGCCTTGTCCTCGACGATGACCTTCTCCCTGGGCACACCGAGCACAACCAGCTGGTCGGCGAGCACCTGCGCCTCCGCGTACGGCGTCTTCGGGTCCACGGGCGCGCCGCTGATGATCGCGTAGTCCGCCTTGCCATCGCGCATGATCGCGAGCGTCCCGAACAGGCGCTCGTTGTTGTCGTTGATGGAGAGCGAGGCGCTCTTCTCCATGGCCTTCTCGTCGACGAGCCCGCCGAGCAAGATCACCGCGTCGTAGTGCTTTGCCGGGTCCATCGTGCGGACGGCCTTCGCCTCGAGCGCGCCGAACAGCGCATTCGCCACCGGATCCAGCGAGAACACGACCAGGATGAGGAGCCCGAAAAGGCACGCGAGCGGACGAACGCGCCTCTTTCGCAGCGCGCGCCGCGTCAGCGGAGCCCCGTAGGCGATCAAGACGACCGCCCACGAGAGCGGCATCAAGAACACGTCGAGGATCTTGGAGAGGACGTAGAACATCGCCTGACTCGAGGCGATGGGCGATCAGACGACGTAGTCGAGGAGCTGCAGCTGCGTCGTGTAGTCGTCGAGCTTCTGCTTGTGCTCGTCCACCAGCGTGTCGAGCTTCACGACGACGCCGTCCCTGGCCTCGCGCTCGATACGACCGGAGACCAGGATCTCGCCCATGGGGAGCGCGAGCACGCCGGCCCAGTACGAGCGATCCTTCGTGAGGCGATCCGCCTTGCCGGCGAGCTTCAGGTAGCCGTCGGACACCTCGAGCACGGGGAGCTTCGCGCCGTCATCGAGGCGGACCTCTGCGGGGTACGTGGTGGTCGGCGACACGCGATAGTGCACGCGGCGGTTCTTCTCGATGTTCTCGTCGAGCGCCTCGAAGATGGGCTTCGACAGCTCGGTCTCCGGGCTCTGGAGCACGAGCTCGCGCAGCTGCTTCATGGCCTTCTGCGTGCGAATGAGGTTCTCGCGCGTCTCGTCCAGGCGGCGGCGATCGCGGCGGACCTTGTCCCCCACTGCGCCGAGGAGGTTTTTGTAGAACGGGATGGCGACATCCCCGTGCTTGGCGAAGAACTTCTGGAGCTCCGGGGTGGAGATGGTGAGGAGGTGGACCTCCGAGTGCGCCGTGGCCGTCGTGTTGCGCGGCATGCCGGTGACCGACCCGAGCTCGCCGATGGTGGCGGGGGCGCGGAGCAGAAACTTGGTCGCGCCCTCTTCGGAGATCTGCACGGTGCCCTTCTCGAGGACCAGGAACTCCTTCGGAGTGTCTCCGGTCTTGAAGAGGACCTCACCCTTCTTGACGACCTTTTTCCCAAACGCCTTCACGAGGGCTTCGAGGTGCGCGTCTTCCAGGTCGTGGAAGAGAGGAATGGAGTGCAGTTGAGAGTTGCTCACGGCGTGTCCCCTTTGACGGCGGGCCCAGAAATTCGGGCCCGTTCGTCGGCAAGTACTGGATCCCCGCTTCTAGGACGCATTTGGGGCGAACGCCAGACGAACTCACAAATCAGGCACTGTACGCAGGTACCGCGGTTCGTACGCGGCGCGCGAGACGAAGGCCGAGAGCGCCGTCGCGTCGAGCGCGTCCAGCGCCCCCGTGGCCGCCGAACGTGCGACGCCCTCGCGATGCGCGCACTGGATCACGTGAGCCGCGACCTCGCACGCGACCTTGCGCAGCTCCGTCACGTGCGGATACATGCGTCCGTCCTTGCCGTGCTCACGCTCGGTGTAGGCCGCCAGCGCGTACGATGCCTCGAGCACCATCGCGTCGGTGATGCGGCTTGCCTCGCACAGCGCCGCGCCCATCCCGAGCCCCGGAAAAATGAACGCGTTGTTTCCTTGTCCGACGCTCACGATCTCGCCGCTCGGCAGGTGAACATCCGGGAACGGGCTGCCCGTAGCGACGAGCGCTTTGCCCTCCGTGATGCGCAGGACCTCGGCGGGGACGACCTCGCACGCGGACGTCGGGTTCGAGAGCGGCATCACGATCGGGCGCGACGTGAACGCGAGGAGCTGCCGCACCGCGGCCTCGTCGAAGGAGCCGCCTTGACCGGAGAGACCGATGAGCACTGTGGCCTTCGCCTCGCGCAAGGTCTCGTGCAGCGTGGGCACCGTCCCTGCGATCTTCCATCCGGCGAGGCGCTCGCGCGACTGCGCGTACGGTCGCTTGTAGGCCTCCATGTCGCGATCGGCGGCGAGGAGACCCTTGGAGTCCAAGACGAGGACGCGCGCGTGCGCCTCCGCCTCCGAGAGCCCGTCACGCTGCAGACCCTTCACGATGGCCCACGCGACGCCGATGCCGCCAGCGCCAGCGCCCGAGAGCACGAACACCTGATCGCGCAGGCGCTCACCCTTCAGCCGACACGCAGAGAAGAGGCCAGCGAGCGCGACGGCGCCCGTGCCCTGGATGTCGTCGTTGAAGGACGGCAGCGTGTCTCGGTGCCGCGCGAGCACGTCGAACGCGGTGTCCTTCGAGAGGTCTTCCCACTGAAGGATGGCGCGCGGGTAGCGCACCTTCACGGCATGGACGAATGCGTCGATGACCGCGAAGTAGGCGGCGCCATGGAGGCGCGGCGTGCGCATGCCCAGGTAGAGCGGATCGTTTCGGAGCGAGTCGCGGTCGGTGCCGACGTCCAGGCCCACGGGCAGCGTGGAGTAGGGCGCAAGACCACCGGCGGTGTAGAGCGCGAGCTTTCCGATCGAGATGCCGATGCCGCCCCACCCCTGATCACCGATGCCGAGGATCGCGGACGAGTCCGTGGCCACGATCATGCGGACGTCATCCAGGTGGTAGCCCTGCATGATCTGCGTTGCGCGCGCGATGTTCTGGGCGGAGAACCCGAGGCCGCGCGGGCTGCGATAGATGCGCGAGAACGCCTTGATCGCGTCGCCAACGGTGGGCGTGTACACGATGGGCATCATCTCCTCGATGTGCTCCGACAGCATCGCGAAGAACAGGGTCTCGTTGCGATCCTGCAGCGCGCGGAGAAACGTGTACTTTGCAAGATTGTTCGGTTCTTGCTTGTAGTTCTCGTACGTGCGCGCGCTCTGCTCGGCGAGCGTGCTGTGGTGCGGGGGCAAGAGGCCGTCGATGCACAGGGCGACGCGCTCCTCCGCGGTGAACGCGCTGCCCTTGTTGAGGAGCGGGCTGCGCAGGACGCCGAGGCCGTCCGTGAACACCCGCATCACGGGCTCCCCGCGTTCGTCGATCACGATGTCGAAGTGTCGCGAGAGGGCCATGTCGCGAACGCTATCAAACCCGCGGATGCTTCACTATCCTCGATGTGATGACGGCAGCGCCGCTCGTTCGAGGTGAGGGCGTCCCGGAGCGCCCCACGCAAGAGGCGCCGCTCGCAAGACGCGCAGTGGAGTTTCTGCTTGTCGGGGGAATGACGCCGCTCCTCTTCGTGCTGTCGTACGCGCTGCGGAAGACGCTCGGCCTCTCCTCCGCGGACTACGCGGTCGGCTTCACGGCGTTCTATGCGGCGTACATCATCAACGATCCACACTTCGCGGTGACCTATGTCCTCTTCTACGAGGACGGGCGAGCGCGTGCGTTCGGCAACGCGTTCGGCGCGGGGCAGCGTGTGCGGTGGCTCCTCGCGGGCGTCGCGGTGCCGGTCGTGCTCGCGGCGTGGGCGGTCTACGGCCTGGCTTCGCGCTCGGCGCCGGCGCTCGGGATGATGTCGGAGCTCATGTTCGCGCTCGTGGGCTTCCACTACGTGAAGCAAGGGTTCGGCGTGATGATCACGCTCGCGGCTCGCCGCGGTCTCTTCTTCGGCAAGTGGGAGCGCGTGATCGTCCTCACGCACGGCTTCGCTGGCTGGGCATTCGCATGGGCAAACCCCGCAGCGGCCGCGCGTGAGGTCGAGGAGAAAGGTGTGGTCTACACCTGTCTGACGCACCCTGCGTGGCTCGACCGCGTGACGCACGTCGTCTTCCTCGCGTCGTTCGCCGCCCTCGTGGTGATGCTCGCGCGCAAGCGAGCGAAGGAGGGCCGGCTGCCGCTCCTCTCACCGCTCACGGCGCTGCTCGCCTCCATCTGGTCGTGGTCGGTCTACTCGAGCATCGATCCACTGGTCGTCTACGTGACGCCAGCGCTGCACTCGATCCAGTATCTCTACTTCGTGTGGCTCCTGCGAGGGAACCAGGCCAAGGAGCGAGAGGGCCCACCATGGTTCGAGCGCTCGGCCAAGACGCGCATCGGCCTCCTGGCCGTCACCGCGCTAGTCCTCGGCTTCATCCTCTTCCACGGAGCCCCGACGCTCCTCGACTCCGCGCTCACGAAGCGAGCGGACCGTTTCACGGACCTCGGGCAAACGCCGTATTTCGCAGCCATCTACGCGTTCGTGAATCTCCATCACTACTTCATGGACGCCGTGATCTGGAGAAGAGAAAACCCACTCACGCGCTACCTGCGCGCGTAGCCGCTCACGGCGTATCGGAGACCAGGAGATTGTCGATCAGGATCGCGGCGCCCAGCCCGCTACCCACCGCGCCCACTTCGAGCTGGAAGTTCGCGGGAACGACCTTCGCCGTCGACGCGATGTGTGCGGTGTTCGCGTAGCAGTCCACCTGCTCCGTGCCGAGCCCGCTGATGTGCACATGAACCACGCCCGCGAAGGGCCCCGCGGGGACCGCTGCTGGAAATTCGAGGCAGCGGACCTGTGCGCCAGTCAACGCGAACAGCTTCAACACATCCGGGTTACCGCCGAAGCCTGCGCGCGCCAGCGTGACGTTTTGCAGGGCAGCATCCGCTGCATAGTAGTCGAAGTCGACGCTGACGCCCTTTGCACCGACGGGCACGGCGACGCTCACGAGGTATGCGGAGCCGCCTGCATCCGACAGCTCCGCGGCGAGCGCGCCGGGCGCGGAGCCAGACGTGAACGTCGACTGCACGCTGAGCGCGCCGCCATCCATCGTCGCTGTCTTCCAGCCGGCGTCGCGCCCGAGCTCATCGAAGTCGTCACAGAGGATCGCGTATCCGGCGTCTGCACAGAAGCTCGTGCCGGGGAAGCGGGGCAAACCTGCGTCGCCGCTGTCCGTGGCAGTGGCGCCGTTTGCATCGTCGCCGCCCGTCGCATCGATCGGGGAGGCGTCGTCGACCGCATTGCTGGTCCCGAGGTCGCTGCCTCCGAACGCGCTGCATGCGCCGAGCGCCACGAGCGCAAGCGACGCGCACAGGAAGAGGCGCACGCCGAGGCCGGACGCGGCGGTACGGTTGGGACTTCGAGGAAGCATCTGCGAGCCGTTCACCAAGTGTGACTCTGCAGGCCGAGATTTTCCGCAAGAAGCGTGGGTCCGCGCATTCTAGCAATGTCGAGCGGTGGGGATATCATGAGGGGGTGCTTGTTCGATCCGTCCACGCGGAGCTCCCGAGCGTCGGCCCCTGCTTTCGCGTTCACGACGCGCTCCACCCGCAGTTCCGCGCGCGATCGATCCATCATCGCGGGGTCGTGAACGACGACTCGCTCGTCTACTCGAAGGTGCGCTGGAACGGGCAAGGCGACGAGCGCTGCGTCCTCACCGTCGTCCTCAGCGGGCATCAGCGCGTGAGCGTCCCAGGCGAGCGCGAGCGCTGGCTAGGCGCCGGGGAGTTCGCGGTGTGTCGGGAGTTCGCCTCGACGTACCGCCGCGATCAGGACGTGGAGTCACGCACACTGAGCATCGAATGGAACCCTGGATTTCTCGGGAGCGCGCCAAGGCACCTGCTCGATCAGGGGAGGCTCGGCGTGCGTGAGCTCGGCGCCATTCGCGCGGCGACAGAGACCTTCGAGGGCGCGGGCTACGATGAAGCGCGAGGGCGCGAAGGCCTCGCGGAGCTCCTCTCAGTCCTTCGCGCGGCCGGCATTCCGCTGGACGGCGCCAGGACCGCGGCGGATCTTTTCGACCCGCGCGCCGCTGCATTTGCGCCGCTCTCGCATGCGATGGACCGCTGCCTCACGGTCAGGGGCGGCAGCGGCGAGCTTCCCATGAGCGTCGATCTGGAGAGCGCGACGGGCCTCTCGCGCTGGCAAGTGGCGAGGCAGCTCTCTTCGATGAATGCGCATCTGCGCCTCGACGGCGGTGCGTGGCGTCAGACGAGTGACCACTATCGGCTGATGCTCGCGCTGCTCCTCCTCTCGCACGAGAACGTCACGAGCGCGAGCGTGGCGAAGGCGCTCGGCTATGGCGCATCGCCAGCGCTCTATCATGCGTTCTCGAAGCTGCGCCTACCTGCGCCGGGCCGCGTGAGAGAAGCCCTCGCCGCGCTGGAGTAGCGTCACCTCAAGGAGCCTCGTAGGCGCCTATGTCACCGAGCACCACTCCTGCGTGGCCTACTGGTCGCGGGCAGTTTGCGTAGTCCACCGAGGGCATGAGGCTGCCCGACGGCACGTGGTCGAGCGCGTCGGAGCCTGCGCCCAGATGAAGGTCGCCGTTCACTGCGTCGACGAGCTTCGGATCGCCGTTCGCGAAGGTGCCGCTCAGCGCCGTGGCGTTGCCTGCGCCGCACGTGAACAGGAGGCCGTTCGACAGGTTGTAGGGCGAGTCGCCGTTCACCGCGTTGGTGCCGTTCGCGAAGATGTTGCCTGCGACGGTGGGCGTGTCCATGAGGGAATAGAAGCCCATGGCGGTGGTGAAGCCGGTGAACGTGTTGTGGAGGAACTTCGAGGTGATCTTTCCGACGAGCCCGCCGCGCGTCGCGAGGACGGGGGCCGCGACGCCGTGGAACAGGTTGTTCTGCACGGTGATGTCCACGGAGTGGGTCATGGTGTCGTAGTTGGTGTCGGCGACGATGCCAGCGGGGCGGTCCGCGAACTCGTTCTGCTCGATGGTCGCGGTGACGGCCGCGGAGACGAGCGCGTCGATCGAGCGCGCGGAGACGCCGGGGTCCGTCGTGGCGCCGTCGAAGCGGTTCCAGCGGACGGTGAAGAAGCCGGTCTGGTTCAGCACGATCGAGCCGGGCACGTCGAAGCCCTCGAACACGGCGCCCGAGCCCGCGGCGCTGATGGTGCCGACGATCTTCGCGCCGTTGCAGCCGTGCAGCGTCACGAAGGCGGGGATCTTCCAGCCAGAGCCCAGGCTCACGCCGTTGATCTGGATGGTGCCGCCGGCCTTCACGTTGGCGATCGCGTTCGCCATCGTCGAGTTGGTGGGGACCTCGATGATCTTCGGGTCCGACAGGTCGAGGCACGGGACCACGAGCGGACGACACGCTCCCGAGTCGCCGCCGCCGCCGCCGCCGCTGTCCTTCTTGGTCTGTCCCGCGTCCTTGCCCGACGACGTGCCGCCATCGCCGTTGCCAGCACCAGCGGCGCCGTCTGCGTTCGCGCCGGCCTCGTCCGCAAAAGCGGCATCCGTCATGTCCTGCGCGTTGCCGTGGCCGAAATCAGCTCCGATGAGCCCTTCGCAACCGATGGCCGCGAACGCGAGGGCCCAAACGCACCGTCTCATTCGCCCAGCGTAGCGCGCTATGCTGGCGCCCGTGAAGCTCCACGGTTCGACGCTCCTCGTGTTGATGCTCGCCTTGGTGCTTGCCGCTTGCCCGGATGCAACGGAGACCAAGCCACCGAACAGTGGCGGCGCCGCGAGCGCCACGCAGGCTGCCTCCTCACAATCTTCAGCGCCTGGCGACGCGTCCGTGTTGCCGCCGCCGCCCCTCGCGACCCTTGGCGCGCATCGCCGCGCGTTCCATGCATACGGGAAGACCGGCGACATGATCCTGCCGGCGGGCGCGGCGCGGTTCGTGTTCTCGACGGGTGCGGACATCGCGGGCCACCGACCGCTGCGTGGCGCGCTCCTGGACGCGACGCTCACGGACGCCGACGTGCCCGATCCGCTCCTCTACTTTCGTCAGGCGTGGGAGGACAAAGGTCACAAGGCCCATGTCCTCTTCGCGTCCACCGTCATCACGATCGCTTGCGACGATCCCGCCGGTCCGGCGGGCGTGCTCTTGCGCGGCGAAGTGGACGGCGTGACGCTCACGACCACGTATTGCCCCAAGGGGGAGGGCGCGCTCCTGGTGCACACCACGGCGCTCGGCCTTCCCGAGGGCGCGTCGATCGCCGACGAGCTGAACCCCGGCACCGCAGAGCCCGCATTTGCCGGCGTGAGCGTCGGCTGGGAAGGCACGTACGAGACACCGCGCGTGACGATCGCGGAGGCCGGCCTGTCGCTCTCGATCACGGGCGCCACGATGAAGGCGGAGCGCCACCTGGTGCACGTCGCGAACGAATCCTTTCCCGCGGCGCTCTTCCTTCGTCACCAGGGCGCGGATGTGTCGCGAACGCTCACGCTCACCGCGGATGCGCCGCCAGTGCCGAGCGCGGAATTCACCGCCGAGCTGTCTCTTTCGTACACGGAAGGAAAGGCGCCGCTCCCCGTCCAGGTGCTGCTGCGCCGCACGGATTCTGGAAAGGAGCCCGCGCCCCTGCCCGTCTCCACCACGGAGCACCCCGTGTTCGCGGAGGGCCGCGTGGTCTATCTACCCCGGGGACGTGGCAGCGTGAAGGTCGCGCCCGGCGCGTACGATCTCGTGGCCACGCACGGCCCCACGCACACGCTGCACACCGCACATGCGACGCTCGCGGCGGGCAAGAACCCGGATGTGTCGGGTGCGCTCGTGCGTGTGGTGTCGCCCGCAGGCTGGACCAGCGCCGACCTCCACCTGCACGCAGCGCCAAGCCCCGACTCGCGCGTGTCTCTGGACGAGCGCGTCGCGGAGCTCGCGTGCATGGGCGTGGACTTCGCGGTGGCGACCGATCACAACCGCGTCACCGACTACGGTCCGGCGCTCACGCGGACCACGCTGCCAGGCGCCCTCCGATTCATCCCGGGTGTCGAGGTGACGACGCGCGCGCTCGGGCACTTCAACGTGTTCCCGATGCCGCTCCCCGAAGGCGTAGCGCCGGAGCTCGCGGTGCCCGCGTACTGGGATGTCGCGGCGAAGGACGTGTTCGCCTCGTCGCGCGCGATGGGCGCGAAGGTCGTGGAGGTGAACCACGCACGCATGGCGCCCGGAATAGGCTATTTCGATCTCTCGCGGTTCGACGCGAAGGACGGAAGCGGCGGGCCCGCGTTCTCCGCGGAGTTCGACGCACTGGAAGTGCACAACGGCTTCTGGCTCGAGCACCCCGATCGCGTGCGTGAGGGCGCCGCGGATCTCGTCGGCCTCGCGCGGCGCGGAAAGCACGTCGCGGCAGTGGGCAACAGCGACTCGCACAAATTGTTCTTCGAGGAGGCGGGCTGGCCGCGCACGTGGGTGAAGACCGCGGGCGAAGGCGCCGTCGCCGATCGCGTGATCGCAGGGCTCCTGCGCGCGGAGACGACGATCAGCGCGGGGCCGTTCGTGGAGATGACCGTGGACGGAAGGCCCATCGGCGCGACGGTGAAGGTCACGAAAGGAAAGGCGCTGCGCGTACACGTTCGCGTGCTGGCGCCCGCGTGGATCCCCGTGTCGCGCGTCGAGCTCCACGTAGACGACGAGGTCGCGAAGACGATCATGATCACGGGCCCTGCGAAGGATGGCGTGCGCTTCGACGCGGACGTCGCGCTCGACGTGGACCACGACGCCGTGCTCTTCACGTGGGTCGACGCGGACGTCGCGCTCGACGCGGTCATGGGTCGGAAGGGCGTGCGCCCGATCGGAATGACGGGTCTCGTGTGGGTCGATGCCGACGGCGACGGCGCCGTGCACGTGGGCCCGAGAGTCGACAGACCCGCCGCGCCATAGCCGAAGCGTGAACGAACGCGTTCTCAGGGGCACACTCCCGCGAACTGCGGCACCCCGCCTTTCGCGATGGCGTGAGCCGCCGACGTCGCTGCGCGGTCACACACGCCCTGCGCCATGAGGTCCTCACACGCCATCGCGCGGAGGCAGTTGCTCGTCGCCTCGTCGATGTCGGGATTCTGATCGCGGGGTTCGACATACGAGAAACAGCCGGGGTGTTCGTCCGATCGCTCGTACCGACACTCGATCGCCGCCGACTGGAACGACGAACAACAATGCTCGAGGAGACCACGCCGAGATCTGCGCGCGCATGGCAGGTGAGCTTGGCGGCGGCACGCCGATCTCCTTCGATGCCGAGCAGGTGTTTGCGGCGCCAGTCAGAACTACCCAGAAGCCGCTCCTCCACGCGACGATCATGGTCGCGAAGCTATTCGGCGTGGCCGAAGGATGATCCTACGGCTTTCTTCATGGACTGCGCAAGGACGCGCGGTCTCCGCTGCTCCGCGCCGTGTGGCGTGCGCTCCTGCGCGACGAGGCGATGCACGCTCGATTCGCCTGGGTGTTTCTCGAATGGGCGCGCACGGAGCTCGACGCCGAAGATTGGCTGGAGGTGGAGAGCGCGGTGCGCACCAGGGTCACGGAGACGATCGCTGAATGGCGAAGCGCCGCGGCGCTGGCACCCGCGAGCTTCAGCTGGGTGAGTCCCCTTGGCGCCGGCGACGCTGCCACCTATCGAAGGCGTGCGGAGGCCGCGCTTCTCACGTTCGTCGTCGCGCCGTTCGCGCGGGTGGGAATCCACGCTGGGCCCGAGAATCGACAAGCCGCCTCGCCATAGCCGAAGAAACGGGAGACCACCGGCCATTGGAACGGCGTTGAAGGAGACCCGTGCCATGAAAAGAAGTGGTCCTCCGCTGCTTGCGCTCGCGGTGTCACTCGTCGTCGCGGGCTGCGGCGCTGCGCCCGCTGGGCTGGATGAGTCGACCCTTTCGCCGCCCGTTTCCAGCGAGAGCAGCGCGCAGCCCATCACGGTGACGACGTACTGTCCCGCCGGCCGGCCGCCCGTGGGCGAGACGTGCGGGTTCCCGGGCTCCGTGTGCGAGTACGGAGACACGGTCGACGTCGAATGCAACGCGCGGCTCGAGTGCGTGCAGAGGCCTCAGTCAACATCGGCGACGTGGGTCGCGCGCACCAGCATCACCGCGTGCTCGGCAGAGGCCTGCCCGGTCTCGCGGGAGCTCGTTGCGAGTGACGGCGCGTGCACGCTAGGCGACACCGATTCCGGCGCGTCCGTCGACGAGCGCCTCTGCGCGTATACGCGCGGGCTCTGCGCGTGCACGACCGGCCCGCATGCCGCAAAGACCCATGCGCCGACGTGGGTCTGCGCGCCACCGCCCGCCGCTCCGTGTCCTCCTCAGCGACCGCGGATCGGCCAGGCCTGCGCGACGCTCGGCGACACCTGCGACTACGGCAGCTGCCTCTTCAAGCACGGGACCGCGATGCGATGCGACGGCATCGGGTGGCAGCCGACAGAGATCTCCTGCAACTGATCCACGCGACGAACCCGATGGAGAAACGATATGCGCACGGAGCTACGACACGGAGCGTTTCACGTAGGCGTGTGGATCATCAGCGGCGCCTTTCCCATCACCGCCGGCTGCCATGGGTCGCACGAACACGACGACAGCGACCCGACGGTGGACGCGCTGGGGCCACACCTCTTGGCGGCGCAGCCCACGTTCGGCGCCGGCGTGACGCTGTCGTCGCCGCCACCACCCATCAGCGGAGGCACGCTCACGATCGCGCCCGATGGCGTGACCGCGTTCGCCGCGGATCCCGATCGCGATCGCGTCTACGTCGTGGATCTCGCGGCTCGCGTGGTGTCACGAACGTACGAGCTCATGGCGCACGACGAGCCTGGGCGCATCGCGGTGGACACGAAAGGTCGCGCTCATGTCGCGCTGCGCTCGGCGGGCGCGCTGCTCACGATCGATCCGAAGACGGGCACGACCAAGAGACGCGCCGTCTGCACCGCGCCGCGTGGCGTGGCGTACGACGCGACGGACGACTCGGTGCTCGTGGCCTGCGTCGACGGGACGCTCGCGCGATTCCCGGCGGAGGCGGGCGAGGCGACCATGCGCGTCACGCTCGATCGCGATCTGCGCGACGTGACCGTGCGCGCGGATGGCTCGCTGTTCGTGAGCACGTTCAGGCGTGCCCAGATCCTGCACGTGGGAGGCAACGGCGCTCTGCTCGGGAAGAACGGCGGCCACGACGCGTCATCGCCGAACGTGATGTGGCGGATGATCCCGCTGGACCTCGGTGATGGCAATGACGGCGTTCTCGCGGCGGCGCAGAGGCCTCGGCCCGACAAGATCTCCCTCGTGAGCGGCGGCTACGGCGCGGACCCGAAGAAGAAGGAGTGCCCAGTCGGCATCGTCGCGGGACAGCTGGTCAGTGGGTGGGTCGGCGCGACCAGGGCGCTCCAGCTCGTGCCGCAGGCCACGCTGCCTGTCGACGTGGCCACGGACGGCGTGGTCGCCGTGATCGTGAGCGCAGGGAACGGGCATACGCCGGGCGCACCGCAGCTGTTCATTCAGCGCCTCACGGGAGTGCAGTCCGAGAGCGACGTGCTGTCGTCACCGACCTGCGCGGTGCAGTCCACTGGAACGACACCCGGACAGCCGACCGCCGCCGCGTTCGATCGCGCAGGCGACCTCATCGTGCAGTCGCGCGAGCCGGCCGCGCTCTACATCATGTCGCCGGACAAGACGCGCGTCTGGAGGACCATCACGCTCGCAAACGACAGCCGCGAGGACACGGGGCACGCGATATTTCACTCCAACTCCGGCGCGGGGGTGGCGTGCGCGTGTTGCCACGCCGAGGGCGGCGAGGACGGTCACACCTGGCAGTTCGAGGGCCTCGGTCCGCGCCGGACGCCGTCGCTGCGTGGCACCGCGGCGCACACGGAGCCGTTTCACTGGGATGGCTCGCAGAAGGACATGAGCGACATCGTCACGCACGTCTTCGAGGAGCGCATGAGCGGTCCGACGCTGCCTCCCGAGCACGTCAGCGCGCTCACGCACTTCGTCTACGCGCTTCCGGCGCCTCCGCCCATTCACGGGATGGACGACTCTGCGCAGCGCGGCAAGGGACTGTTCGAGTCGCACGGTTGCTCGGGCTGCCACGGCGGTCCGATGCTCACGAACAACCAGACCGTCGACGTCGGCACGGGCGCCGCGTTCCAGGTTCAATCGCTCAAGGGCGTGGGCTGGCGCGCGCCGTTCCTCCACGACGGATGCGCGTCGACGCTCATCCAACGCTTCGGCCCATGCGGCGGCGACAAGCACGGGACGACCGGAGACCTCGGCCCGGAGGGCGTTTCGGATCTGACCGCGTTCCTCGAGACGTTATGACGCAAGCGCAAGAACCCATTTGAAACGCGACGCGCAAATTTTGAAACGGACTTTCAGCGGATGAGGGTCGCCATCTCGGCTGGGATGACGATCTCGAGCCACCAATGGCCGCGGCGAAACGTGTGTTGCACCGTGACCTCGCCGTTCATGCGCTCCTTCAGCTTGGCGTGGAGCTTTCGGGCCCCAGCAGCGGCCGCTCTTCGCGCCGATTCACTCGCGCTGTGCTCCCCCTTCTGGCGCAGGACGGCGACGCGCGTCGTCTCCGCGATCTCTCGCACGGCGACGTCGTCGATGGGGCGCCGCTTGCCGCCCGCGACTGGGAAGCCCTCCATGATGTACTGGACCGGGTCGTCGTCCTTCTTGGTCCGCGCGCAATACCTGACCAGCGCGTACGCCTTCTCCGCGCCGAGCCGCTGCGCCTGCTCGCGGTCGAACGCCGACGCGACCTGGATCAGCCGTCGCGCGTACTGACCGCTCATCATGCCCTCTGCGGCGAGCATCGCGTCGAAGCTGTCATAGCCGAGAGCCCCGTGCAGCTTCTTCTCGTGCAGCTCCCTGAGCGACGTGCCGATGTCATAGAACGCGCGCGCGATGTCGTTCTTTCGCGCGGCGATGTGCCCCAGCAGCTCCTGGGCGTGTGATTTCGACTGTCTTGCAAGCGCGCTCACCATGCGCGCGAGCATACGAGAGAGCCCTTGAAACGCAACGCGCAAACCTTGGTACGACGAGCTGCCGTAGCCGGGCGACTCTCCATCCGTAGTCGGCATTGTCGCAGTGCCTGTGTAGAACGCGGAGAGGCGCGGCGTGCCTCTGTCTCTCTCAGCGAACCCGTTGCTCCCGCGGATCTACTTCCAGCGCGTGCCGCCGCTTCGCGATCTAGCCAGCGGCTACTGAAGCTGTCTCACAGGCCGATCACACCGACGTTGCGCACGCCTTCGAGCAGTCTCTCCATGTCGTCCGGATCCGACGTCAGTACGTCTGCGCCCACGCGGATCGCGAGCTCGGCGACCGACGCGTCTACGACATCACTCGTCCTCGTGCGCCCGAGCATCGCGCCGACCCGGTGCGCGGCAGCTGCGCCGAGAGCCACAACTTCGCATCCGCGAAGAAATCGACGAAGCTCGGCTTGTCTCGGCGTTCGACTTGCCTGAGCGACAACGGCTGCCGGAACGAGCGGCAACTGTCCTGCCTCGAGGCGGACGCGATGTTCTGCCCAGCGGCGTCGGTCGTTGCGGTCAGCTCCGATGAGGACGCCGGCATCGTAGACAACTTGCTTGAGGCGCTCGGCGGGCATGTCAGCGCGAGATCTTGCCGGTTTGCTTGCGCGGTCGGAACACGCGGGCGCGCGCGGCGTCGAGCTCCCTCTCCGAGAGCTCTCCATGTTCCTTCTCCCATTCGGCAACGGCAGCAAGCCCGTCACTGATGGTCAGGAATCGACGCGCCGCCGTGGTCATCCACGCGGAGATGCTCTGGTGCTGCAATCGAGCGGCGCGAACAACGTCGGCGTGCACATCGCTGTCGACCGTGATCGCGAGCTTTACCGCAGGGGAACCTCGAGGCACTCGAGAACTATACTACTACAGTAGTATAGTTGCAACCCGCGAACCCCGAACTACTTCTCCGTGATGACTCCTGACGAGAGGGCGCTCCCTCGGAATGCTGACGGGCCTCGTACGACCATCGTTGGGCTGGGCCTTTCTTCCCAAGCGGAGTAGTCGAAAGGGCGTGAGCTTCTTCTCCATCCTCCTGCTCGCGCTTGCGCTGGCGATGGACGCGACGGCGGTGGCCGCATCGCGCGGGCTGGCAGCGCAGCAGGTCACGCTCACTCACGCCGTCCGCGTTGCGCTCTTCTTTGGCGGCTCGCAGGCGTTGATGCCGCTCCTTGGCTACTACCTGGGCACCGTCCTCGGCCGGTTCGCCGCGGCCTGGGATCACTGGATCGCGTTCGCCCTGCTCGCTGCGATCGGCCTGAAGATGCTCTGGGATGCGCGGCCGTCGCAGGCGGAGGGGAACGACGAGAAGCCGGGCGCACGCGATCCGTTCGGCCTCCGCGTCATGATGGTGCTCGCGCTCGCGACGAGCATCGATGCGCTCGCGGCGGGCGTCACGCTGCCCCTCGTCGGTGCGCCGCTCCTGCTCACGCTCGTCACCATCGGCGTCACGACGGCAGCGCTGAGCGTGCTCGGGCTCTACGCGGGGAAGCGACTGGGGGACCTGTTCGGGCGCCGGCTCGACGCGATCGCCGGGCTCGTGCTCATCGGACTTGGCGTAAAGGTCATCCTGTCGCACCTGCTCGCGCCCTGAGCCCGCAAGCGACGCCGTGGATCTCACCCGATGGCTGCCGCCTGTATGCGTTTGGATTCACCGGCACTCCAAGCGGCAATCGCACCTATGTCGCCGAGCGCAAGCCTTAGTCAGTTCCAGAACAGCGAGCGCGAATGCGAGCGCAGGTGCACGCGCGTTTGAAACGTAGCGTGCAAATTTTGAAACGGACTTTCATTGGCGCCACGTCTAGAGCGCGGCGGTTCTACGCGTGCTAGTCATCATCGCGTGGCGACCTCAGGGACCGCAAAGACCGGCAGCACGGATTCGCTTCGGCCTCTCGCCGTGCCGATCGGGCCGAGGCTGGAGCGCATCGTGGAGGTCGCGTACCGCGCGCGCAGGCCGGTGCTGCTCTCGGGCCCCACCGGCGTGGGCAAGAGCGAGATCATCCGTCGCGTCGCCGGCAACCTCGGCGTCGACGTGACCGTGCTGGATCTCTCGCTCCTGGAGCCGCCTGATCTCGTCGGCCTTCCTGTCGTCGTGGATGGGCGGACGCAGTACGCGCTGCCTTCCATCTTGCCGCGCGAGGGCAATGGCATCCTGCTGCTCGAGGAGCTGAACCGCGCAGAGCGCTACATCCAGCAGCCGGCGCTGCAGCTGCTCTCGGCGCGTCGGCTCCACGAGTACGAGCTGCCCGAGGGCTGGGTGTGCATCGCGACCGTGAACCCGCAGACGGCGGAGTATCACGTGACCGCGCTGGACAAGGCGCTGCGCGCGCGCTTCCTGGAAGTGAACGTTCGCGCGGATCGCGCCTCGTGGCTCGCGTGGGCGACGATGCAGGGCCTGCATCCCGGCATCCTCGCCATGGCGCAGACGCACGAGCGCATGCTCGACGACGTGCCGCCGCGGACCTGGACGTACGCGTCGCAGCTGCTCTCTGCGTTCACGAAGGAGGAGCTCGCCGACGGCACGCTGCTGCGCGACGCGCTGGGTGGCTATCTGCCCGCCGCGTGGGTGGAGACGCTGCTCGCCTCGCAGGGGTCGTGGGGCGGCAAGATCGGGCTGGATGTGCGCGCGCTCCTCTCCTCGTACACCGCAGGCTCCGACCTGGCGAAGGAGGTCCGCGGCTACAAGGAGCAGGGCCAGACGGATCGCATCGACGAGATCGTCACGCGGCTCGCGCCGTTGCTCGCGGGGCCGGAGGCAGGCGTGCTCGCAGCGCAGAAGAACTTCACGCTCGCGTCGTTCGAGGCGTTCATCGCCGACCTCCCCGGCGACCACCGGGAGAAGCTGCAGGACGCGCTGGGCGAGAACGCCACGCTCGCGAGCCTCGTCGACATCGACCCCACGGACCTGCTCGGCGGCTACAGCGGCAGCGCGGCGCAGAAGAAGGTCGCTGCGCTCCGCGGTGAGCCGGGCAAGCGCCATCGCATCTCGCTGGCGGTGACCGCGTTGTGTGCGTTCATCGAGTCGCCCGCGCGCCTCGCGGATCTGAAGCGAAGCAACGTCGCCCGCACCTGCCTCGGTCACGTGCTGGTCGACCTGCCGGAGAAGGACGCGGTTCGTCTGGCCACGGTCCTGCGGCGCGTCGGCATCACGCCGGTGAGGCCGTAGGGGACGGCAACGACGATCGACGACGACTTCGACTTCGACTTCGACTTCGACTTCGACTTCGACTTCGACCCTGACCTCCACCTCGACCCTGATCTCGGCCTCGACCCTCACGCCAACTTCGACCTCCCGTTGGGGTTTCGCCCGCGCCCGCGGAGACGTAGCATCGGTGCATGACAACCGCGCTCCGGCCGATGGTGCTCGCGTCCGTTCTCCTCGCGCTCGCAATGCTTGCGGCTGCACCCGGCTGCGGGAACTCACCCGCGCCCAGCACGCCCGTTCATCCGGTGACCGTCCCCGTCACCAAGGCGAGCATGCCGCTGGTCGTGGTGCCGCCGCCGGCGTTTGCGGAGCCGCAGTGGCAGCGCGCGTCGGGTGCGCCTCTCACGCTCACGGCTTCGGACGGCTCGGGCCTCACGCTGACGAAGATGACGGCGCGCGCCGTGGTCAACGCGCCGCTCGCGTTCACGGAGCTCACGCTGACGTTCGACAATCCTCGCGACCGCGTCATCGAGGGGACGTTCAGCATCACGCTGCCTCCGCGCGCGACCGTCTCGCGCTTCGCCATGCGCACGGCCGATGGCATCCAGGAGGGTGAGGTCGTGGAGCGCCAGGCCGCACGCCGCGCGTACGAGGACTTCCTGCACCGGAAGCAGGACCCCGCGCTCATGGAGCAGGGGGCCGGCAACGAGTTCACCGCGCGCGTCTTTCCCATTCCCGCGCGAGGGCAGAAGGAGCTGATCGTTTCATACGCAGAGGAGCTGCCTGGCGACGCGCCGTATGCGCTCGCGCTGAAGGGCCTGCCCGAGATCGCCATGCTCTCCGTGTCCGTCACCGGCGGTCACGGCAGCACGCAGGCCCTCACCCAGGAGCGCACGGTTCCGGCGGGAGACCTGATCTTCGACAGACACGCCGCAGCGCAAGGCAACGCGCTGCGCAGCGGTCGCATGGTGATCTCGCGCGTGAAGCCGATGGCGGATGCATCGCCTGACCCCGTGCGCGGCCTGCTGGTGCTCATGGACACGAGCGGCTCCCGCGCGCTCGGGTTCGCAGATCAGACGCGCATGCTGAGGGACCTCGTGGCGAAGCTCACGCAGACACAGGGCACGTTCCCGCTGCGCATCGCCTGCTTCGATCAGAGCATCGAGACGGTCTTCGACGGCCAGAGCAGCGCTTTCGGCGATCGCGAGCTCCTCGCGATCAAGGCGCGCGGCGCGCTTGGTGCTTCGAACCTTGAGCAGGCCCTCGGGTGGGCGCGCGAGCACGCGGCGGGCACGTCGCGGGTGCTCGTCATCAGCGACGGCGTCACCACGGCAGGCGCAACGGACGCGGAGCACCTTCGCGCCGCGGTCTCTGGACTGCGCGCGGCCGGCGTCGGCCGCATGGACGCCATGGCGGTCGGTGGTATCCGCGACGAGGGCACGCTGAAGACGCTCGCGGTGGGCGGGCTGTCGCGCGACGGCGTGGTCGTCGACTCTGGTCTGGGTGCGGACAAGGTCGCTGGCAAGCTCGGACAGACCACACGCTCTGCGATCGCGGTGCGTGTGGATGGCTCGACCTTCACCTACCCGGAGCGGCTCGACGGTATGCAGCCAGGTGACGAAGCGCTGGTGTACGCGGACGTGCCGGAGGGAACCCCCGTGCGTATCAGCGTGGGCGGAGCCGCCGCGTACGAGGCGAGCGTCGGCGACGTGGAGCGTCCGCTGCTCGAGCGCGCGTTCTCGCAGGCGCACATCAACGCGCTGCTGGAGCAAGAGGCCTCTGGACCGCCGTCCACGGACCTGCACGATCAGATCGTCGACCTGGCCGTTCGTCATCGGCTCATCACGCCGTACACGGCGCTGCTCGTGCTGGAGACGGACGCGGACTATGCGCGCTTCGGCATCACGCGGCGCGGCCTCGCGTCGATCCTCACGGTGCAGGATGGAGAGCTCGTCGATCAGGCGCGCTCGCTTCCCACGGCCAGCTCGCCCGTCATCGCTGCAGCCAAGCCGAGCCCGAGCCCGAATGAAGCGGACCGAAAGCGCGGCGATCGCCCCGCGACGAACGCGCCACCACCGCCGACCGCAGGGGGACAGGCGCAAGCCGAGCAGAGGCCGGAGCTCTCTCCTTCGACTCCGGCGATGGATGTGCAGGCCACTGCGCAAGCAGCGCCGCCTCCACCACCACCTCCTCCTTCTCCCGCTGCGGCACCCGCAGGAGCACGGCCGGAAGCGCCTGCGTCCCGACCATCGCCGCGTCCGGCAGCGAAGGCCGCGGCCGACATGGATGACGAGGGGCCGAGGACGGGTGATCTGCGGCTCGGTAGCGGGGGTGGCGCGGTGAACCCCGGGTCGCGCGGGAGCGGTGGTCTCTCCGGGATCGGCGGCGGAGGTTCCAGCGCCGGCGCCGGCGTCAGCGCGGCGTCTCGCGACCGGGGACCGGTGGCAGCGGTGCGACCCGGCACGCCCACCGTGAGCGGCGGCATCGCGACCGACGTCATCGTGCGCATCGTTCGCAACAACAGTGGGCGCTTCCGCGCGTGCTACCAGCGCGGCCTCAACGCCAACCCATCCCTCCAGGGCCGCGTGTCGGTGCGCTTCACGATCGACAAGGCGGGCGCGGTCTCGAGCGCATCGGACGGCGGCTCCACGCTGGGCGACGCCTCCACGATCTCCTGCGTGGTCCACTCCTTCACGAACATGTCGTTTCCTCAGCCCGAGAACGGCGCTGTGAACGTGGTCTTTCCCCTCGTCTTCACGACGCAGGACGGCGGCGGCGGCGGCGGAGGCGGCGGTGACGTGCAGCAGAGCGCGAAGCCCGCGGTCGCGACCCCGTACTCCGGAAAATTCGGGGAGGTGATGTCACGCCTCGACAAGAAGGACGTCGCGGGCGCGAAGGCCGCCGCGCAGGCGTGGCACGACGAGGAGCCCGGCGACATCCTGGGTCTCATCGCGCTCGGCGAGACGCTGGAGGCGAACAAGGAGGACGAGCGCGCTGCACGCGCGTACGGGACCTTGATCGATCTCTTTCCCGCGCGCGCCGACATGCGGCGCTTCGCAGGCTCGCGCCTCGAGCGCGTGAAGACCGCCGGTCTCCCGCTCGCGCTGGACACGTACACCAAGGCGAAGGAGCAGAGGCCCGATCATCCGTCGAGCCACCGGCTCCTCGTGTATGCGCTGCTGAAGAGCGGCGCGCACGAGAAGGCGTTCCAGGCGGCCGTGGACGCGCTCCACAAGGGCTTCATCGAGAACCGCTTCCCGGGCGTGCACCAGATCCTGCAAGAGGACGTCGGCCTGGTGGGCTCCGCGTGGGTGCGCGCCGAACCAAAGCGCGCCGGCGAGATCGCGACGCGCATCATGGAGGCCGGTGGCAAGCTCGAGAACGCGCCATCGATCCGCTTCGTGCTCACGTGGGAGACGGACGCGAACGACGTGGACTTCCACATCTACGACTCCGCCGGCGGGCACGCGTTCTACTCGCAGAAGCACCTGCCTTCGGGCGGCGACCTGTACGCGGACATCACCACTGGCTACGGCCCGGAGTGCTTCACCATCCGCGGACCGAAGGAGAAGCGCCCAGCGCAGTACACGCTCCAGGCCAACTACTACTCGCGCGGGCCCATGGGCTACGGCATGGGCAAGCTGGAGGTCATCGAGCACGACGGAAAGGGCAACCTCACGTTCGAGGAGCACCCCTACGTGGTGATGGTGGACCACGCGTTCGTGAACCTGGGCGTCATCAAGAAGTGAACATCGACGCATGGCTGTCCGAGTTCCTCGTGAGCTCGGGCTTCCTCACGAAGTACCCGTATTACGCGGCGATCCTCGCGCGCATGCGCCCTGTTGCGGATCCGTCCGTCGGGCGCATGGCGGTTTCGTTGCATGATGCACATTTCTACCTGCACGTGAACGTGGAGTCGTTCGCGCGCGAGCCGCAGTTCGTGAAGGGCGTGCTTCTGCACGAGGTGCATCACGTGGTGCTGGGGCATCTCACGCATCCGAAGTTCGCGGCGTGTGAGGAGCCAGAGCTGATGGACCTGGCGATCGAGATGTCCGCGAACGAGCACATCGAGGAGCCGCTGCCTCCCGCCGTCACGATCCGCGCGTACGCGCCGTTCGGCATCCGCAAGGGCCAGAGCACGATGGACCGCTACGAGCTCCTGCTCGCGCATTTCCAGAAGACCGGCACACGCCCGCGACCCACGCCGGCAGAGCAAGGCGTAGGCACCGTGGATGACCACAAGATGCTCACGCGCGCGGCGAACACACCCGGCGCGCTGGTGCAGACGGCGATGCTCGTGGAGCGCGCAGTGGACGACGCGAAGCCGAAGCGCACGCACGCTCCGGGCGCCGGAAAGAAGGCGCGCGCGCAGAAGGAGGAGCCGGAGCTCGCGGAGGACACGTCGCGGTACAAGGTCTGCGGGCGTGAGCCGGGGCGCATCCTGGAGGAGCTGTTCGAGACCACGCTCGCGCCAGAGGAGCCGCTCGATTTCCGTGAGGCGCTCGCGATGTTCGCAGCGCGTGCGCGCGCGCCCGTTCACACGTGGACCCGTCCGAGCCGCCGGTTCCCACAGCGCATCTTCGAGGTACCGGGTCGGAGCTGGGCGCTGCGAAAGAGCGAGAATCCTCGGCTCCTCGTCGCGATCGACACGTCGCTCAGCATGACGCGCCCGGAGCTCGAGGAGATCGCACGGCAGCTCGTGGTCCTCTCCGAGCGCGCGCAGGTGATCGTCGCGGAGTGCGACACGCAGGTGTCTCGCGTGTATCCTTTCGCCGGAAAGATCGACGCGGTGTTCGGACGCGGCGGAACGGATCTGCGCCCTGTGTTCGATCCGGAGCTGCTCGGAACGCACGACGTGGACGGCGTCGTGTACTTCACGGATGGCGACGGCCCCACGCCAGAGGAGCCGCCCGCGGTGCCGACGCTCTGGATCCTCACCAAGCCGAGAGCCTTCGACTGCGGCTTCGGACATCGAGGGTATCTGCGCACGCGCGGGCGCACGTGAGGCTCGCAAAGTGGATCGTGAACTTCTCCCCGAAGCTCGCGCTCTTCTGACTAGGATGACCGCATGCGATTCGGGATCATCATCGACCGCAACATGGGCCGCATCTTCTGCCGCTTCGATGGAAACAAGGCCATTCACTACGGCGCACCGCCGTGGCTCGGCGGGAAGGAAACGGGGAAAGCGCACGAATTCGCCGAGGAGGACCTCGGGTGCCCGGTGGCGCCGCGCAAGATCCTCTGCGTGGGTCGCAACTACGCGGCGCATGCGAAGGAGATGGGCAACGAGCTGCCGAAGGAGCCCATGATCTTCCTGAAGCCGCCGAGCTCGCTCGCGGGCCCCGGTGACAAGGTCATCTTGCCGAAGGGCGCGACGCGCGTGGAGCACGAAGGTGAGCTCGCGATCGTCATCGGCAAGACGCTGAAGAAGGCCACGCGCGACGAGGCGCAGGCGGCCATCTTCGGCTACACATGTGCGCTCGACGTGTCCGCGCGTGACTGGCAGAAAGGCGACGGTCAATGGTGGCGCGCGAAGGGCTCCGACACGTTCTGTCCCGTGGGCCCGTTCATCGAGACGGAGCTCGACGTCCCCGCCGCACACGTGATCTGCCGCGTGAACGGCGTCGTGAAACAAGACGGTCGTACGACCGACATGATCTTCGACATCCCCACGTTCATCGCGCACGTGAGCCAGTCGATGACCATCGATGCGGGCGATCTCTTCCTGAGCGGCTCGCCGGACGGCGTGGGGCCGATCGTCGACGGTGACGCCGTCGAGGTAGAGGTCACCGGTCTTGGGACGCTGCGCGTGTCGGTTTCCCAGGAGGCGTGAGCCCGCCCTGGCAGCGCGGACAGAAGTAGGTCGTCCGCCCGGGCGGCGCGCCTTGCTGCAGAGCCGCGATCGCTCCACCGCACACGAAACACGCCTTTCGCGCGCGCAGGTAGACCCACGTGCGCGGCCCCGCGAGGCTATTGCGCGTGACGCGTGGTCCCCCCTTCACGTTCGCGGAGAGCAGCGCGCGCGCACGCTTCAGGATCCGTCTGAGCGTGCTCGCGTCGAGCGCGGAGACCGGCACGCGGGGATCGATGCGCTCGAGGAACAGCACCTCGGACTTGTAGACGTTGCCGATGCCCGCGACCGCGCGCTGCTGCATGATCGCGTCGCCGATGGGTCGCTTCGCGAGCACGCGCAGCCGTCGCACCGCGAGGTCTTCGTCGAAGTCAGGTGACAGGAGGTCAGGCCCGAGGGAACGAAGATCGGGCGCGCGTGCCTCGGCGCCTGCGCGCAACAGGCGGAGCACCGGGATGCGGCTGCCGCGAATGCTCGCGCCAGGGACATCGAGGACAAGCTGCGGTGGGCGCGCCGTCACCGCGACGACGTTGCCCCGTCGCACCACGACACGTCCCAGCATGCGCAGATGGATATGCAGCGTGCGTCCGTCGTCGAAACGAACGAGCAGGTTCTTTCCGCGCGACACCACCTCCACGACGACATGGCCCACGACGGTGCGCGCGACGTCATCGGCGATGGCATGCGTGGAGAACGCCGTGACGACCTTCCCGAGCACGGCGTCACGCACCTTCTCCGCGAGCCGGTAGATCGTGTCGCCCTCGGGCATGACGAGACTCTATCCTCGCGCTGGTGTTGTCCGACGTTCTCTCAGCGTGGCGTCGCTTCCGGCGATCTCCTGGCGGAGCGCGGAGACGAGCGACGACGGCTCTTCGCGCGCGCGGATCATGCGCACGAGCTGACCTTGGCGTGAGACGAAGCCGCGGGTCGCAAGCACCTTCGCGATCGGGCTCTCCGGTGCCGGCGCACCGTCGATGGTGACGAGGATCGCGCTCTTCCATCTTCGCTGCGCATGGGCCGCAAGCAGATCCGCGAGCGACTGGGACTTCGTCGCGAAGTCGAGATCGTCCGCGCCGAAGAACGTGACCAGGTTCTTCCCACCACGCCCGAGCCACCCGAGGAGCTCGCCGTCCCACAAGAGCACGCGCGTGCCCGGCGCGCGCTGACCTGCGCGCCCGTGAGGTCCCGGCCAGGGGAGCAGCACGCCATATGGATTCGCAGGATCCGTCGCGGCGAGCACGCGGCCCTTGTCCAGAGGTGCATCATCATTCGCGAGCAGGCCGCGACCGCGCGCGCGCAGCCGCTCCTCCGCGCCTGGCAGCGCGAACTGCGTGGCGCCGCGGCCCGCGACGAAGTAGCCGCGGCGCACGCGTGCTTGATCTTCCATCGCGCGGTACACGTCGTAGACGTTCGCGAAGCCGCCCACGAGTCCCTCCGCGGCAGGCGCCTCGCGCAGCACCACGCCATAGCGCTCCAGCAGCGAGCGCGCGATGGCTGAGGCGCGCTCGGTATCCGTTGCCTGCGCGGCCCAGCGCGAACGACGGAGCGACCACCGCCCCTCGCCTCCGCGCGGCGCACGGAAGACCGGATGGCCCGGGCGCGGACGCCTCTCCTCGCGTGAGGAGAGGAATCGCAGAGCCTCGAAGCTGTCGTTCGTCACCTCGCCCGACCACACCAGATCCCAGAGCGCGTCCAGCACCTCGTCCGGGTAGCCGCCGAGCGTGCGCGCGATCTCGCTGAAAAATACGGCTCCGCGACGCTCGAAGACCTCGCGCAGGCGCTGGTGAACTGGACCGTTCGGCGCATCCGCGGCGACGTCGCGTGAAAGGAGCGGTTCACGCTCCGCGAAGTACAGCGCTACGCGTCCGTCCTTCTGACCGATGGGCTCGATACCCGCCCACACGATCTCACCGCTCGCGAGCAGCTGGTCGAGCATGGCCGGCTGATAGTCCGGGACGCGCGCGGGGAGCACCTCCTTCTCGAGCACGGACACCGGGATGGGACACCCCTCGAGCTGCGTGAGCGCCTTCACGAGCGCATCGGAGGAGCGGGGACTGCCGCGGCTCTGGTTGTGGCCGGAAGCGACACCCTGCCACTCGATGAGGAAGCGTGCGAACGTCGCGCCGTCGACGGGCTCGATCGCCTTGCGGAGCTTCGCGAGCGTCTTCTGCTTGATGGCGGTGAGCACGTCCTGGCTCACGTACTCCGTCGCGCCGTCGCGTGAGCTGGCGAGGAATGCGCCCGTGACGAGCTGACCGCGGCGCACGAGCTCCGTCAGCGCGACCTCTACACTGGCCACGCCGACGCCGAACCGCGTGGCCAGGTCGTGCGCGACGAACGGACCATGCGTTCGTGCATGCCGCTGCACGAGCGATAGCATTGCGTCCTTCGTCTTCTCCGTGAACACCGCGGGCAGTCCACGTGGCAGCACGACGCCGAGCGCGTCCCTGTATCGGCCCGCGTCCTCCACCGCGATCAGCCGGTCCTTGCCGCCAACGCGCACGCAGAGCACGCGCTGCGCGGCGAGCAGGGCCACGAGCTCCTTCTCCATGGCCTTGCGATCCTCCGCGCGGGACAGCAGCTCCTCCTTTGGCAACTCGCCGAGCCAGCGCAGGAGATCGCACGCGGCGTCACCGTGCTTGAGCGGATATTCGCGGCGCTGGAGCAGATGAACGTGATCCTTCACGGCGTCGGGATCGAGCAGCTTTCGCAGCTCTGCGTCGCCCAGGAGCTCGCGCAGCTGCGCGTGATCGATGGTGAGCGCGTGGGCGCGACGCTCGGCCGCGGGGGCGTCTTCGTCGTAGATGAAGTTACCCACGAACGAGAAGAGCAGCGACGCGGCGAACGGCGAGGCGATGTCCGAGTCCTTCGCGGTGACCTTGATCTTGCGGCTCTCCACGGCAGCGAGGACGGCGGTGAGCGCGGGCAGGTCGAACGCGTCGGATAGCACCTCGCGATACGTCTCCAGCACGATCGGGAACGACGGATACTGCATGGCAACCGAGAGAAGATCCGCGGCGCGTTTGCGCTGCGCCCACAGCGGCGTCCGCTTGCCCAGGGTCTGACGCGGCAGAAGGAGCGCGCGCGCAGCAGACTCGCGGAACCGCGCCGCAAAGAGCGAGCTCTGCGCGAGCTCACGCGTGACGATCTCCTCGATCTCGCCTGGACGTGGGAACAAGAGCTCGATGTCGGGCGGCGCTTCGCCCCCAGGAACGCGGAAGACGATGCCGTCGTCGGACCACACGCCCTCGATGTCGCCCGCGCGCGCCTCACGCAGCCGCGCAAGCACTGCCATCGCCCAGGGCGCGTGCACACGGCTGCCCCACGGCGACAGGATGCAGATGCGCAGGTCGCCCAGCTCGTCGGGCACGCGCTCCACGATGATGGTGCGGTCCGAAGGCACTGCGCCCGTCGCGCGCTTCTGATCGTGCACATACGTGGTGAGCGTGTCAGCGGCTCGTGCATCCAGGTGATGGTCGCTCCGCAGAAACGCCTGCGACGCCTTCGTGGTGCTCTCCGCCACGCGACGTGTGAGCGCGCCGATTCTCTCGCCGAACGCGGCCGTGCGCCCCGCGCGGTCACCATGCCAGAAGGGCATTTTTCCAGGCATTCCAGCCGCAGGCGTCACGAGCACCCGGTCCCGTGTGATGCGGTCGGTGCGCCATGAAGAAGCGCCGAGAAGGAAGACCTCGCCTTCGCGCAGCTCGAAGACCATCTCCTCGTCGAGCTCACCGACGCGCCGCGCAGGCTTCTGCTTCGAGCTGCCGCGCGCGACCTCACCATCGGAGCCCGAGTCGTCCGAGAGGAAGACGCCGTAGAGGCCGCGGTCGGGGATGGTGCCAGCGTTCAGGATCGCGAGCCGCTGCGCACCGGCGCGCGGAGACAGGCTGTTCTTCGTGCGATCCCACGTGATGCGCGGCCGCAGATCGTAGAACTCGTCGCTGGGGTACAGGCCGGAGAGCATGTCGAGCAGGCCATCGAAGCTCTGACGAGGCAGGTCGGCAAAGGGAGCAGCGCGACGGACGAGCGCCCACAGCTCCTCGACATCGACGGCATGCGCGGGCTCGAGGCCGAGGCGCACGTTCCTGGCCTTCTTCCCCGTCCTCGGCTTCGTGCGCTTCTCGGGCGGCGGCGCCATTCCGACCGCGACGATCGCGACGATCTGCTGCGCGAGCACGTCGAGCGGGTTCTTCGGATAGCGCGTGGTCTCCACGTCGCCCGCCTCGATTCCAGCCGCTGCGGCCGCGCATGCGAGCAGATCGTGTTTGTGCTTGGGCACCAGGATGCCGGACGGAACACCACCCACGTGGTGGCTCGCGCGACCGATGCGCTGGATGCCCGACGCGACGGACGGCGGCGCCTCCACCTGGATGACCTGGTCCACGGCGCCCATGTCGATGCCGAGCTCCAGCGACGACGTGGCCACGATCGCGGGCAAATTACCGGCCTTCAGGCGCTCCTCGATCGCGCGACGCACGTCCTTCGCGATGCTGCCGTGGTGCGCGAGCGCGATCTCCTCGCCCGCGGTCTCGTTCAGGGCAGAGGCGAGGCGCTCGGACAGTCTGCGGCTATTCGTGAAGATCATCGTGGAGCGCGCCGCACGCACGCGCTCGACCAGGCGCGCATGCACGGCCGGCCAGATCGAACGGCTGTCCTCCTCGGGCGCGTCGTCGTCGCCGAGCGGCAGCATGTCGTCGCCTCCGTGATCTCTGGCGGGGGCCTCCGTGGGCAGCGGCGCGACCTCCTCGACCGTGATGGAGAGCGCCTTCTTGCTGGACGCGTCCACCACCGCCACGAGCCGCTGCACGAGAGGCCGCGAGAAGCCGCCCAGGAGCCGCGCGATCTCATCGAGCGGGCGCTGCGTGGCCGACAGCCCGATGCGCTGGAGCTCGCGGTCCGGCATCAGCGCAGCGAGCCGCTCCAGCGACAGGAAGAGGTGCACGCCGCGCTTGCTCGCCACCATCTGGTGGATCTCGTCGATGATGACGACCTCCACGTGCGTGAGCAAGGCGCGCTGCTGCGACGTGAGCATAAGGAAGAGCGACTCAGGCGTGGTGATCAGGATGTCCGGCGGCGTTCGCTTCATCTGCGCACGCTCCAGCGCCGGCGTGTCGCCCGTGCGCACCTGCGCGGTCAGCTTCCGGAATGGGCTGTCGCCAGCATGCGCCACCTCCGCGATGCCCACGAGCGGAGCGCGCAGGTTCTTCTCCACATCCACCGCGAGCGCCTTCAGCGGCGAGATGTAGAGCACGCGCGTACGCGGTGGCTCGTCCGCGGGACGAGGCGAGCTGCCCAGCCGATCGACCGCCGCGAGGAACGCCGCGAGCGTCTTGCCGGAGCCGGTGGGCGAGAGCAGCAGCGTGGACTCACCGCGCTGGATGTGCGGCCATGCGAGCGCCTGCACGGGCGTGGGCAGGCCAAGCGCGCCGCGGAACCACTCGCCCACGGCGGGGTGAAAGGACGCGAGGACGTCCTTCTCCACCGGTTTGGCCTGGCGCGTCTTGCCCATCGGACCGTGAAGGGTACCACCCGGCGAAACGGAGATCTTGCTAGAGTCGGCGGTGCGTGCAGGACGACACGACAGTGATCTCGCTGGCTGGGGTGCGTAAGCGGTATGGCGGGGTGGTCGCGCTCGCGGAGACCGACTTCACGCTGGCCACCGGCGCGCGCCTGGCGCTCCTTGGCGGAAGCGGCTCCGGGAAGTCGACCCTGCTGCACCTGGTGATGGGGCTCATCGCGCCGGACATCGGGACGGTACGCGTGCTCGGTGAGGAGATGACGCCGGCGTCCATGCGCTCGCTGCGGCATCGCATCGGCTACGTCATCCAGGAGGGCGGTCTCTTTCCGCACCTGACCGCGCGCCGCAACGTGGCGATCATGTCGGAGCACCTTGGCTGGGAGCGCGACCGCGAAAAGAAGCGCATCGAGGAGCTGCGCGAGCTCGTGGGGCTCACGCGCGACACGCTGGACCGATATCCGAGCGAGCTCTCTGGCGGACAGCGCCAGCGCGTGGGGCTGATGCGCGCGCTCTTGCTCGATCCGCCGCTGCTGCTGCTGGACGAGCCGCTCGGTGCGCTGGACGCAGTGGTGCGGAGGCGCCTCCAGAAGGAGCTGCGCGGGATCATCGTGAGCCTCGGCAAGAGCGTGCTGCTCGTCACGCACGACGCGGCCGAGGCAGCGGCCCTTGCCGACGAGATCGTCGTGATGGCGGAAGGCAAGATCGTGCAACGCGGTACGATCGCCGAGCTCACGCGTTCGCCGAAGACGCCATTCGTCGCGGAGCTGCTCGGCGACGGCGGCGCGCCCACCACGGAGCAGGCATGAAGCGCGCGCTCTCCGTGCTGCTCCTCTTCATGTTCGCGCTGCTCGCGCCGCGCGTGGCGCACGCAGATGGCACGCGCGTCACGGCGGGGTCCAAGGCGTTCCCCGAGTCGTGGATCCTGGGCGAGGCCCTGCGCGCGCTCGCGGCCGAGTCCGGCGCCGATGCGTCCCACGCGAAGAACCTCGGCGGCACGGAGATCACGCTCGCCGCGCTGCGCTCTGGCGCGATCGACATATATGTAGAATACACAGGCACGATCGACGAGGTGCTCCTGCACGACCGTCCGCAGGATGGGCAGCGGCGGCAGGCTCTGGCGGCGCTCGGAATTGGCATGAGCGAGCGCCTTGGCTTCGACGACAGCTACGCGCTCGCCACGCTCCCCGCGATCGCGACGAAGAGCAGCGTGCGCTCCCTGAGCGATCTCGCACGACACCCCGAGCTGCGCCTGGGCCTGAGCCACGAGTTCATCGGCCGCAAAGACGGGCTCCCGGGTCTCACTGCGCGCTACGGCCTGTCCGCCGAAGGCGTGCGCGGCGTGCAACACGAGCTCGCGTACGAGGCGCTCCGCACCGGCTCGATCGACGTGCTGGACGTGTACACGACAGACGCGCAGATCGAGCGCATGGGCCTCCTCCTCCTCGACGACGACAAGGCTTTTTTTCCACGCTACGACGCCGTGCTCCTCTACCGCCAGGACCTGCCCACGCGCGCGCCTGCTGCCTTTGCCTCCATGTCGCGTCTGGTCGGCGCGGTCGACACACGCGCGATGACGCACGCAAACGCGATGATGGCGATGGACCACGAGCCAGTCGAGAAGGCAGCTGCCACGCTCTTGCCAGGGGGCACGCGGGTCGTCCCCGGAGCGCCGAGCGCCGCCGCGGAGATCTTGAAAGACACGTTTCGTCATGTGCAGCTGGTGCTCGCGTCGCTCGCTGCGTCGATCATCATCGGCATTCCGATCGGCGTGCTTGCGAGCCGCGCGCCCCGCGTGGGCCCCGCGCTGCTCACGCTCACGGGTGTGTTGCAGACGGTGCCATCACTTGCGCTCCTTGCGCTGCTGGTGCCGCTGCTGGGCATCGGAGCGCGGCCTGCGATCGTGGCGCTCCTCCTCTATGGCCTCTTGCCCATCGCGCGGAACACGTACACGGGCCTCACCACCATCACACCAGAGCTGATGCGCTCCGCGGACGCGCTTGGTCTGACTGCGTGGGCAAAGCTCCGTCGCATCTCGCTCCCGCTCGCGTCGCCGATGATCGTGGCGGGCGTGAAGACGAGCGCGGTCATCAACGTGGGCACCGCGACCATCGCGGCGCTCGTGGGCGCGGACGGGCTCGGCAATCCGATCTTGCAGGGGATAAGCCTGCGCGACACCGGCTTGCTTCTTCGCGGGGCGCTTCCGGCGGCCGCGCTTGCGCTCGTGTTCGAGCTCGCCTTCGCGGGGCTATCGCGCGTGCTCGTGCCGCGCGGCCTCAGGAGTCACGGAGCAGCTTGACGTTCGCCGCGGCCTGACGGAGCGCCGCAACGACCAGCACCGACGCAGTGACGTCCTCGCTCGCGATGAGCGAGAACCCGGACCGCGTCCACGAGAGCGCAGCGACGCCGCCATCGAGCGCGAGCCTGAAATCCCCACATTTCACGCGCGAAACGAGACGGCTCCGCACGTCCTCCGGCAAGAGCTGCATGGCGAACGCGGCGTCACCTTCCACGAAGCACACACTATCGAAGCTCTCGTCACCGAGCGCGAGCTCGTGCGCGAGCGAGAGCAGCTTCAACACGGAATCGGCAATGCCCTGGGGCCGCACCCGCATGCGCGGCAGCTCCGCCGGCACGTTGACCTCCACCAGGTGACGCGCACGAAGGAACGTGACGCCGGTCTCCAGGCCACGATTGACGTTGATCGCCGCGCCGAGCTCGACGACCCAGAGCACGGGCACGGCTTCCACCGTCATCCGCGCGGTGATGCGCGCTCCTCGTGTCACGACGCCCGCGGAGGCATCCAGTGACGCGACGATCCGCTGAGCCTGGCCGCGAAGAGGGATGATCGCGTCCTCCGTACCAGCGGGTCCCCACGTGTCGTCCTGCGCGGGCGGCGACGGCGTGCCATCCCGTGCATCCGTCACACCAGAAGCGAGCGTGGGTGCCAGCGCGAGCGCCTCGTCGAGCGCGTCGACCAGCTCGAGTCGCTGATCTGCCACGCGCGTGAGCACCTCGAACGACGCGTCGTCGGGCAAAGCGATCTCCGACAAGCGACGGATGCGCGAGCTCAGCTCGGAGGGCAGCAGCATCCACAGCGCCTCCGTCATGCGCGCCCTCCGCTGCGACGCCGCGAGGTCCGCGTCGGCGATGTGTTGCCGAAGCCCCGCGCTCGCGTCTCTGTATGCGCCTTCGTGCAAGCCCGCGTCCGGTAGGGTAACACCGGCGCTCCTCCACAGCATGATCAACACGGTCCGCGGCGCCACCACCATCTCGACGACGACCTCGACCTCGACTTCGACTTCGACCTCGACCTCGACCTCGACGACGACTTCGACCTCGACTTCGACCTCGACTTCGACCTCGACTTCGACCTTCCCTAGCTGTTCACGGAGCGCATGTTCGCCATCGCCTCGTTCGTTGCGAAGAAGAGCCCGCAACGAATGGGGCGGTTCTGCGCGTCGAGATCGATCAGCACGGGGAACTCGCCGTCGCCCCACGACGTCATGAAGCCGCACGCCATGGTGCCGCCCACGTCGAGGACGCCTGCTTCGTTCTGGTTCTTCCGGATCTGCGCCAGCATGTAGAACGGATGATTGTGGGGGCGGAAGTCCCACGCGAAGCGGAACTGCCCGCTGTTCTTCAGCGCCTCCAGATCGCGCGCGAATGCCTCTGCCTGCGCGACCGGCATGTTCGCGAAGCCTGAGCCGTCCTCACCCAGCTTGGGCGCGCGGAAGCGGGCGGCGACCTCGTTCTCGTGCAGACCCCAGAACGCGACGTCGGCCATGCCGTCGACCGGACGCTCCTCGTTCCAGTGCGCGAGCGCGTCGAGGTCGAAGAACCCAAGGCGTGCATTGTCCACGATCACCTTGCCGAGCTCGATCGTGCGCGCCGCCTGCGGGTTCGGGACGAAGTCCACCATCACCGCCTGTCGCATCCCCGCAAATTCTCCCTGCTCCAGCCGCACGCAGCTCACTGGGTAGCGACCCGGTGGAAGGTTGGGTACGACGATCGCGGGCACGTCGTTGTGCGTGAAACAATACGCTCCTTGCTGCAGCGCTTGTCGTGCCGCAGCAGCGCCCTGCGGATCGTTCGAGAACGCGCCGGCCATGCCGAAGTCGAGCACGCACAAGATGCCGCTCCTCACGTCCACGTGTCCGAGCTGCTCGATGGCCATGGTGGTCTCCCCTCAGTTGGATGACGGCGTGAGTGGCGGCGGCGGCGGCGGCGGCGCGGCCCCAGGCGTCTGCACCAAGATCTGATGGCCGAGATGCACCTCCATGTTCGGGTGCTCCTTCGCGAGCTTCCGCAGGATGGCGAGGCTGACCTTGTTGAGGTCATGGTACGCGGTGAACCCGCCGGGCTCCACGTCGTGCTCCCACCCCCACGCGGTGTGACAGGTGTCGCCCGTGAGCAGCACGGGGCCCCGGGCCGTGCGGATCAGATACGCAGTGCTCCCCTTGGTGTGGCCCGGCGAGTGAATCGCCCAGACGCTGCCGTCGTTGAAGATGTCGATCACACCGAAGAAGCGCTTGTCCGGGTCCGGCATGAAGGACCACTCCTCGATCGGTGCTTGCTTGTCGAGCTCGCGATCGGTCGTGTCCTTCACGAACATGTTGAGGAAGGCCTTGTCCGTGCTCTCACCGGGCCCCGCGACGATCGGCGTGCCGTGCGGGACGTCGGGCATGCCGCTGATGTGATCGATGTGCATGTGCGTGAGGAAGACGCCGCGAATGCGCTGATTCTCCTTCACGAGGAAATCGCCAAGCGCTGTGCGCACCTTCAGCGCGTTCCAGCTCATGGCGCGGGCGACCAGCCCATGAACGACCTGATGCTCCTTGTCGTCACGGACCGCGCGCTCCACGCCAGTGTCCACGATGTACGTGCCGAACGTGGGGTGGCGCAGGACGTAGAAGTAGATCTGGATCGGCTCGGACCGGTTCGTGAGGCCGGCGGCCTTCGCGCGCGGATCGTCCAGGTTCAGGAGGCCGTCGAGGTCAACGGCCCAGTCCGCGCTCACGATGGTGGTGAGCTCCACCGGGCCTGGCGTGTCCATCACCGCGAGCAGATCACGCGCGCGGCTCTGCGTGCCGAGCGTGGACGGGTACGAGCCGTGTGACGTGGGCGCGCACGCCGACGCGCATGAGGCGACTGCGACGATTGCGAGGGCAGCGATGAAGAGGCGACTCTTTCTCACGGCTCGACCTTCCCGCAGGCGGGCCGCGTCGTCAACCAAAAGCCTGCCGGCCCCCACAGTCCGCGGTGCTACGGGAGCGGCGTGCGAGCTTCTTCGCCGGGACGCGGTAGCCTTGCGCGATCGTCGAGCGAGAAGAGGATGTCGGTGACGAGCTGCGCGTCCTTGTCGGTCCACGCCGGCGCGGCCTTGCCCTTGTCGGCAGCATAGTGGCTCGCGTCGTGTGCGGGGATCATGCGCGTGACCCAGTCGGGGCGGCGACGCATCGAGAGGCTCGAGAGCCCGGGCGCGACGGACGCGGGATCGTCCTTCATGCGTTCCACCGGAACGTCCGTGGTGAAGTGGCAGGACGTGCAGCGCGTCTTGTCGTCACCGCGGTTCATGAGCACGAACGCCGCGAGCCGATCCTCGGGTGAGCGCTCACGCGGGCGCACGTCGGTGAACGGGTATGGGTGCGCGGCGTGGGTGAGGAAGCGGACGACGGCGGTGGTCTCGTCATCCGTCATGGCGAACGTGGGCATGCGCGGCGCGACGGAGTCGAGCGGAGGCAGCTTCCCGTAGACCCACTCCGGATGGAAGACGGGACGCACGCCGAGCGTTCCGGGTCTTCGCATGAACGCGAACAGCCACTCCGGGCGCGCGCGCTTTCCTTCTTCGTCGAGCGCGGGCGGCGTGTGACCTGCCTGCTTGGGCGCGTCCTTGTATGCATGAAGCAACGCGATCGGAGCTGGTTTTTCCCGGGTTCCGTGACATGCGCGGCATCCCAGGTCCGCCACGAGATCATCGCCCCAGTCCGAGCCGTCGCGCCAGTCGTTCCGCGGACGGCTGCCGAGCGGCGCAGGTGGCAGGAGACGCGCCTGCATGAACGCGATGGCGGCGGCGCGCTCTTGCTCGTCGAGCGCGTAGGTCTGCCTCGACATCATCGATGTGGCCTGGTGGAACGACGGAGAGAGCGGGAACGTGCCGAGCGCGGGCGCCTTGAACGGCGGGGACGCGGGGTCGTGACACGCCGCGCATCCCGCGGCTTCGTAGAGGCGCTGGCCGCACAGAACGCGCGTGGTCGCGAGGCCGATGCTGCAGTCCACCTTGGTGCTCGCCAGATCCTTCGCGGCAAGATAGCGGCCCTCGTCCACGGTGAGCGGGAGCGCCTCCTTCCGGGTCATCGTGCCGAGGTACTTCGCGAGGCTCGCGGCCTCCCGCGCGTCGAGCCGGAACGACGGCATGCGCGTGCGCGGATGAACGCGCGACGGATCACGCAGGTAGATAGCGAGAAAATCATCGGTGCTCTTCCTGCCGATGTCCGCGAGCGAAGTCGCGAGCGGCGCCGCCAGCTGTTGTGCGTCATCCGCATGGCAGGCCGCGCATCCGAGCGCCGAAAAGAGCCGCGCGCCTTCGTCCGCGCTTGCCCCGGTCACGTTCGCGCCGTGCTCTCCGTCCTCTCGTAGAGACGTGTCCTTCTTCATGGCCGGTGAGAGCAGGTAGGCCGTGATCGCCAGCGCGTCGTCGCGACGACCTTCGAAGAAGCGCGGCATGGCTCCGCGTGGATCCATCTTCGCTGGATAGAGCAGCCAGGCGAGAACGTGCTCGGGACGCCGTCGTACGTCCAGATCCGTGAGGGGCATCGGTGCACGCAAAGAGCCGCGGCTCTGGCTCGCACCGGGCAGCCGCTCCTCATGACATTCCGCGCATTCGCGTGTGCGGTAGATGTGCTCGCCCTTGCGAACGAGCGCCATCGCATTGTCTGCGTCCGCCTGGCGCTTCGCGTCCGAGGCGTCGCCGCGTTCGTGTATGTCCACGCGCAGGCCGTGACAGCGCAGGCAGCTCACGCTTCGCAGATCTTGCTTCGCGTGCGCGGCCACCGACAGCTCTCCGGGATTGCCTCCGTGGCAATGCGTGCATCCTACATGTTTTGGGTGCGCGGCGAGCAGCGTGCCCGGGTGGGTCTTCTCCGCGCTCACGTGGCACGTCTCGCAGAGCTCGTCCGCGACGCGCCCGGATTCGTCCGCGACGATCGTGCGCCGCATCACATGCGGGCGCTCGTCACGCCCTTCTTGTTCGAAGTACAAACGCTGCGCGCCGCGCCAGTCGAAGCCGTGCTGCGCGTGCGAGCGAGCGTCGGCCCACCACACGACGAGCACGAAGAGGAAGAGCGCGCCCAGCCCGACGCTCCTCTTCACGACCTCGCCGGACTTCGCGGGGCCTTCCTCACGCGTCAACGCTTCGCCTCTTCGATCGCCTTCTTGATGCGCGAGACGCCTTCCTTGATGCGCTCCTCGCTGGTCGCGTAGCTGAGGCGCAGGTAGCCAGGGGCGCCGAACGCTCCGCCGGGCACCGTGGCGACGGACGCGCGCTCGAGCAAGAAGAACGCGAGGTCCTCGTCGTTCGTGACCTTCTTTTCGCCCCAGGGCATGCCGATGAGGGCGCGGCAATCCGCGAACGCGTAGAACGCGCCCTCCGGCATGCGGCACTTGATGCCGGGCACGTCGTTCAGCGCTGCGACCATGACGTTGCGGCGCTTCTCGAACGCCTGGCGCATGCGCTCCACGTCCTCTTGCGGTCCAGTGAGAGCGGCGAGCGCGGCCCACTGCGCGACCGCGGTGGGGTTCGTGGTGCTCTGGCCCTGCACGGTGTCGAGCGCCTTCGCGAGCGCCTTCGGTGTGATCGACCAGCCGATGCGCCAGCCCGTCATGGCGTACGTCTTCGACACGCCGTCCACGATGATGAGGCGGTCACGCAGGTCGGGCGCGAGCTCCGCCGCGGACACGTGCTTGAATCCGTCGTACACGAGCTCCGCGTAGATCTCGTCGACGATGAGCCATGCGTCGTTCTTGCGCATGACGTCGCAGAGGCCGAGCAGCGCGTCCTTCGAGTACGCAGAGCCCGTAGGATTGCTGGGCGTGCAGAGGATGACCGCCTTGGTCTTCTTGTTCACCGCGCCGGCCAGCGCGTCCGCCGAGATGCGGAAGCCCGACTCCTCGGTCGTGGGCACGATGATCGGCGTGGCGCCCATCATGCGGACCTGCTCCGGATAGCTGACCCACATGGGCGCGGGCAGTACGATCTCGTCGCCGGGCTCGTAGAGCGCGAGGGCCAGGTTGAAGAGCGCATGCTTCGCGCCCACGCTGACCGTCACCATGTCGGGCGTGATGTCCCAGCCCTTCCTCGCCTTCGTGGCCGCGCAGATCGCCTGCTTCAGCGGCGCGATGCCCGTGACCGCCGTGTACTTGGACGCTCCCTTGTCGACGGCGGCCTTCGCCGCTTCGAGGACGTAGGACGGCGGCTCGAAGTCAGGCTCGCCGACTCCGAACGCGACGACATCCACGCCCTTGGCGCGCAGCTCGTTCGCGCGCGCGCTCATCGCTAGTGTGACGCTGGGAGCGACAGCGTCCAGACGTTTGGCAAACGTGGTGGGCACGCGCAAAACCTACCACGAGATCAGGCTTCTTTGGCCTTCTTCTCGGCAGCCTTGGGCGCGGGCGCCTCGGCCTCTTCCTCGTCCTCGTCGTCGCCGGATTCTTCGTCGGAGACACGGACCTTCTTCTTGTCGCCGCTCTTGTCCGACTTGTCCTTGTCGGATTTGTCGGACTTGGCGCTCTCCGACTTGGAGCCAGCCTTCTTGGGCTTCGCCTCCTCTTCGTCGGCGTCGTCGTTGGACTCCTTCAAGCCTTGCTTGAAGTTCTTGATGCCCTGCCCGAGCCCCTTGCCGATGTCTGCGATGCGGCCTGCGCCGAAGAGCAAGACGGCGATGAGGGCGATGACAAGAAGCTCCGTTGCGCCGATATTGCCCATGGTTTTCCTTGGCCAAACGCTATCAGCCACGCGCTTTTGGGGCAAGCTTGCGAATCCGGCCGATGAGCAGGACGGTAGCGCCCGCCAAAAGCGGCACCAGCGCGAACGGCAGAAGGTCAGCCGCGGACGCGGTCTCTGGCAGGCGCTGCTCGAGCAAGCGGAGCGCCGCAAGCGCCACCAGCGGCCCGGCTACGCCCACGCCACCAGCATACAAACGTCCGAGCCCGCCGCGTGCGCGCGCGCGAAGCATCACCCAGGCAGCGAGCGCCGCTGAGGTGGCGGCAGAGAGCCCGAGCACGCTCGCCCGCAGCCATGGCGGGAGCGCCGAAGCACGCGCGAACGGCAGGAGGCCGCGAATACGCATGGAACCGACGTGCACTGCGATCGGGCCGGCGTAGAGGCGCGCGTCCTTCAGATCGATGCGCCGCAGATCGCCCGACACGTCCACGTTTTCTGCGGTGAACGTCGCACCGCCAAGTCCGGCGGGCGGCTTGCCATAGAGCCGCGGTGGGGTGCTCGCGGCGCTTCCGGCGCAGAGCCACGCGACCTCCGCGAAAGGCACGGTGTACGCACGCGGGCTCTCGGACGCGGCACACGCGCCGCGCCCTTTCGCGATGAGCTCGTTGACGACGCGTCCGGGCGCAGTTGCCTGAGCACCGCCCGAGAGCGACACGAAGAAGAGGACGGCGAACAGCGCCAGACCCTGCGGAAGCAACCTGCCGACCGTCTTTCTGGGCGCCTCGCCGAGGAGCAGGAGCACACGCGCCTCGCCACGCTCCGAGAAGCGCTGCATGGCAACGGACCACCCGAGCGGCCACCCGGTGAGGACCGACGCCTCGATCGCGAGCGTGAACAGGCTCTTCGCGAACGGCTCGGCGACCTCGGTGGGCAGCGCGGGATCGAGCAGCCACGGGAGCACGCGCACCGCCGCGGCGACCAGCGCCGCCGCCGACAGCAGCAGAACCGCGGAGATCGCGTACGTGAATGCGGGCCGCCCGAACGCGCGACCAAGCGGTGACAACGAGGAAATCACTGGGAACGGCACCAAACCTACCCCATCCCGACCCCCTTTTTTTCGGTTCGCCAGAAACCCGACCTTTCTGGTACGGTTCGCACAAGTCATGAAAGCGAAAAAAGCTCTCGCAGCCGGTATGTCGGCGCTCATGTTTGTCGGCTCCATGGCGTACGGGTCAACCGCTCACGCCGATGAGGTGTCCCCCACGGGCAAGGGCATCGTCGGTGGTGCGTTGCTCGGTGGCGAGGTCGTGGTCATCACGATGTCGCTCGTCGGCGTCAGGAACCAGTGGGCGTACCTGGGCGGTGGCCTTGGTGGCGCGGCTGCTGGCGGCGTGGGCGGCTACTTCGTCGAGAAGAGCTCCTCCGACGGTCGCGCGCCGATCTACATGCTCGCAGGCGGGCTCGCGCTGATCATTCCCGGTGTCGTGCTCACGCTCAACGCGACGAGCTACCAGGGCAACGAGAACGCGACCGAGGACAAAGCCCCCACGAACACCCCGCCCGCGGATCCCGGACAGGCCGGCGGAAGCGCCGTCATCGGTGGCAGCACCGCTCCTGCACCAGCCCCAGCGCCTGCTCCCGCACCTGCTCCTGCTGCTCCCGGAGGCGGCGGCGGCGGCGCGCCCAAGGCGCCCGCGCAGGCACCGATGCAGGCCCCCATGTCGATGATCGACGTGCAGCCTTCGCAGCTTCGTCTCGGTGTGCCGGTGCCTGTGGTGAAGAATGCCTTCACGACCCAGGAGCGCGTGAAGTACGGCGCGAACCAGGTGAGCGAGGTCCATGTGGGCGTCCTCAACGTCACCTTCTGATCCGTAGCCGTTCGTTTTTGCCTACGAACAATCACGTTTTCGGGGGTACGCTGGAAAGCGAGTATCCGAAACCATGAACACGACCTCACAACGGACGGGGCAGAAGCCGCAGGATCCCATGCTCGGGCGAGTCGTCGCCGGGCGCTACAGGTTGGAGGCGCGCGCGGGTGAAGGTGGCATGGGCGTCGTGTATCGCGCCCGCCACGTGCTCATCGACCGCGTCGTTGCGCTGAAGCTGATTCGCCCCGACCTGCGCGGCGAGACGCACCTGCGCGCATGGATGTTGCGTGAGGCGCGCGCCGCGAATCGCGTCGACCACGCACACATCATCGACATCCACGACATCGGCGAGACGGAAGAGGGCGAGCTCTATCTCGTCATGGAGTACCTGGTCGGCGTGTCGCTCTCGAGCGAGCTGGCCAAGGGCCCGATGCCTCTGTCGCGCAGCGTCGACATCCTGGAGCAGATGTGCGCCGCTCTCGCGCGCGCCCACGACCTCGGCGTCATCCATCGCGACCTGAAGAGCGACAACATCCTTCTCACCTCGCGCGGCGGCCGCAAGGATTTCGTGAAGATCCTCGACTTCGGTCTCGCGCACCTGGCGATGGACCCCCGGCTCGCGCCGAAGGGCGCCGTCTTCGGAACGCCCGAGTACATGTCGCCCGAGCAAGCGCGCGGCGAAGAGGCAGGCCCGCCGTCCGATCTCTACGCGCTCGGCGTCCTCTTCTTCGAGATGCTCACGGGGCAGCTCCCCTTCCGCTCGAACGATCGCGAGACGCTGCTCGAGATGCAGCGCACGGCGCCTGCGCCAAAGCCCACGTCGATCAAGCCGGACGTCCTCCCGACCGCGGAGGGCATCGTCCTCAAGCTGCTCGAGAAGGAGCGTCGCAAGCGTTACCAGGACGCCCACCACCTCCACGAGGAGCTCAAGGGCCTCCAGCGCGCGCTACCCAGCACGCCGTGGGAAGGTGGCCCACAGGGAGAGGCAGCGCCGCCACCGCCGCCGCCGCCACCGCAGTCCCCGGGCGTGATCGAGTGGGCCGGCCGCGCCGCGCTGTTCTCGCGCATGGTGAGTCGCGCGTATCCCGGCGGCAATGATCCGCCGGAGGTCCAGCAGGGCGTCGCGCAGTCCTGGGATCTCGCGGCGCGCGCCTCTCGCCTCGAGGGTGAGGTCGCAAGCCACACACGCAAGCTGGAGTCGCTCGAGCGTCGCGGCCGCGCGCTCCGCGCCGAGATCGGCCGCAAGGTCGAGGAGCTCGCGCACGAGGAGTCGCGCGCGCTTCGCGAGGCCACCGCCGAGCACCAGGAGGCCGCGCGTCTGCGCGAGCAGGTGCAAGTCGCAGAACGCGCAGCAGGCACCGCACGCGCGCAGGCAGATCAGGCAGCGCAGCAGGGCGGTACGAACCCTGCGGCGATTCGCCCCGTATTCGAGCGATCAGGCGCAGCAGCTGCGCTGCTGGAGGCGCGTCGCGAGCAGCTCGCCGAGCGCGATCAGAAGGCCGCCGTGAAGGATGCACACGCACGCGACCTTCGCCGTCAGATCGACGAGCTCCGCGCGCAGCTCTCACGCTACGCCGAGGCGCTCGACGAGGACCTCGCGTCCGGCCGCGAAAAGGTCGCTGCGCGCACGCGCGAGGGCCTCGCGTTCGAGAAGGCCTTCAACGAGGCCTCGACGCTGCTCATCAACCACCTGAAGACCAAGCCCGAGGCGCGCGATCTGCTCCAGGAGCTCCTCACGTCCTCGGGACAGGGTGGTGGTAATCAGAGCAGCACGCGCTCCGTCGCAGGGGACTCGCCGGTCAGCCGCGGCCCCGGCCAGCTGTAAGCCATAAGATAGAAGAACAGGCGACGGCGAGCAGGCAATGGTCACCGCGGAGAAGATCGAGCACATCATCATGCCGCATGAGGACCTGGTCCTCACACCGGATGAGCGGCATGCCATCCTCGAGCTCGCGTACCTGACGATCGCGTGGGATGGCGCGCTCGTGAAGTCGGAGCTCGACGCATTCCGCATCCTCGCGTCGCACCTGCGAGACATGGTCGGCGATCCGGACGTGGGCCCCGACAGCAAGCGGCCCGCGCCACCAGCGGAGAACCGGAAGCTCACCGAGGGAGAGCTCGCCAGGCTCCTCGCCGAGTTCGCGAGCGGCCTCGAGCGAGAGGCGGCAGACGCCAGGTTGCTCACGCTCGCGCCGCGACTGCAACGGAAGGAAGCGGCGACGTTCGCCTATGAGCTCGCGTGCGCGCTGTCGCTCATCGACGGCGACGGCGGCGACGCGGAGTTCGAGCTGGAGCTCCAGCTGGTGGATGCGCTCGGGCTCGCGACTAACGAGGCCGAGACCCTCGCGACACGCACGCGCACGCTCATGCTCGGCTGACTGCGTTCACAGGTCGAACAGCGTCGTCGGTGGCGGTGAGAGTACGGCCGCGGGCGCAGAGAGGAGTACGGCCGCCCCGCGTGTGCGAAGCCAGATGCGTCCAACGGCGCCACCACCGCCTCCAGCGTTGGGGCCCGCCTGGGCCGCGTCCGTGGTTGGCGCCGTCATTCCGAATCCACCTGCGCCGCCAAAGCACGACCCGCACGTGTCCTCGCTCTTCCCGCCACTGGCTGCCGCGTCCACGGCAGCGCCGTCACCGCCGCCATACCCCTCGCCGCCACCGCCGTTCGGTACGCCGCCGCCGCCACCACCACCGCCGCCGTTCGCCGCAAGCGTCGCGACGGACGCGATCGAGATGCTGGTGATCGCCTCGAGTACGATGGACCCGCCGGAGCCGCCGCCGCCACCCGCGTATCCGAGACACCCACCGTGACCGCCGCCGCCGCCCGCATTGATCTTTCCGCTGATCGCGATCTTCGTGAACGATGTGATCTGGAGCGCACCGCCGCCCGCGCCGCCCTGGCCACTCGGATCGTTGCAACCAGCGCGCGATCCCGTGCCGCCACCGGAGCCCGCGTAGAGCTTCTTGTAGTCACCGTAGGAACCGCCAGCGGCGCCGGGCGGCGCGTTTCCCGCGCCGGTCTGTCCGATCGCGCCGGCCGTACCGAAGCCCGCGCCACCGCCGCCACCATCACCATTGCCGCTTGCACCGCCGTTCTTGCCAGCGCCAGCTCCTGCACCTGGAAGTGCGCCGCCGGGCCCGGGCGTCTGCTTGCTCGCGCCCGCATCGATCACGCCGCCGATATTCACGTCACCGAGCGAGACAACGACGAGCGGACGGCCGCCGTGCACCTTCACCGTCTTCGTAGAAGGCACGCTCCACGAGCGCACGAGCATCACGACGTTGCCCGAGCCGTCCACGTAGAGCCAGTCAGTGGTGACAGCCGGGTTCGCGCCACGTGTGATCTGGGGATTGGCCGCGCTCATGCCTCCGCCAGTATCGATGTCAGTGGCATCGTCGAGGGCGACGAGATCCGGCACGCTGTAACGGACCGGATCGTTCAGGTGGCTGACGCTGACGGGTGCGTCCGCTGCGTCGGCGACGGAGCCATCCGCAACCGACGCGGTGGAGGAGTCGTCAGCACCTGCATCCATGGATGCGATGGACGGCGCGTTCGAGTCGCTGCCGCCGAACGCACCGCAGCCGAGCCCAGCGACGGGCAGCACCAGCCAAGTCCATCCCCGCATGCTTCGAGATTAACACACGCAGCGGCCATAAGAGAGCGACGCGACGATATTGATATTGTCGCGTGATGCGACAACGTCGTTGTGGGGTCACTTCTTGAGGAGCGCGCCGAGTGCCTTCTTGGACTTCGCGGCCTTGTTGGACTGCACGAGCACGAGCACGTCTGCGTCCGCATCGTAGAATGCGGAGTCAGTCGACGTGAGCGAGTCGTTGCGGACCTTCGGCGAGCGGAGCTTGGGGCCGGACGAGTCTGGCGTGGACGCCGGGCGTACGATCTGAACGGACGCATCCTTGAGGACGATCTGCACCATCTCGTAGTCGGGGCCCGTGATCACGTTGCTGGATACGACCTTCGACTTCAGCGCCTTCTTCGATGCGCCTGCGACCAGATCAGCGCTCACGGAGGAGACGGACTCGCCCTTGATCTTCGCCTTCGAAGCCTTGTGCGCGCCAGACGACGAGACATCGGGCTTGCCGGGCTTGGGGTCGTCGCTGCTGGTGCTGCCAGATGACTCGGGCGCTGCGGCAACGGTGTCGGGCTTGGAGGATTTTGCGGGCTTGGAGTCGGCGCTGGATGAATCGCTCTTGTCGGCGGCGGGCTTGCTGGTGTCCGCGGTCGGGGCTTCCTTGCCACCGTTGTAGGTGCTCCAGTCGTAGTCCGGCTCCGGCGCAGCGGCAGGCTTCGCCGCCTTGGCGCAACCAAGGCCGCCAAGGCAGAAGGAGAGCGCCGTCAGCGCGACCAGTTTCTGGAGAAGGAGTGCCACGGGATTCTTAGTCGCAACTTGCGCGCCAGATGTGGCTCCATGTGGGTACGCAGAGTTGGGGAGGATTTTTCCAGTTTTGGCGTCAGGCCTGGGGACCTTTTGATCCAAGGGGGTGGATGCCCGCCGCGACAAAGCTACCAGAGCGAGACACCCCACCAGCGTCCCCGAAGTCGCTCCATCACCTGATGCAAGGGCGGTCGGTGATGATGTGGTGCGGGGCCTCGAGTGACGCACGTCTCAGCGCCTCTTCGCTGATCGCGACCTGCTCGACCTTGTAGCCGTCGAACGCGCGATACGTGAGGTAGTCGCCGCGGACGAGCCTCGCCTTGATGAGCCTCCCCGTGGTCGCATCGCGCATACCGAGGAACGGCGCGGAGCTGGCGTCCAGCGCCCACTCGACGCTCTCCTCTGCTCCGGAGTCGAGCTGCGTGGTACCTCGAACGTGGACGACGTTGTCGTGGATGGCGACACGCGAGCCGCGCTCCACGCGACCATATGAGTTGTCCGCGAGCAAGAGCTCGAAGCCACCCAGGTCACGAAGCAGCGCTGGGCAATCGCCGCTAGGCGTGTGACCGACGACGACGCGACGGATCTCAGCCGCAGCGAGCGCCAAGAGAACGTGCTCCGGCGGAAGCATCGGATTGCCCACCGAGTCCGTGGGCCGCGCGTACACGATGCTCTCCTGGTTCGTGCGCGAGCCTCTCTTCGGCGCCTGATAGGCAATGAGGTCTTGCCAGAGCGGGGTTCCATCCGATGCGCATGCACCCGTGCAGAATGCATGCATCGACTCTGCATAAAATTCGTTGAGCGCGCGCATCCATGAATCAACATCGGGGAGGCGGTCGACGCGCCCCGGGACCACGCCGAGATTCTCAGCCGTGACACCGCCGTGGACGAACAGGGTCTCCTCCTCACGGTGGGCGAGCGCGGCGGCCGAGAGGTAGCTCCGCAGCGGCCCATCGGGCGCGAGGTCGGCGAGATAGCTGTCGACCACGTCGTCATCCTCGTCAGCCCGGCCCTCTGCGCGCAGCTCGGTGCGTCGATGCTCGAACGCAGCGCGTGCGCCCATGGTCTCTGTCAGGATGAAGCGCAGCAGATCCCCGCGGCGCCCACTTGCGATCTCTGCGCTCGCACGCGGCGGCGGGCTCCCGGAGAGCTCGCGGACGAGGCGAAGCTTGTTGATGTCGCGGTTGCCCGCGAGCAGCACCACCGATGCGGGCTGCGCGCGCTTCGCGGCCAGCAGCGTGGCCACCATCTTTCTTGCCGCGGGCCCGCGATCGATCGCATCACCACCGAACACGAAGACCGCATCGTCGGCGACCCGCAGCGTCGGAGCGCCGTCAGCCGCACGCTCATCGAGCGTGACGAGAGACGAGCCCGCGCAGAAGTCGACCAGCTTGTCCCAGCGACCTTCCACGTCCGTGAGGTACGCGACCCTGCGCATCGACGAGATCCTATCCTCGTTTTGCGCTCCGGACGAAGCACCCAAGGTCGGTTCAGGTGTGGCGCAAGAGCTCCACTGCCATCGTGACGAACGCGCCCCACCCGACGGTGAAGAGCAATGTGCGGAGGCGAATCGCCGACATGCCGCTGATGTGGACCACGGCGTGGGCCAGCCGCACGAAGAAGTAGGTCGCCGCCGCGTACGCGGTGATGGGCGTGGAGACACCCACGGCCTGCGCGATGAGCACGACCGTCGCGAAAGGAACCAGGCTCTCCACCGCGTTGATGTGCGCGCGATTCGCGCGGTTCACCCAGGCGGGGAGCGGCGTGGTCGGCGCCACCACGTAGTCCTCCGGCTTGAGCGGTCCGCGCGATCGCGCGTAGCCGATGACGACGGGGATCCAGAGGCAGCCCGTCAGGAGGGCGGTCCACGCGAGATAGTGCAGCTCGGGCTTCAAGACTTCATGCACCGGGCCTCTCGGCCACAGGTGTCCTTTGCATGAAGACGACCGACGCCATCGAAAGGATGCGCGAACGCTCCCGACAGGAAAAATCAGGCGCCGGTGTAGTATCATCGCGCGACCGGCATGAGTGCTCGCGGGACGTTCGACATCTGCTTCTACGTCGTGATCGATCCGGATGCCCGGCGCGCGCTCTGGGTGCGGCATACGGTGCGACGAGGAAAGGACGAAACGGGCGAGGCCATGAGCTGGGCAGCTGCGTTCTCGGACGCGGGACCGCCGCTCGCGTTGAAGTCGATCCACCCGGAGGACGCGGTGCCCTTCCCGTTTCCGGAGCAGCTGACCCTCGGCGACGCGTCCTTCGAGAGCACGCGCGCGAAGGGAACGGTGAGCGCCGCCGGGCGCACGATCACGTGGGAGCTCGCCTTCGACGAGGCGCATGGAACGGTGCAGCGCTCTCCGCGTGTGCTCTCGCGGTTGCCGCTGCCGGCGCACGCGGAGCACGTCCACGCGCGCACGAAGGTCACTGGCTTCTGGGATGTCGACGGCGAGCGTCACGTGCTGGGCCCGCGCGCGCGCATGGTGCAAGCGCGCATTGGCGGGACGTCGCAGCCGCAGGAGATCTTCTGGCTCTGGGCGCCGTCGTTCGATGAGCCACGCGACGAGGGCGGCCTGGAGCTCGTCGCGGCACGTCCGCGCAGAGCGGCGTGGGTTCCGCGCGTCGCGTCGCTCGTTCTCACGGCGGAGGGCCTGTCGATCGACGGCACCAGCGTCTCGCGCACCGCGCGCACGCGCGTGAAGCTCGTCCGCCCCGGCGTGCTCGAGGTGCGCTCCCATGCGGGCAAGCGGCTGCTGGTGACCCGCGCGTATGCAGAGCCATCGAGCTTCGTCGGGTATGTGTACCGCGGGCCCGATGGCAGCGAGGTGTACGTGGCCCAGAGCGACGTCGGGCGCTGCGAGGTCAGCGTATGGCGCCGACATGGGCTCAGCCTTTCGCTCGAACGCGTGCTGCACGCACACGCCTGCGCGATCGAGATTCACCAGCCCGAGCCGCTGCCGGGCTTCTCGTACATCCGCTGGGAGGACACGGGCCCTGCGGCGCGACCGAGCCGCTCACCGGCGCTCGCATCGGCTGATGCACGCGCAGTTCCGCTTCCAAGGATCGACGACGTGCTGGCGCTTGGCCTCTCCTATGTCGATCATGTCCGCGAGACTGGCTCGCGCGCGCCGGAGTCGCCGATCGTCTTTCGCAAGCACCTGCGGTCCCTCCGCGTCGCACACGCGGACGCGTCGCCGATGGTGGTCACGCCCACGAGCGACGAGATGCTGGCTGCGCTGGAGTCGATCGAGCCCGGCGTGAGCGCCCTCCTGCGCGAACGGTGGGACGTGCTCCCGCCGCTGATGGACTACGAAGTGGAGCTCGGGCTCGTGTTGCTTGAAACGGTACGCGCACAGGACCTCGCGAATCCGTCGTGCGCGCCGCGATTCGCCTGGTTCCTCGCGAACGATCTCACCGCGCGCTCGTGTCAGATCCTTGGCGAAGACCAGAAGGATCCCTACGCGTACTGGGCCGTGGCCAAGGGCTTTCCGGAGTTCCTTCCCGTGTCGTCCATGGCGCTTCCGCGGGCCGAAGCCTCGCTCGACACGCTCCCCGACCTCGAGCTCTCGACCCGCGTGAATGGACAGTTGCGTCAGCAGGCGCGCACCACCAGCCTGATCTACTCACCGCGGCAGATGCTCGTCGCGGCCAGTCGCTTTCTGGGAGGCGATCTCCCGGCCGGCCTCGCGCTGCTCACGGGGACGCCCGCGGGCGTCGGTCTCCACGTGCCCCGATGGAAGAAGGCGATCGCGGACGTCGCGCTGGATCGCTTCGGCAAGCTGCGTGCGGCCATGAGCGCACACGCACGTGGCGGGACCTTGCTTCACGCCGGCGACGAGGTCGTGTGCAGCGCCACGGGTCTGGGCGACCTGCGCGTGACCATCGGCGACCCGCGGCCACGATGAGATAGGATCGGCCTCATGCTCACGCGTACGGTCTACTCGCTCTACTACCCGGAGACGCGCGCCGTCGTCGACCGCCTCTGGAGCGAACATCACCACGAGTGGTACGAGCGCGCCTACGAGAAACACCAGGACGCGATGCACGTCGAGTTCCTTACGACGTGGCGCGCATGGTCCGGTCTCGAGCTGGGCGATGCGTTCCCACACGCGTATCCCACCAGCGGCGCCTCCGAGCCGATCAAGGACTTGTTGCTACCGCCGGGCGCGCTCCACACGTTCGCTGGCGACTACGAGGGCTACGGTATCCTTGCGCACGAGCGCGGCATGCAGGTCGTCACGCACGAGCGCAGCGTGCTTGCCGCGCGCGAGACCTTCGGCGAGCACGATCAGTTCTGGGTGTCGTTCCCGTCCGCGATCGACGGCTGCATCTGGCGCGACCTGGACGCATTTCTGGACGAGCTGCGCGCGCGTGCGCCGACAGTGCGTGTCTACCTGGACGTGACATACGTGGGCGCGACGAAGAGCCCGGTGAAAGTGGATGCGCGGCGCCACGCGAACGTCGCAGCCGTGGTCTTCAGCCTCTCCAAGCCAATGGGAGTCTACTATCACCGCATCGGCGGCTGCGTGAGCCGCACCCCCATGGGAACGTTGATCGGGAACCTGTGGTTCAAGAACCTGTTCTCGCTGAAGCTCGGCACCGCGCTCATGAAGGCGCATGACGTGACGGCGCTCCCCGCGAAATACGCGCCGATCCAGGCGCGCGTGCTGGCGCAGCTTGTCGCCGATGGCCGCGTGCCCGACGCTGTGCGCGCGTCGGACGTGGTGCTGCTCGCGCACGCGCCGCACGGCGTGGCGGGCTCCGAGGAGTTCATGCGCGCAAAAGGCCACCACCGCTTCTGCCTCACCGAAGGCATGGACAAGATTATCAAGGGAGAGACGAATGCTCGAGACGATCACCGTTCTTAAGGTCTCCGCGCTGGACCTCCTGGTCACGGAAGAATTCCGCACGTCCGCGTGGGTCAAGACCATCACCGACGGCCTCTCGATGTGGGTCACCGACGATCCGATGCCCCCAGGCCACTTCGGCACCTACTTCGGCGCGCTCACGCGGCGCACGTATCCGAACCGCTGGGTGCAAGATCTCTATCACCTGCACGAGTGCGTCCACACGCGCGTCACCCGTTTCCAGCCGACCGCCACGTGGACGGAGTGGTCGCGCAAGATGATCCAGGCGGAGTTCGAGGCGTCGATCGCCTCCGAGTGCACCGCCTACCTCCAGATCCCCGGCCTGCGCGAGAAGACGTTCCCGCACGAGATCTGGGTCGACCGCTTCCTCGGCAAGAAGGACCTCGCCGCAGAGCCCCTGTTGCAGCACATTCGCGACGAGCGTGTGCGCGCGCTAAATGCTCCGCGCTTCGACGATTTCCTGGAGCACCAGATCTGGAACTACTGCCGCCAGAACATCATCTGGTGCCGCATCTGGACCCAGAACGTCGGCTACGGCCCGCACGCGCAGCTGCCCGCATTTCGCGCGGTGGAAGCGCACATGGCCGCGAGCGACCGCGACGCGTCACACGAGCAATGGCTCGCATCGGTCACCCCCACCGAGGGCTACGTGCGCGTTCCGTTCCTGCATCAGGCAGACGCGTTCGCGCCAGTCTACAAGCGCTCCGGCGAAGACTTCGGAAACTCCGTGCTAGCGAGATAGCGAGATAGCGAGGCTAGAGCCTTCGCTCTGCTACTTCGTGCCGGGTTGGGGGCAGCCGTATTCGATGTCGACGCCGCTCACCTTGCCGGCCTTCAGATCGCTGCACATGGCTCCGTAGAACGTGACCGTGTTCGACGCGGAGTCGTAGTCCCAGCCAGTGGCGTGCGTGGGATCCTTGGCCACGCGAACAGAGCCGTTCACGAACACGTAGAGCTTGCTGGGGTCGGGCGGCGCGGTGCCAAGCTTGAACACACAGCCGATCGCCTTCTGCGCGATGTCCTGGAACGCAGCGGTCAACGCTGCTTGATCAGTCGCCAGATAGAACGGTGATGCACCTGCGTCCTGCGGAGCCGTTCCGCCTTCCACCGCCACCGCGCCCAGGAACGCGGGGTCCGCGCCAGAGCCAAAGCCGACCGCGAACGTGGGCACGCCCGCCTCCACGTACATGTTGTGCACGGCGAGGATGGCGCCACCGGCGCCACCTCCAAGGTTGCATCCGGCCTGTTGACCGTCGGTCACCAGAAGGACGAAGTCGCCGCGGGTCTTGTCCGCGAGGCCCGGATCCGTCGCGGCCTGCTCGAGCGCCGTGTCGATGTTCGTCACGCACGGCCCGTTCGGAAAGAGCCCCGAGTCCGGGAAGCGCGCCGCGTTCAGCATGGTCTGGATGCCGAGCTCGTGGCTGGGTCCCACGGGAAACGGGAAGTCGTCTTGCGCGCACTTGTTGCCGCTGAGATCGGGGAACAGGATCAGGCCGAAGCGGATCTTGTCCTTGTAGTCTGTCGTCAACGTGTCGATGGCGCTGACGGCGACCTCCCATTTCGTGGCGGTACCGCCGTCGGCAAGATTCACCTTCTCCGTCATGGAGCACGAGCGGTCCAGCGTGACGAGCAGGTTGGGCGGGACGATCTGCGCGGCCACCTTCGTCGCACCGCAGTTGCCTCCGGGCACGCATGTGTTGGTGCCGGAGTCGCCGTTGTCGCAGACGGTGCCTTCGGTGCAGTCGCCGTTCGCGAGGCACGTGCCCTTGGGGATGCACTTGCTCGTGACGCTACAGAGCTGCGCGCTCGTACAGGCGGGCGTGCACATGGGACCGCCGTCGCCGCCGCCGAGCCTGGGGCCGCCATCGTCGATCGCGCGAGCCTCGTCGCCGGCGTCGTCACCGCCGCTGCCGAACAGGCTGTCGTCGCTCGAGCCGCACGCGTAGAGGGCAGCGCAAGAGCCAACGAGTAACGCAACCACGAGCAATCGCGTTCGCATAGCGCACGGCCTCCAACCTGAAGAGTAGCACAGCCGTACTGAGCGGTCAGAGGCGGCCAGAAACGGCATCCGAAGCCGAAGCTGGCGGTCGATGAAACGGCAGATGAAACGACCGATGAAACGGTCGATGAAACGTCAGTTTCAGACTTTGAAACGGACTTTCATTTGCTGCGCAGTCGCTTTCATTCGAGACACCTGTCAAGGCGAGCCGGGGCGATGGTACAAGGGGCGCATGAAGCGTGAGAAGACCCTGACGAAGCGTGAGCGCAAGGCACTCAACGGCTCCGGGCCCGTCGGCAAGGCGCGCGAGCCGCAGCACATTCACTGCGTCGCGTGCGGCCGTCACCTGGACCCGGCGGAGTTCAACGAGCCGTCGACGGCAACACGTGTCTCGTGTGATCACAGATCGCAGTTCGCCTCCTGCAACGGCTGCGTCGCGAAGACGAAGGAGCTGCTCGCGGAGCATGATCGCACCGGACAGCCCGTAAAGACCGCCAACGCCTGGCACTAAACAGCATCGCATCTCAAGATTGATCGCAACTTCGAGCGAGACTCCATACTTCTTCGGCTTCGAGGAAGCGTCGGTAGCCGCGGCCAAGAACAATCCATCCGGGATCACCGTTGTTCAGGATGTGGCCACCGAGTGCCGCGATGCCAAACATC
>JANXLV010000249.1 GCA_025355005.1 Myxococcales bacterium | reverse complement strand
AGGAGCTAGTCTCCGCCATCGACGGCACGAAGGACGTCAGTGCCCTCGCGAAGGCCTGCCACCTGGAGGTCGAGCAGGTCCGCGCGTTCATCGCGAGCCTCGTGAGCAAGGGCTTCGTCACGCTCACGCGCGCGAAGGCACCATCACTGCCTGGCGATGGCGAGCCACAAACCGAGAAGCCGAAGGGCAGCGACTACTGGTTGAAGGGCCTCACGCCGCGCACGAAGTGATCGCCTGATCGTTTCGGCGCCGGAACTGTCGTAGGCTCATCCATGTGGGGATGACGGATCGCGACATCAACGAGGCGATGGATCGTTACGCCGTGGGCAACGATTCTGCGTTCCTCGCGATCTACGAGGGGCTGTCGCCGCGGCTCTATGCGTTCCTCCGGCGCGGCACCAAGGACGACGCGCTCGCACAGGATCTGCTGCAGCAGACGTTCTTGCAGATCCACGGTGCGCGCGAGCGCTACGCGGCGGGCCTCGACGTCATCCCGTGGGCGTTCGCGATCGCGCGTCGCCTCCGCATCGACGCGTTTCGCAAGTCCGGGCGCGAGGTGCACGGCGAGCCGATGGAGCACGTTGCATCGCGCGGACCTTCACCGCACGACGAGCTGGAGCATCGGCGTGCCGCAGAGGTGCTTCAACGCGCGCTCACATCGTTGCCAGACGCGCAGCGCGAGATCTACGAGCTGGTGGAGGGCGAAGGACTGAGCATGGCGCAGGCAGCAGAGGTGCTCGGCACCACCGTGATGGCCGTCAAGCTGCGTCTCCATCGCGCGCGCCAGTCGCTGCAGACGGCGGCGCGTCATCTACTCGAGTAGCGACGACCCGGGTGGACGATCCCCTCGCGCGGACCCCCAGAACCTCCAGGCGGCTGGCCAGCGTCGTCCTCGCAATGCCGAGCTCACGCGCCGCATGCGCCACGACACCGTGTGCCTTCCGCATGGCGCGGGCGATCACGTCGCGCTCCTGCGCATCGAGCTCCGCGCGCTGGGCCCTGAGCCGAGCCCAGGTGAGAGTCAGCGATTCTTCGTCCTCCATGGGTGCTACGCTCCACTCACGGACACGGACGACCGGGGAAAAGGTTTCGGTTTCTCCTTGTTGGACGTGGTTAGAGCCAAATTCGCGGTAAAACGGAGCAAACGGAAACCTTTCCGGTTGCCGCACGTACTCCTTCTAGAGGACCAGCACGCCCCATGAACCCCCAGCCCGATCCGGTGAAGGAGCGTCTGCTCTCGGCGATCGCCGCGCGTCCGTCGCGTACGCGTCAGCAGGGCACCAAGCGGGCCTTCCTGTATTACGGGCTCGCCAGCGCCGCGATGCTGCTGCTGTTTCAGGTATCCGGTGGGCTCGCGCATGGGAGCTCGCGGCCCCCTGACGTCACGATGCCGCTGGTGCTCGGCTCGTCGCTCATCGCCTTCGCTGCGGTTCGGCTCGCGCTTGGTCGTGGCCGCGCGATGACGGGGCGGTCGTGGGCGGTGCTCGTCGCGGTGGTCTCCGTGGTGCCGGTCATTGCCTTCACGTGGCAGACGCACTGGTTCGGGACCTACACGGAGCCGTTCCAGCGCTTTGGTTGGCGCTGCATCGCGCTCACGATCGCGACCGGAGGCGCGCTGCTCGGTGCAGTGATCGCACTGCGTCGTGGAACCCTCGCCAACAATGAGACACTGCATGGTGCAGCCGCCGGCGCTGCTGCGGGTGCGTGCGCCACCGTCCTCGTTGATGCATGGTGCCCGCTCGCGAACACCGCACACGTCGCGCAGGGACACATCGCACCGCTCGTCGTGCTCACGGTCATCGGTGCGATCCTCGGTCGCACGTTGCTCGGCATTCGCGCTCGGGCCTGACTCGGGCCGACCGGAGCATTGCGCGTTGACAGATCGTCGAGCGACCTCGACGCACGCGCCATTGTGTCGTGTCAGCGGGTGGACGCATGTCGTTGCCGCACCAGAAAAGTAGTGGTTCTCCGCGATCGCGTCGCCAGGCCCTCGGGCACGAGCCTTGCTGCTCTGCTCGCGAAAGGGAGAACTTCTACAACATGCATAGTACACGTATCCTGCTGGCCCAGTACGGAGGCGCGGCGGTCCTCACCGCGCTGCTCGGTGGCTGCACAGTCGTATGTCCCGTTCCACCAGCGTCCGCCCAGGTGGTCATGGCGCCGCCGCTGCCGGCTCCAGCTCTCGCGGTGTCGTCTGCAGACGGGCCGCGACCGGCGTCTCCGCCGCGGGCGCATATGGACCCCAACGCCGCGCGACACCTCTATCGATTGGACTTCAACATCACTGGCACGAGCCTGGGTACGGGCGGCGCGCTCGCCGGGGCCTACACGATGAACCTGGAGGAGAACCGCAACGGCGAGATCCACTCAGGCATGAACGTTCCCATCACACCGGGCGGCAACGCGCGCATGGACGTGGGCGTGAAGATCAAGGCCACCTACGCGATCGCTGGAGACGAGCTCTTGCTGGACACCGACACGGAGCTCTCCAGCGTGGACGAGCCGAGTGGCGTGCACAAGCTGACCGCACGCAGCGAGGCGGCGCTGGTCCCGGGAAAGCCCGCGACGATGCTCGCGAGCATCGATGATCCGCAGGGAAAAAAGCGCTACCTGCTCACCGTCGCGGCCACGAAGATCCGGTAGCATCCGGTAGCGAGCGGGCACGTTTTTCGGGCGACGGGAGAACGCGGTTCAGCGCTCCACGAAGACTTCGCAGACCCAGACGGTGCCGTCCTCGCCTGGGATGACGGCGAAGCCACCTAGCTTCCAGCCTGGGTCGAGGAGGTTCTGGCGATGCGACGGGCTGCCGTACAGGGCTCGATGCGCGTTCACCAGGTTCTCGGCGTGCGCGACGTTCTCGCCCACGCGCTTTGCGGAGATATTTGCATTCTGCACGCGTTCGTTCGGGTCGCCGTCGGAGAGCGAGTGGCCCACCTGCGCGACCTCCTTCATGCGGAGCGCGTGCGCACGTGCGACCTCCTCCAGCTCGGGATCGCGCTTGAGCCGCCCGCGGCCCTCGCTGTCGCGCAGAGCATCCACCATCGCGTACAACATGGCGTTGCCGGTGCCGCCTCCGGCAAGACCACCCAGGCCGTCGCTCGCGTGCTCACCGGGCGCCGCCAGGTTCGGCGTGCGCGACGGCGGCTCCACGTCTGCATAGATGTTCGCTTCGAGCACCGGGCGTGGTCCACTCCCCACGTCCGCGAGCACCTGCATCACGAACGCGCCGGGCTCCGACAGCGGGAACCGCGCGCGCACCTTGCTACCCGAAAGCGACGTGGGCACCGTACGCGGCGCGCCGTGCGGCGCCATCACATAGACCTCCGCGCTGGTCGCGGGCACCAGCATCGTCGCGTCCACCGTGACCCAGGAACCCGTGCGACCGCGCGTGGGGATCGGCGAGAGGTCCGCGACCGCATCGACGGCGATCGCCGCGATAACCTGCGTGCCGCTCGGGAGCGTGCGCGTGACCAGACCGCAGCGACGCTCGCCCACGTCACCGAAGCTCGCACGCCACACCCGCAGCTTGTCCTTCGCGCTCTCCGGGTCCAGCTTGGGCGTGGAGAGAATGAACGCGCGCGGCCATGGGTGCGGCTCACCGGCGACGCGCTCTGCGAACGACAGACCGTCCAGGTCCAGGTAGGGGAGTCCGCGAGCCTTTCGCTCCATGAGGCGCTCGGCGACGGTGTGCAGGCCGCCCTCGGCCGTGCCGCAGACGGACTCGAGCTCGCGATCGAGCGGCGTGCCCCGGGTTGGTCGCGGCGACGTGGCCTCTGCAGCGAAGCTCCACGGCAGCTCCGTCCGAGCTGTCGCGTGCTCCTCCGCGGACGCAATACGTGTATCATGCACCGATGCGCCGAGCGCCGCGATCGCGACGACGCCGGAGATCACGGAGCGCGGCCACGTCATGATGACGACGCTAGTTGATCGTGATCGACTTGCCCACTTTGACGGGGGAGCCGCTGAACGGGGGGACGTGCGCGCCGCGGAACTTGCTGGTGATACAGCCGCCCACCGGCGTGCCCGCGTACGGGGGCTGATCGACGACCGCCGTCTGCACGTTGCCGTCTGGACCGAACGTGATCTGGACGTGGCCAGAGCCCGTGGGCCCATCCGGCTTCTTGCATGACTGGTAGTTCACGCCGCCGATCGCCGCGGCGGCAGCGCCACGATCGAACGGTGAGGTGCCGCCGGCCGGGGCTGCCGGCGCAGGGGCAGCGCCACCACCGGCGGACTTGCGCATCTCGTCCTCGAGGGTTCCGCCAGCCTTCGGAGGCGTGGGCGGCGTCGGGTTTGCAGGCGGGCTACCACCACCACCAGGATCGGGATTGAACTTGGGCGGAGGCGGATTGCCGCCACCGGACGGGGCCTTCGGCTGCGTGGTGGGCTGACCTGCCTTCGTGTTCTGGCCGGGAAGGGTGGCCTGTGTCGTCGTGTCGGCCGGCGCCGCGCTGGGCGCTGCAGCGGCGGTCGTGGGAGGCGCAGTGCCGCCCGTGGCTACCGTTCCGGGGTTCGTCGTGGGATCATTCATCGCGAGGCTCGCGCCGGGGACGGGACCACCGTTCACGTTCGCACCAGGTCCGGTCTGCGTGGTCCCGCTCGGACGGAGCAAGATGACCGCTGCGATGATCGCGACCGCGATCAGACCACCAGCGCCGAGGAGACCGATGAGCAGGGTCTTGTTCCCCTTGTTCTCCGAATCGCCCCCGTAGCCAGGCTGGCCGGGGATGTCCGCCATCGGAGGCGGAGCAAGGATGGGTGCTGCCAGCGCAGCGCCGAACGCGCCGCCGCCCGACAGGTTCATGATGTCGTCGACGTGGTTCTTGCCGGACGTGGCGCCGCTGGACATGTTCGCGCTGAGCGCGCGGATGTCGATGAGCCCCGAGCCATCCGCTTGCGCGGTGGTGCGATCCTTCGGCGCTGGCGGAGGTCCGCCCTTCGAGTCCGTGAGCGCGGAGAGTGAGAAGAGGACGCTGTTCTCGTTGCGCTGACCGGTGAGCTTCTCGTCGACTGCCGCAGCACCGCCGCCGCCGCCGAGGCCGCCGCCGATCCCGCCGAGGCCGCCCTTCGCTGCGATCTCTTCTTCGCCACCGGCTTGCGCGACGCCACCGAAGAGGTCTGCACCGCCACCGCCACGACCACCCGCGCGGCGCGCCGCCGCAGGCTGAGGGGAGGCATCTCCCGTGTCGCCGCCGCCGAAGAGCGCCGCGCCGTTGCCATTCACGTGACGCTCCTCCGTGGGAGCTTCGCCGCCGCCGCCGAAGAGGCCCGCGCTACCGCCCATCCCTCCGATGGCAGCCAGGTTGGAGTCGGCGCCGTGGAGCGAGGGCTGCGGGCCCACGCTGGCCGCGCCGTAGAGCTGGTCGATCTCGCGGAGCGGAAGCCAGTCCGCCATGCCGTCCTTCCAGCAGTACGTCTCGTCGGTGATGACGCCGGCGCGGTACTCCTTCACGATCTCTGCGGCGAGCATGGTTCGCTGGTCGCCGTCGGCGACGTTCACGGTCCACTGCTCGTTGGAGGCCGGGCCGGTGAAGTCCAGCACGCCGCCACCTTCTTGCGGTGCCTCGGCGCCCTGCGACTCGTTCCCATTGATGACGATCGTCGCGCTGCACTTCTTGCAGCGGATCTTGACGACCTTCCCGAGCACCTTCTCGTCGGCGATGGTGTACTTGGCCTGGCACGACTGACACGCAATCTTCATCGGACGACCGTCCCTTCGAGAGCACTCGGACAGCGCGGGTCCGATTCCGAACCTGCGCTCACGCATGAGCAAGTATAGCGGGCCTGGTTTTTTACGATCAAGCTCGCCAACGAAATTACGAAACAGCTTGGAGAAAGTTCTTCTGCTTGTTTTTCTTGACCCGCAAGCTTTGGGGTCATGAGAGTTGGACGCCGGCTCGATCGCGATGGTTGGCGAAAAGATGAACCATCGCGAACCTGGTTTGTCCCCTGCATCAGTTCAGTAGTACCAGGGCAGTCCCATCCTTGCCGCAGAACGCCGCCCCACCTTCGAAACGACCGCCACAGGTCGGGCAGATCTTGGCGTGACCGGGGCGATCCTTCGCGCCGGCCTGCGCCGCCTGTGCTGCGTAAGGAATTAGCTCTTCGCCGTCGAACGGGCACACTTTCTTGCCAGGATCGAACCCGCGCTTGCACGCCGGGCAGATGGAGCCGGCCGACAGAGACCGCGCCTCGCTGGCCGCCTGGAGGCGGTTGCCGTCGTGTGGGCAAAAGAGCGACCCCGACGGATATTCACGCTTGCAGGCCGAGCAAACCAGGCCCTCCGGGCTGGCTCCTGCCTGGCCCGGCCCGGCCCCGGGCATGGCGAGTGTGGCCGGTGCGGCTGCGCGAGCCTTCACGATCGCCTCGGACGCCGCCTTCTTGCTCGCCTCGTGGGCCGACACCTCGGACTCGTACTTCTCGCGCTGCGCCCGCCGCTTTGCCTCGGCGACGCGAACGCGCTCAGCGTGACGCTCCTCTAGCTCCGCCTCGAGCTTCTTCGCACGCTTCGAGCGCCGGAAGACGACGAGCCACACGATCGACAGCGCGATCGCGAGCGCCGCGACGATGCCGGCGAACACCACGCGCCGCCTTGCTCCGAGGTCCTCCGCACGTGCCTCGCCTCCACCGATGCTCTGCGTGGCGATGATGGTGATCGCGGCGTTCTCGTTCTCGCCCTTTGCATTCAGGCCAGAGCGCGCGAGGAGCTCGTCGTACTGAGAAGGCGAGGCCACCTCCACCGTGACGCGCGTGCTCTTGCCCGCGGCTGTGGCGACCAGCTCCGCGCTGCCGAGCGCCGCGGTATCCGCGACGGTCACCTTGCCGCCGGGCTCCACCGTGAGCTTGCTCTTGTCGTCGGGGTTCGCGAGCGCAAACGACACGTTTTGCCCTGTCGCGCAGCCCTGCACGTCGACGACGACACCACGAAACGCGAACGACTCTCCCGTGCGCAGCAGCTTGCGAGAGGGCCGGACCTCCAGGCGCGCGGGCTCTCCCGGCTGGGAGCAATCCACCTTCGGTGTTGGCGGCTTGTCGGGCGTCGGCGCCGTGGTGGGCACGACGACGGGCGCGGCGGTGGGCACGGGATCCGCGCCGTCGCGCTTGATGAGATCGAAGCCACGCGAGCGGCGCACGTCCGCGATGCAGTGACCCTCCGCGAGCGCGACCTCGTAGCGGCCGGTCTCCACCACGTCGATGTGGGAGTCGCTGGTGGCAGCGACGAGCGTCTGCAGCAGCGTGCGGCGCGGATCGCCTTCGGGCGTGGTGCAGTTGGTGCGCCACGAGCGACCGGATGCATCGCGCTGGTGCGTGGAGCGGACGAGGCTCGGGATCTGATCGTAGCAACCGTTCGTCTTGAAGACGCGGCCGCCGCCCACGAACGAGAGCTCGTCACCCTCTTGCGTGATCTTGATCGTCTCGCCGCCGCCGCTCGAGCCTGATTGCGGCGCGGGGCCGCACCCGGCGAGCCACTGCTGCACGGTGAACTCCTCGCGCAGCGCGCCCTGCTTCCAGCTGCCGTCGAACGGCGAGTCAGCAGACGCCGGCGCCGCGACCGCGAGCAGCAGCACGAAAGCCGTGAGACCCGCGAAGGAGGTACGTGTCGTTCCCACGGCGCCAGCCTATCAAGACGGCGCCCGAAAGCGAAAACCGACGACTCCGACCTGCCCTCCGACCTGCCCTCCGCACTTGCCACCGACCTTGCCTCCGACCTTAGAGGACCACCACCTTTCGACGTCGGATATTGGCGTAGACCCACCCCGATCGTGGTAGCCTGGCTTCGATATGCTGCGGGTCAATCGCCGTACTTTTAGGCCATTCGTGGCTGCTGCCGGGTGCCTCGGATTGCTGGCCGTGAGCACCCCCGCGAGCGCGCAGGTGACCAACGGCAACGGCAAGGGGCTCGACACCCACCTGTTTCGCCCAGCGATCGACTCGAAGGGCCTCTACACGATCAACGGCTCGGACATCCTGGGCGCGGGTGACTTCAGCTTCGGCCTCGTCATCGACTACGGCAACGATCTCCTCCGCACGTCGGAGGCGCGCAAGAGCGAGAACCGCTGGCTCGTCAACCACTCGTTCCAGGGCACCGCGCAGTTCAACTACGGCATCGCGAACATCCTCACCGTCGGCCTCGACATCCCGGTCAACCTCATGGCCGGTGACGAGCAGAGCAGCAACGGGCAGAACGCGCAGGCCACCAAGTACTGGGGTGCCAACCAGCTCGACTCGCAGACGCTGGGCTTCCTGGCCGCGCACGCGAAGTGGCGCATCACGCGCGTGGAGAAGGGCATTGGCCTCGCGCTCGTCGCGCAGGTCGGCGTGCCCGTCACCGACGCTCCCCAGAACGCAGGCGCGGATCCGGGCTTCTGGTACTGGCCGCAGGCCGTCGTCGAGAAGCGCTTCGGATCCACTGGCAGGTTCCGCCTGGCGGCAAACGCCGGCTATCGCGGTCACACGGAGAGCGGCACCGAGCTGTTTCTTCGCGGCGGCGACGGCGGCCACTTCATCGACGGTAACCTGTTCACCTACGGAGGCGGCGCCAGCTACCGCCTGACCGAGTCGCTCGATCTCGTGGGCGAGACCTACGCGACGTACCTGCTCTCGAACGCCGACAACAGCCAGAAGATGAGCAACGAGGGCGTCGGCGGCCTCAAGATCTTCGTCGAGCGCAACTCGTACCTCATGATCGGCGCGGGCTCGCGCTACACCGGCGGCTTCGAGACCGGCGACGTCCGCGGCTTCATCGGCTTCATCTTCGAGCCGTCGATCGGCGATCGCGACGGCGACGGCATCAAGGACGACGTCGACAAGTGCCCCGACGAGCCGGAGGACTTCGACGGCTTCCAGGACGAGGACGGCTGCCCCGATCCCGACAACGACAACGACGGCATCCCGGACAAGATGGATCGCTGCCCGAACGAGCCCGAGGATCGCGACGGCGATCAGGACGAGGACGGCTGCCCCGAATCGAACGACGGCGACCGCGACGGCGACGGCATCCTCGACTCCAAGGACAAGTGCCCCGACGACCCCGAGGACAAGGACGGCTTCCAGGACGAGGACGGCTGCCCCGATCCCGACAACGATCAGGACGGCATCCCGGACAAGAAGGACATGTGTCCGAACGATCCGGAGGACAAGGACGGCTTCGAGGACGAAGACGGCTGCCCTGATCCCGACAACGACAAGGACGGCATCCCGGACATCCGCGACAAGTGCCCGAACGAGCCCGAGACCTTCAACGGCTTCGAGGACGAGGACGGCTGTCCCGACAAGGGCAACGTCATCATCCAGGACAACAACATCGTCATCTTGCAGAAGATCAAGTTCAAGACGAACTCTGCGGAGATCCTCCCCGAGTCGAACGCGATCCTCGACGCAGTCGCGACGACCATCACGCACCACCCCGAGTTCGCGCTCATGGAAGTCGACGGTCACGCCGACGAGCGCGCGCCGCCGGACTACAACCTTCGCCTCACGCAGGATCGCGTGAACGCCGTCATGGCAGCGCTCGTGCGTCGCGGTGTCGGCAAGGAGCGCCTGCGCAGCAAGGGCTACGGCGAGTACTGCCCGGAGGATCCGGGCCACAACGAAGAGGCGTGGGAGCGCAACCGCCGCGTCGAGTTCAAGATCGTGAAGACCCAGAGCGGTCCGACCGGCGTCGAGCTCGGCTGCGCAGAGGCCACCGCCAAGGGCGTGAAGCCGGATCCGGTACCTTGAGGCGCGCTGTCGCGACGCGCGGAGTTACCTGCGCGTCTGCTCTCGTGATCGTGGGGCTGCTCGTTCGTCCGTCGTCGGCGCATGCGTGCGGCGTGTCGGGCGTGGGTGGTCAGGCGAGCGCGGCGTGCGCGCTGGAGCTTCCGGAGCAGAAGCGGGTGTCCGCGGCGTACACGTACACGAACACGGCGCTCACTTTCACCGGGGACCAGCGCGCGACCGTCACCCGTCATGCGGTCTCTGCGTCGATGGCGTTCCCGCTGAGCAAGAGGCTGGTCCTCGAGGGTGCGATCGGCGGCCTCGGCGGCGGCACGCTCTCGATGAACCATGTAGACTACAACTTTCGTCCTGGCTTCTTGATGGGCGCGAGCGCGACGTACCTCTTCGTGCCCGAGGGCAAGTGGATGCCGTCGGTCCTCGCGTCAGCAACGCTCGCAGGTCTCATCGCAAGCACCAGCTCCCGCAGTGACGCCACCCAGGACTTCAATGCCTTCGACCTTCGCGTCGGCGGAGCTTTCGGCAAGCACGTGACGAAGGAGTGGTCCTTCTTTGCGCTGGCCCGTGCTTTCGGCGGGCCGATCTACTGGCGCGCGGGCGGCGACTCCATCACCGGCACGGATCGGTATCACTACCAGGCGGGGCTAGGCACCGCGTACTCGCTCGGTGTCGCGCACCTCTTCGCGGAGGGCATCCCGCTCGGCGAGCAAGCCGTCACCCTAGGTGCCGGAGCGGCGTTCTGATCAGTTGCCGCTGCTGAGGTGCTTTGTGCACTGCTCGATGCAGGACTTGTCGTAGCTGGCCGCGGCCCTGCAGGCCTCGCGCAGGACGCGGTACTCGTCGGGCGTGCCGGGCTTGCCGGTCAGGCGGTTGTAGAGGATGAACTTTGCCTGCGCGGGATCACTGAGGAGCAGCTGGCGCGCCTTCTCGACGTCCGGCATGCCGGGCGGCTTCGGCGTCGCTCCGCCAGTGCCCGTGCCGTTGCCGGTGGGGTGGGGAGGAACGGGTCGTGCGCCGCTGGAGGTGACCGGAGGATTGTTGATCGCGATCGCGGTCTGTGAGGTGGGCGGAGCGGTCGGTGCCGTCGTAGTCCCCGCCGCGGAGCCAGTTCCGGAAGGGTCTGCGATCACGCTCTTGTCGAGATTGTCGAGACGGTCAGTCGCGCTCTTTCGATGCTCCTGATCGACGCCGAGCGTCTGCGAGACCTTCTGGTAGATCTCCTTGCGCTTGGCGAAGTCCGGCTCCGCGTCGGCCTTGGCGAACATGTAGTCCGCCCACGTGGACTCGAGCTTCTGGAAGTCGGCGCTCTCGCGCAGCGGTGACGTCTCGCGCAGGCCGGTCGTGGCCTTCACGTGCGCGGCCTGGCAGTCTTCGCCGGACTTCGGAGAGCTGCACATCGCCAGCGCTTCCTGGAGCAGCTGCTTCTCCTGGTCGATCGGCGACTGCGAGGTGGCGGGGACTGGCGTGTCGACGGTCTGCGAGCGGCGCTTCATCAGGAGCAGACCACCGCCGAGGACGAGCAGCGCGACCACCGCACCGAGGATCGCGAACGGCAGCACGCCCGTCTTGCCGCGCTTCACGTCCGGATCTGGCGCGATGCGATCGGAGATGGCGGTGAGCTGCTGGCTCTCGTTCGGACCAGGCACGAAGACCTGTCCAGCGGCGACGAACTTGAGGCGAACGTCGCCGAGCTCGATGAGGTCGCCGGCCTCCACGATGCCGCGACGGAGCTCCGCCGCATTCACGCGAATGCCGTTCGACGAGCCCTTGTCGACGATCTCGTAGCGGCCTTCACCGAGCAAGTGGATCTCGCAGTGGAGGCGCGAGACGGAGTTGTGGTTGATCGAGATGGTCGCGTCCTCCGCGCGGCCGATCGTGAGGCGATCGCGATCGAGGGGATATTCCACGCCTGGCGTGGGCCCGACGAGCATCACGAGCCTGTTCGGGCGCTCCATGAGGAGCGAGCCGCGGAACGGCGTGGTCACGCCGGGGTTCGTGGCCTTGAGGTCTGCGTCGCTGGTTACCTGACCGGTCAGAGGGACGGCCGGCGCGACGAGCGGCGGGGCCGTCGATACTTCGTCAGGTGAGGGGACGGTGACCGGAGCTTCCTCCTGGAAGATGATCCGGTAGTCGCCGATCTGGATCAGGTCGCCGTTGATGAGCTCCTGGGTGTTCGCCACGCGGACGCCGTTGACGTACACACCGTTGTAGCTCTTGAGGTCCTCGAGCATGTACGTGGGACCGGCACCATTGGAGTGCTTGCGCAGGCGCACGTGCTCGCGCGACACGTTGCGCTCGGTCAGCCGGATGCTGTTCCCCTCTTTGCGGCCGATGGAGTACTCGTCCCGCGTGAGTGGAACCGCAGTTCGCCTGGCTTCGTCGTCCTCGATTACGAGCTTCCACATGGGGGCTGCGTCTGGAGACGGACCCCGTCGGGCCGAAACTCAAAACGCCCACGAAGTGTAGCTAGCCTGTCTTTGGAGATGCAATGCCTAACGCACGGAACGTAAGGAGATACGGAACCCACGCCCCGCGCCAAGTGGGATCACGCGCGATGGCCTTCTCCCCCCGCCTGCTCTATCTGCACGGCTTCGCCTCGAGCCCCGAGTCGAGCAAGGCCATCCGGTTCGCGGCGCACGCGGCGGCGCAATTTGGCCTCGAGATCGAGCGGCTGGACCTCCGCGTGCCGTCGTTTCAGCACCTGCGGCTCTCGGAGATGGTGCGGACGGTGGTGGGGCAAATCGGCGGTGCCAACGAACGCGTGGTTGTCATGGGGTCGAGCCTGGGCGGGCTGACGGCCGCTCACGTGGCGGCGGCGGAGCCTCGTGCGGTGGCGCTGGTGCTGCTCGCGCCGGCGTTTCGCATCGCTGAAACGTGGGCGAACAGGCTTGGACCAGAGGGTCTTCGTGGGTGGCGCGAGTCCGGCTGGCTGGAGGTGGACGATCACGCGAATGGCGGGACAGCACGTGTGGACTTCGGCTTCATGGAGGAGCTGCAGCAGCTCACAGGGACGCTGCCGGACGTGCGCGTACCCACCTTGATCATCCATGGAACGAAGGACGACGTGGTCCCACCGCGCGTGTCCGCCGAGCTCGCGCAGGGTCGTCCTCACGTGAAGCGAATCGAGGTCGACGATGGCCATGAGCTCCGGGACACGATGGACGCGTGGCTCCCCGCGGTCGATTCGTTCCTGACCCCCTACTTCGGACCTCCTCTCCCGGCCCCCGCGATTTGACGCATTGCTCTTGACGCTAACGCGACGCGTCGTTATGTAACACGGTGTGTCACGAACAATCGTGCCGCAGACCCCGGGAGGGACCCATGATCGAGAACACGACAACGACCGAAGACGTGCAGGCGGTGGACGACGTTCGCGCGACCGAGCTGTCTGGAAAGAAGGAGCGCGTGCTCCACACCCGCGTACCAGCCGTGCTCGAGCGCGAGCTCCGGCGCTTCGCGGATGGCCTTCGCGTCCCCGTATCGAACCTGGTTCGGACGATCCTCGAGGACGCCGTGAAGGCAGCCGATGTCGCGACCGAGAACGTCGAAGGGAAATTGAAGCGCGCCGCCGAGCAGCTCGAACACGAGCGCGAGCGGTTCGGTGAGCGTCTGCGTCGCCGCGCCTCGAAGGAAGCTCTCGGTGGGGTGTTCGCGTTCCAGGCCGTGCGCCTCGCGCGTCCTGCTCACTGCGCGCGATGCGAGCGTGATCTTGCCGCGGGCGAGGACGCGTTTCTCGGCCTGACCAACCCCGCGCCGGAGCCCGTCACGCGCGTGTTCGTCTGCGCTCCGTGCCTGCCGAAGCCGGATCCGAAGCAAGATCCGAAGCAAGATCCGAAATCGGTCACGTCCTGAAGCTCAGTCGCGGTGTTGCTCGACGTCGAGCTGCACCGGTGCGCCCATCTTGTAACCAGGCTCTCGCGGCGGCGTCCTTCGGCCTAGCTCCTGGACGCCGTCGTCGGGTCGGTGGGGCATCGGCGGCTTCGGGAGATCGTCCGTCGTCGGCTTCGCGATCGTGTCCGCGGCAGGTTCGATCGGCATCGCCACCGCGCCCATCGCGTGATGCTCCGAGGGGCAGTGTGGCGTCGCCGACGTGCGCTGGAGCAGGCTCGTCACGGCTGCTGCCGTCAACGCGGTCGCGCCGGCGATCCCGAACGCGAGCTTGCGACGACGCTTGCGCGTGACACCCACTGGACAGTCCTGCGTGAGCACGGTCCCGTCTTCGCGCCGGTAGAGGCGCACGCAGAGCTCACCCTTCGCATGCGCCGCGAGCAGCCCTTCGGCTTCCTGGCGCGGCAGCGCTGACAGGTTGTAGACGTTCTTCTGGCAGTCGCCGCAGAAGCGCACGCGGTCGTCGCCTTGCATCTTGTCCCAGCTGGCGCTGCACGGTGACGCGATGGCCACGTTGTCGAGGAGCGGCAGCCTGCGCGCATGGCTGCGAAGCTCGTCGAGCTTTCGCGCGACCTCCGCTAGCTCCGCCGCGATCCGCGTCTCCTGCGCGCGCAGCTCCTCCAGGTTTCGCGTCCGCTCGCGGGAGGCGCGAAGCTCGTGCTCGAGCGCTTCGTATCGTTCGGTGAGGGCTCGGGCCGAGTCGCGGTACGGCATCTGGGGTACGGGTTCTACGCGCGCCGCCCGCGAAAGATCTCACTCCATGCGCTGCGGCTCGCCCTTTGGCAGGAGCGAGAGGAACGCATCGCGCGCCCTCCCGACCTCCGCCGCGTCGCGCCCGTCGAACGTAAGCTTGGTCTTGTAGGTGGGGTCCAGCCACTTCGGGTAAGAGCCCACGAATACGTTCGGGAACTTCGCGACGACCTCGTCCAGAAGGGCCTTCAGATCGCCCTCGTCCATCTGGGTGTAGACGGCATGGGAGACGAATGCGCCATGGTCGCCGATGTGTGCGGCCACCACCTGAAGCTTGAGCGTGAAGATCTGCGGCACGCCGGGCAAGAGCCACACGTTCTTCATGCGGATGGTGGGCCACTTCACGAAATCCGTGACCTCGAGCGCGGCCCCTTCGGGCACGAGCGCCATGCGGAGATGGCCATCCGTGCAGCGTTCCTTGTAGTGTGCACGTATCATCTCTTCGAGCTCGGGCGAGGTCATGACCTTCTGTCCGAACGCGCGCGCCACGCCCTCCACGGTCACGTCGTCGTGCGTGGGGCCCACGCCGCCGGAGGTGAAGAGCCAGGTGTGTGTGGAGGCGAGCTCCCTCACTTCGCGTGCGATCACGTCCACGTCGTCCTCGACCATCACCACGCGGCGGAGCTCGATCCCGCGTGACCGGAGCAGCCGCGCGAGCTCCACGACGTTCGCCTCGGGAACCTTGCCCGAGAGGATCTCGTTTCCGATCACGAGGGCGGCGCCGGTGACAGCGGCGCCAGCGGAAGCAATGGTGACAGCGGAAGGAGCGGTGACAGGGGTGGCACCCACCCGCTGATCATACCGAAATTTCGGGACAGGCGTGCGATTGGCGATACCATCGAAACAGCGCTCGATGCTCCGGATCCTCGTCGTCGAAGACTCTTCCTCCACCCGTGCGCTGGTGCGCGCCATCCTCGAAGATCCAGACTTCGAGCGCAGCGCCGGCCGCTCGGGCGTGGAGGTCACGGAAGCGGAGAGCGGCTTCGACGCGATGCGGTTCCTGCCGCGCGGTCACTTCGACCTCGTCGTGACCGACATCAACATGCCGGACATCAACGGGCTGGAGCTCATCCAGTTCATTCGCAAGTCGCCGCACACGAAGGACACGCCGATCCTGGTCATCTCCACGCAGGCCGCCGAGCGCGACATCTCGCGCGGGCTCTCGCTGGGCGCGAACGCGTTCGTCGCGAAGCCGTTCACGCGCGAGGGGCTGCGCGAGGCATGCATCTCGTTGCTGCGCGCGCCCGTGACGCCGTCCGCGAAGCTGCGCGCCGCCCAGAAGGCGGGCCCCTGAGATGGGGGACAGGGACATCGACAAGGCCAAGGACGAGTTCTTCTCCGAGGCGCAGGAGATCGTCGACGGCCTCTCTCGCGACCTGCTTGCGCTCGACGAGGTCATCAAGACCGGCGGCTCCGACGCGGAGCTCGTGAACGACGTCTTCCGCGCGGTGCACACGCTGAAGGGGCTCTCGGGGCTCTTCGGCGCCGCGATGATGTCGGGCCTCTCGCACGAGCTCGAAGATCTCCTCGACGATCTCCGCCTCGGCCGCATCGAGCTCACGCCGGTCGTGCTCGATCTGCTCTTCCGCGCGGTGGAGCTCTACGGAAAGATCCTCTCCGCGGCGAAGGGCGACGGTCCCGAGCCCGCAGACGAGGTGAAGACGCTGCTCGTATCGCTCGGGCAGGTCGCGCAGAACAAGGCGGGTGGCGGCGGAAGCGTCGTGGCCCAGTACGAGCTCGATCCCGGCTTGCTCGGCGTCCTCACCGAGTACGAGGAGCATCGCCTTCGCACCAACCTGCAGGCTGGCCTGTCGCTCTTCAAGCTGCGCGTCGCGTTCCAGCTCGCGACGATCGACTCCGCGCTGGACGAGCTGAAAGCCAAGACACGGCCGCACGGCGAGATCATCACGTACCTCCCCACCGGCGAGGGCACGGACCCCGACGCCGTCGAGCTCGAGATCCTGGTCGCCACGCGTACGCCCCTCGCCACGCTGCGCGCGCAGATCACCGGCTTCAACATCACGATCGACGAGGTGCGTCGCCGCGACGCAGGCCCGCAGGAGGCCTACCAGCCCGCCGGTCCCTCCATCATTCCGACGAAGGGCGGCCAGGAGGTATCGGATTTCTTCCCGCCGCCCGCCACGTTCGACGCGCTGCCACAGCAGGCGCGCACCTCCGTTCCGCCACCGCCCACCGCATTCCAGAGCGGCGCGCCCCCACCCATCCGCGAACGCGATCAGACGGCGCGCATGGAGAACGCGCGTGAGCCGGGCCCGCGCGAGCTGTCGCTCAAGAGCGTGAGCCAGACCGTGCGCGTGGACATCCGCAAGCTCGACTCGCTCATGAACATCGTCGGTGAGCTCGCGATCGTACGCAGCATGCTGGCGCGAATGGGTGAGCGCGTCCGGGCGCGCCCCGAGCTGCGCGACTTCGCCTCCGACATGGAGCGCGTCCACCGCGCGTTCGATCGGCACCTGATGCAGATGCAAAACGGCATCCTCGAGGTGCGCATGGTGCCGCTCGGGCAGGTGTTCGACAAGCTCGCGCGCATCGTGCGGCAGCTCTCGCGCGAGGCGGACAAACAGGTCAATTTCGTGATCACGGGCGCGGAGACGGAGATCGACAAGCTCATCGTGGAAGAGCTGTCGGATCCGCTCATGCACATGATCCGCAACGCGATCGACCACGGCATCGAGGACCGCGACGGCCGCATGCGCGTGGGCAAGCCCATCGTCGGCACCATCGCGCTGAACGCATTCCAGAAGGGCAACCACGTCGTCATCGAGGTCGAGGACGACGGCGCCGGCATGGACCCGCGACGCATCGTGGAGATCGCCGTGCGCCGCGGCATGGTGGTCGCCGACGAAGCGCAGAGCCTCACCGCGAAGGAGATCCTCGCGCTCGTCTTCACGCCAGGCTTCTCCACCCGCGACGAGGCCACGAGCCTGTCGGGCCGCGGTGTGGGCATGGACATCGTGAAGACCAACATCGCGAAGCTCGGGGGCGTGGTCGACATCACGAGCGAGCTCGGCATCGGCACCAAGGTCACGATCGTTCTTCCGATCACGCTCGCGATCATCAGCGTGCTCTTCGTGGAGGTGCGGGACCAGATCTTCTCCGTGCCGCTCGCCAGCGTCGAGGAGGCCATCGTCTTCGACGAGTCCGCCGTTCGGCTGGTGGAGGGGCGCGAGGTCATGACCCAGCGCGGCGCCACGCTACCGATCGCGCGCCTCGCTCGCATGTTTCGGATGGAGGAGCGCCCGCGGAAGAACCATCGGTCGTACGTCGTCATCGGCACCGTGGGCGAGCGGCGCGTGGGCTTCGTCGTCGACAAGCTGATCGGGCAGCAGGACATCGTCGTGAAGGCGCTGGGCAAGTCCCTGACGGACGTTCGCGGCTTCGCCGGCGCGACGGAGCTGGGCGATCAGAGAGTGGGGCTCGTGCTCGACGTGGCCTCGCTCATCGACGAGGTACTGGCGTCCGAGCAGCAGAGGCTTGCCGAGCGAGGCCTGCAATGAGCGAAGCACGCACGCCCCGCACGCCTCGTGCGATCGACAAGTATTCGAACAAGTCGCTCCAGAAGGTGGAGCGGCGCGGCACCGTGCGGCGCGCGCAGGCTGGCAACCTGGAGGAGTACCTCGCATTCGTGCTCGGTGAGGACGCGTACGCGGTTCATATCTCTCACATCGCGGAGATCTTGAAGCCGCTGCCCATCACCGAAGTGCCGCGCGCCCGCAGGGACGTCGTGGGCGTCATGAGCGTGCGCGGGCGGCTCGTCACCGTGCTGGACCTGAAGCGCCGCTTCTCCATCGCAGAGGCCAAGACCGGCGCGCCGAGCGAATCGAAGACGCGCATCCTGCTCGTGGACACGGGCGAAGAGCTCATGGGCGTCCTCGTTGACGAGGTGCTGCAGGTCTACCGCCTGGCCGAGGACGAGATCGAGCCTTCCAGTGCACTGGGTGGCGATCAGCCTTCGCACATCACAGGCGTCGGGCGTCCACACGCGGGGCCCCTGCTCGTGCTGCTCGACCTTCGACCGGTGATCAGAGGATAGTGAACATGCGCGGCAGCAGAGTCAGATCACGCGGCACGCGCAGGCACGACGCGGACAAGAGCCTCGTCGGCTTCGTGGTGGGGGACGTGTCCTACGCCGTGCCGGTCCATGCGGTACGCGAGATCGTGAACCCGCGCGCCGTGGTGCCCCTTCCGAAGGCGCCCGCCTCCGTTCCCGGCGTGGCGGACTACCTCGGTGACGTGGTGCCCGTGGTCGACATGCGCGTTCGCCTCGGCCTGCCCGCAGCGACGGACACGCGCCGCACGAAATGGATCATCCTGGATATCGGCGGCAAGTTCATCGCGCTGATCGTGGACTCAGTGACGGAGGTCTTCGGCACCGCGGACGTCCCGTTGCGGACGGCGCCGCTGCTTGGTGGTGGTGAGCGCGAACGCGGAATTTCCCAGGTCGCGAGTCACGGCGACAAGCTGGTCTTCGTCCTGGACATCGCCACGCTGAAGGCAGTGACGGACGGCGTCGTCCTGCCCACGGCGCTAGAATCGTCGCCGTGAGAAGGCCATGACGGACGTCGCGTTCATTGCCACCAAGCTAGGGAGCGCCGAGCCCGAGGTCAGGCGGCTAGCCGCTCGCTCGCTCGCGCAGCTGGATGCGGAGGCAGGCGCGCCGCTCCTTGCGCAGGCCCTTGGTGACTCCGACTGGCGCGTGCGGAAGGAAGCGGTCACGTCCGCGCAGACCATGCGGCCGCGTGCCGCGGTGCTGGTCGTGCTCGAGGTCCTCCTCGACAAGAAGGACAACATCGGTCTCCGCAACGCGGCGGTGCTCGCGCTGCGCGCGCTGGGTACGGATGCGACGCAGGCGGCGGGCCGCGCGTTCGACACGCTGGATGCTGACGGCCGAAAGCTGGCGGTGGAGGTGCTGGTGGGGGCGAGCGACGAGGGCGCGGTGGCCGTGCTCGCGCGCGCGCTGTCCGACCCGGACGAGAACGTGCGCATCGCCGGGGTTGAGGCGCTGGCCGCGGTGAAGGGCCGCACCGCCACAGCGCGCGATCTCCTGTCGACGCTCCTCGCCAACGAGCTCTCCACGGAGCTGCGGCTCGCCTGTCTGCGCTCGCTCGACGCGCTGTCCGCGGTCCTGCCCATGCCGCTCTTGGAGCAGACACTCGAGGAGCCGCTGCTGCGTGCGGCCGCGGTGCGGTTGCTGCGTCACGTGCCGGAGAAGCGCGCGGCTCTCTTTTCTGCCATGGCGCTCAAGGATCCGCAGCGGACCGTGGTGCGCGAGGCGCTTCGCACGCTCTGCCATCGCATCCAGATCGCAGGCGTCGAGGAGCTCGAGATCGTCGAGCGCACGCTCGCGCCGCAGGCCGACGTGCTCGCGCTGCTTCGCCAGCTGCTTCTGTCCTCGGACGACACCGAGGTGCGGTCTGGCGCGATCCTCGCGCTCTCGCTCGCACGCGCGCCGGAGGACGCGTCGCTCTTCGTCGACGCGCTCGCGGACGATCAGATCGCGGAGGCGGCGGAGCGCTCGCTGCGATTCTACGGTCAGAACGACGGAAGCGGCCTGCTCACCGCGACGAAGACGGCGGGGCCCGTCGCGCGCGGCGCGGCGATTTCCATGGTGCCGCTCGTGTCGCGTGATGGCGACGCCGTGCTCCTCTTGCGCGAGGCGCTTTTGGCAGCAGAGCCTGACGTGGTCGTCGCGGCGTTGCGCGGCCTCTCGGAGCTCGGGCAGGCGCAGGATCTGGAGCAGGTTCGCGTGCTCTCCTCCTCCCAGAATCCCAGCGTGTGCGTGGCCGCATCGCACACGATCGCGGCGCTCGCGGAGCTCTATCCGGAGGCGGCCGCCGCCGCATGGGCGCGCGCGTCCTCGCGCGAGGACGTGGACCTCGCGGGCTGCGTGCTGGCCGCATGCGCGCCGGCTGTCGCGAGTGGGCATCAGATAGCAGACGCGGAGAGCCGCATCGGTTATCTGGTGCGCGCCGCGGGGCATCCGGAGCCGCGCGTTCGCACGGCCGCCATCGAGGGCCTTGGAGGGTTCACCGGCAACGCGGATGCGCGTGATGCCGTCACGTTCGCCGTCGCGGACGAGGAGCCGAGCGCCGCGCTCGCAGCCGTGCGATCACTCGCGGCGCTGGGCGAGACGGAGACCCTCACGCAGGTCCTTGGCCGCTCCAAGGATGCATCGCTGCTCGGCGCGGCGTTCGATGCACTCCGTCACGTGTCGGAAGGACAGGCGGAGATCGCGCGCCGCCTGCTGTCCGAGCGCCTGAAGAAGGAGACCGACGATACGATGCGCGCCGCGATCTCGTTCACCCTCGCGCGCGCGGAGTCGGACGCGTAGGAATGTCGCGCTTCTCTCCGTTCCGCGAGGAGCTCGAGCTCAAGCCGGAAGAGCACGAGCTCTTCTGCGAGCTGTTTCGCGGCATCGCCGGCCTCTCGCTGGGCCCGCAGTCTCGGTTCTCCATGGAGCGACGGCTGCGCGATCGCCTGGTGGCGCTGAACCTGAAGAGCTTCTCCGAGTACTACCAGGTGCTGCGCTTCCATCCGCACGCGCGCGCCGAGATGGAAGAGGCCATCGACGCGATGACCACGCACGAGACGTACTTCTTTCGCGAGGACTACCAGCTCCGCGCGTTCCAGGAGGAGCTCCTGCCGCTGCTCGCGAAGGAGAAGAAGACGACCCGCCGTCTCTCCTTCTGGAGCGCGGGGTGCTCCACCGGTGAGGAGGCGTACACGATCGCCGCGCTCGTGCTTGCGTCGGGGCTCGTGGATGACTGGGACGTGCGCGTGTATGGCTCCGACATCAGCAAGAAGTGCGTGTCGTTCGCGCGGCGCGGGATCTACGGCAAGAGCTCGTTCCGTTCGTCGATCCCCGTTGCATACACTTCGTACTTCGACCGACGGGCGGATGGCGACGTCGAGGTGGGCAAGTCCATTCGCGCGCTCTGCCATTTCGGGCAGATGAACCTGACGGACGCGGACAAGACCAGCGTGGTCGGACAGGTGGACGCCATCTTCTGCAGGAACGTGCTCATCTACCTCACGGATGACGCGCGCAAGCGGGTGATCTCCACGCTGTACGAGCAGCTGCGGCCCGGCGGCGTGCTGATGCTCGGCCACTCCGAGTCGCTTTTGAACGTCACGACGGCCTTTGAGCTGTATCATCTGAAGGAAGACCTCGTGTACAAGAGGCCCCCAGGCACACCTTGAAAGCACCGTCTTCAGGCCAGAGCCCGCTTCGCTTGCTCGTCGTGGATGACTCGGCGATGAACCGACGCAACATCGCCGACGTCTTTGCCAACCAGCGCGACGTCGAGGTGGTGGGCAAGGCGGGCGACGGTGAAGAGGCGCTGCGTCTGGTGTCGATGCTCAAGCCAGACGTCATCACGCTGGACCTCGAGATGCCCAAGATGGACGGTTTCACGTTCCTTCGCATCTTGATGAGCAAGCAACCCACGCCTGTGATCGTGGTGTCCTCCTACGCGCAGAAGGAGAACGTCTTCAAGGCGCTCGAGCTGGGCGCGCTGGACTTCGTCACGAAGCCCGATCAGCGCATCCCGGAGGACGCCTACGAGCTGAAGGAGCAGATCCTCGCGAAGGTCCTGATGGTCCGTTCGCTGCGGAGCACCTTCGTCGCGCCGCCGTCGCGTCGCTCCATGCTGAGCGGGAACTTCGCCACTGATCCGCGCGACAGCGCCCCGGCGATCCGGGCGTACGTGGCGCCGCGTTACCTCGTCGCGATCGGCAGCTCCACGGGCGGGCCCAGCGCGCTGCTCGAGGTGTTCTCGAAGGTGCCGCAGAACACGACGTGCGCGATCGTCGTTGCGCAGCACATGCCCGACAAGTTCACGCGCACGTTCGCGGAGCGCCTGGACAAGCGCGGCACGGTTCGCACGCGCGAGGCCGAGGACGGCGACAAGATCTCACGCGGGACTGGCTTCGTGTGCCCGGGGCGTCAGTGCATGGAGGTCGTGAGCGTCGAATCCGAGCTCCGCGTCAAGGTCCAGGCGCCGGCCAGCGGTGATCGCTACGTTCCCAGCGCGGACAGGCTGCTCACGACCGCCGCACGCGCCATGGGCTCGCGCACCGTGGGCGTGGTGCTCACCGGCATGGGCGACGACGGCCTCGAAGGCGCCCGCGCGATCCGCGACGCAGGCGGCACCGTCATCGCCGAGTCGCAGGAAACAGCGGTCGTCTACGGAATGCCCGGCACCGTGGTCAAGGCGGGGCTCGCGTCGCAGGTCTTGCCGCTGCCGGAGATCGCGGAGTACGTGGCCAACCTGTCAACGTGAGAGGCCGACCTGAGAGGCCGACCTGAGAAGCCGACCTGAGAAGCTGTGAGGGCTGGAGGAGCACGCGACCCGGTGTTATTCCTGGGTCCATGTCAGACGTGAAGGACGGTGGTCTCTCGGAGCTCCTCGCGCTGGGCGTGCGCATCACGGAGGCCGCGACCAAGGGCGGCGCCACGGTCGCAGAGTGCATGATCCGACGTGGCGCGGAGCTGTCAGCGAAGGTCCGCATGGGCGAGCCGGAGCTGGTCGAAGAGGCGTCGCATCGCTCCGCCGGTCTGCGCGTGATGAAGGGAAAGCGCGTGGCGAGCACCTCCACGAGCGACCTCACGGAGCGCGGCATCGCGCGGTTCGTGTCGGACGCGCTGGAGCTCGTGGAGCTTTCACAGGAGGATCCATTCGCGGGTCCTGCCGACCCCAAGCTCTTGTGTGACCCCGCGAAGGCTCCCGACCTCGACCTCTACGATCCCGAAGGCGGTCGCGTGGACGCCGGTCGCGCCGTGGCGATCGCCAAGGAGGCGGAGGACGCCGCCCGCGCATTCGACAAGCGCATCACCAACAGCGAAGGCGCCACGTTCGGTCGCACCGCTGGTGGAAGCGCGGTCGTGCTCTCCAGCGGGTTCCGCGCGACCTCGATGGGCTCGTACCAGTCGCTCTCCGTGGTGCCGGTCGCTGACGACGATCTCGGCAAGAAGCGCCGCGGCTCCTACTGGACCGCGAAGCGCTACCTGAACGAGCTCATGCCCTCGAAGGAGGTCGGCGAGGAGGCCGCGCGCCGCACGCTGCGTCGCCTCGGAGCGAAGAGCATCCCCACGTGCGAGGTTCCCGTCATCTTCGATCCGGACGCCGCTCGCAGCATCCTGGGGTTGCTTGCCAGCTGCGTGATGGGAAGCTCGATCTGGCGTAAATCAAGCTATCTCGTGGGCCGTGAAGGCTCACGCGTGGCCTCCGATCTGGTGACCGTCATCGACGATCCGCTCATCCCGCGCGCGCCCGGCTCACGCCCGTTCGACGGCGAGGGGCTGGCCAGCCGCAAGAACATGGTCGTGGAGAACGGCATGCTTCGCACGTACCTGTGCGACAGCTACTCCGCGCGCAAGCTGTCGCGCGAGAGCACCGGCAACGCGGGGCGTGGCGGCGGCGCTGGCGTGGGTTGCTCCACTTCGAACTTCGTCTTCCAGCCTGGCAAGGACTCGCCCGAGAGCATCTTGAAGGGCACGAAGCGCGGGCTCTACGTGACGGACATGATGGGCTTCGGCTTCAACGCCGTCACGGGCGACTTCTCGCGCGGCGCGGGCGGCTTCCTGATCGAGAACGGCGAGCTCACCACCGCTGTCAGCGAGGTCACCATCTCGCTCAACGTCGACGAGCTCTTCCAGACCATCGACGCAGTCGGCACCGATCTGGATCTGCGGACCAGCACTGCCGCTCCCACCTTCCGCGTGGCCAAGATGACCGTCGCCGGCCCACAGACCTAGAGCCAGAGACCTACAGATCGCCTGCGGGTTTGTGGAGGACCCGGCAGTCTACTCTTTTGCCTACCGTGCTCGTGTCGGAGCACCAGAGCACGGCGAGCGTGTCGGTGCTGTCGGAGACGATGAAGCCCGTGTGGAGCGAGGCGGCGACCAGACCGAGGTCGGTGTAGACGCTGGTCCAGGTTCCCGAGAAGGAAGCGTCGGCTATGCCGGTGAGCGCTAGCGCGTTGGCGGGTGGTTCGGGGGCGGTGAGCGTGTAGCCGAGGCCATCTGTCACCGGAGAAGACACGCTCTGACTGCTCACGGTGCCCAGCGCCACGTCTGCTGCGATGGTCGTCTTTTGCGAGCCGATCGAGTCCACGCGGAGATCTTCTGCCTTGCCGACGAACGACGCGCCGAACGCGGCGTTGACCATGCGCACGCGCGCTTGCTTCGGGTCCAGCGTGGGGTCGTCCAGCACGCGGAAGATGCGCAGGGTTCCCGCGCCGCCGTCGCTCGCACCGGCGTCGGAGCCCGCGGGAGAAGCGGTGTAGTCGCCGGACAGCACGACGGTCGTGAGCTTGCTCGGATCGACTGTGACCTTCAGTGTGGCCAGCGGTGATGCGCAGCTCTTCTGCCCCGCGGACACGACCGCGACGTCGAACGTGCCCGAGCCGGCGAAGCTCACGTAGTTGGTCATGGTGCGCGGCGCGAGCGCGGGGTCGCCCTCCGTTGCGGAGCCGTCTGCGCCACCCTCGTCCGTGCCGCTCTCCCCGCCGTCGCTCTGGGCGTCACCGCCGTCGCCGTTCGTCGCGCCTGCGTCCTGGCCGCCATCGGGGCCGAGGCCGCCGCCAAGCACGGGACCCGTGAACGCCTCGTCGCCAGCGCCGCGGAGGCAGAAATCGACCGGGCCAAGATTAGCTGCAAGATGCACGAATCTGACGGTCGCCGTGAGCGCGCTGCCGTCCGCAGGAGCCACGGCGACGTCCGCGGCGGGAGGACCGCCAGAGCCGTCCAGGGCTGTGCCGGTCACGTTCTCGGGCTTACCCCCGTCATCACACGCATAGACGAGGAACGACGAGACGGAGATCGCGCATGTGATGGCGAGGAGGCCGGCGCGCCTTCGGGACGAGAACACGGAACCAAGCTGCATAAGAACTCCGATGGTAGCACTCCCGCGGAGAATCCGTGCACCGCGCGCCATCGCCGTCCCGGGACCTGTGGTATTTCACGAGCCGTGACCCCCGACGAACTGAAGGCCGCACGCAAGGACCTGGCGTGCACCGCGAAGGAGCTCGCCCAGGCGCTGGGGCTCGAGCAGAAGACGCTGCTCGCCTGGGAGAAGGGCGAGCTGTTTCCGACGAAGCAGTACATCGACAAGATCGAAGAGCTGCGCAAGAAGGGCCCGTCCTCCATCCCGAAGAAGGCGAAGGGCAAGGGCCCGATGGAGATCCTCGCGGACCCATCGACGTGGGAGTTGTTCCGGAAGATCCTCGTGCACAAGAAGCTACGCGACGAAGCAAGCAAGCTCGCCGCGGCTTACGAGGATCCTGAGGACGACTGACCCACGAGCTCTCCGTCCGCGTCACGCCTGCCTCTGGGTGGGGCCGCCATCCTGCGGGTCGGCGCCGGCCTCGGGTAGCGGTCCGGGCTTGCACTCGGTGTCAGGGTCCTCACCGGCGGAGATCCCAACAATGATACCAGACCCCGGTGATCAGACGAAGCGGGCATCGAGCCACGGCTTTGCAATCTGGGGAGCCTTGGAGCGCTTCAGGATCGTCCGCATCATCGGGGCGGCGTCCTCGGAGTCGATCCGTGCGAGGACACCGGCAAGTGTCGCGGCCAGGCCCTTGTTCTTCGTCTGCACGACTGTCTCGGCGGCCACGTCGAGCGCGGAGCACTCGGTGTGCGCGATCCACGCAGCCATGTACTCGGGCTGGTGAACGCGCAGCTTCAGGCGCCGGATGTGCTTCTCCACCAGCGCGCCGCTGCCCAGTCCGAAGATGATGTGCTGAGGGACGCGGTACGCGTCCACGTAGTCTGGGCCAGCAAACGCGTCGTCCGGCCACGACTGGACCAGCGCGAGCAGCTCATCGTGCAAGCCGAGGAGCGGAGCCAGGAGAAAGGCGCCCGACGGGACCTCGTAGAGATCGGTGGGGAACTTTGCCGGCGCGATCCCTTTCTTGATCTTCGCCTGGAGCGTGGCGCGCTCCGCCCCGGACAGGTTGAGGAGTGCGTGCTCGCGGATGGCGAAGAAGAACTCGCCGAGCCCGCGATATCCGTTGTCCGATTGTGGAAACAGCTTGTTTTCCAGGAACAGCGTCGTTGCGAGCTCCATCGGCGAGTAGAGCGCGCTGAGGACGATGCCGAGCTCGCGCGAAAGGTCCGTCGTGGCGGCGAGGAGATCTTTTCTCAACGTCGTGAGGGCCACGGGCTTCAGCGACTTCTTCTTGCGGAGTGATTCCGCAAGCGCCTTCGGAGTCGTCTTGCTCGCGTCGAAGCCACGCATGCATTCGAGCCAGAGCCGCGCCTCCTCCTTGGACATCGCGGGAGAGAGCCCGACGTTCTCGAAGGTCAGGTGTTGCCGGTGCTTCGGTTGGCGCGACCGAGCGATGCGCGCAAGGCACGCCTCGCGATCGAACGGGAGCACCGCCGGCCGTGTGAGCGGAGGAAGCTTGCGCCAGCTAGCCCATCGGAGCTCAGCGCCCGTGAGCCCGAGCGGCGTCTTCGCGTTTGTCTTTGGGTCGAGCTCGCGCATGGGCCGAGGGTATCCCGAACCATGTCGGCGGGGGCATCACTAGTGGCCGCGCAGAGTTTGCTCCAGATGGCGGCGTCGGACAGGGCTTTCTCGGGCTCGGCTCGGCCGTTCGAGATGGTCAGGTGGCCGCCGCCGCTCTTGCTCTTGATGACTGGCGCGCTCTGGATCACGCCGTCCAGGACGATGGCCAGGCGCCGCTGCACCCAGCGACCCGTCACGTCCTCGAAGCGCGCGGCCCCCTTCTGCGTGAGGGCTACGTTCACCCTTGGTTCCTGCGTTTCGGGATCGAGGACGACCATCGCGTCGTCGACGTCGGCGTTCGTGAGCTCTGGCGAACCGGTGAGCAGGAAGCTGCGATAGCCAATGAAGGTCACCTTGCGCGTGTCACCGTCGACGTCCTCTATTTCTTCCAGCGCAAAGCGCTTCGGCTCGTCGCCCGCGGGCAGCTTCACAGTGCCCAGGAACGCGAGGAGGCGCGCGCGCGTCCCGGACCGGGGCTCGCCGTCCTGCGCGACGATGCGTGCAAAGTGCACCTGCTTCGTCTCGTAGCCGCCTGCCGGTGCGTTCTCGCTGTAGATGGAGATGCCGCTGTTTTCCGGGAGGTCCTCGTCCCGCACCGACGCCAGCGGATCCACCATGTCGTCGATCCGAACGAGCTCGAGCTGCGCGGGCGGGCCGGATGCGACCGGCGCGGCCGACTCGAAGCCACCGTCGCGGAGCCGCATGGCGACGAACGCGGCGAGGGCCGAGACGACGACGAGCGCGGCGAGGTAGACGGCGCGTCTACGCGGCGGGAGCTCGGGGCGCATCGAGCGTCACGGGCTCGGCCGCGGTCGCGTCTTCGCCGGGCGCGAATGCGAGGCTCGACAGGATCGCCTGCGCGCGGTCCCGGTCCTCTTCCTTCACCAGGAAGGTCGCCCTCGCCAGCAGAGTGCACGCAAGCCTCGAAGACTTCTTCGAGCGGGTGACCACCGTCGGGGATTTGTCGGGGACCCACCGTCGAGCAGCCGGTGAACCTGCGTGTGCTGGCAACATCGCTCGCCGGCGACGCAGGCCGCTCCACATGGGGTATGTCCCGACGTCGAGCAGCCACCGCTCGCGAGCGGGATGCCGATTGCAATCGCCACGCATGTAGCGACGACCGCGCGAGTCCGCCATTCCATCCCCGTGATGGTAACGCACCATTTGGCGGTGGCTGGCGATTGTCGTGAGCGAGTGAGCAACGACTACGACTGCACCATCGCGGTCCACGGCTGCGGCAAGGACGCGACGTACCACCACGCGCCGGGACAGAGCGAGTGGGTCAAGATCCAAGGCCGCTGACCGACACGTCTCGCAGGCCGCTCAGCGAAGTCTTGCGGCCGCGTGGGTGAGCGCGCCCACGAAGTGGTGGATCGCTGCGACGGGTACTTTCTGGAAGGTGACGAACCCATTGCGCTCGTGCACGTGCACGCCGTCGAGGGACGAGATGGCGGAGAGGGCCTTCTCGAAGGCGGCGTGGGCGGCGCTCTTCGTGGGCTTGCGGCCGCGCGTGGTGAGCTTCGTCGTCGCGGCGTTGATCTCGGCGATGGTCGCGTGCTCGAGGCGCTTCGTGCGCGCGCCGCCGACGGGGATGCGGAGCCTCGCGAAGGCGACGGGCAGCGGCGGATGGGCGAGGGGATGACCGAGCTTTGCCTCGATGAAGCCGATCGCGGCGTCGAGCTTGTAGATGCCGTAGATGACCTCTTCCTCGGGGCTCGCGAAGCGCGCGACGCGGACGAACCGCTGGGCGACGCGCGGCTCCTCGTGCATGACGCCTCGATAGAACTCGTCGGCCGTGGCGAACCCCGCAACGCGGTACAGCTCGCGCTCGACGATGGTACCCGCGGCCTCCCATCGCGCGTCGAAGTCCTTCTTCTCCTGCGCGGTGGTCCTCGCGATGATCTTCGCGAGCGCCGCATAGGTGCGCTTCATGATGGGGTCGACCTTCAAGACGATCTGCGTGGTCGGGGTCGTTGTCTTCGTCGCCTTCGTCCGCTTCGCCATGTCCCTGCCTCCGGGGCCGAAGATAGATGACCTCGGAGGGAAGGGCCGCCCAAATAGGCGGGAGGCTGCAGATGGTCCGGTGCTTTGCCTTCCGCGCCGACGCGTTTGGTTTACGACACGTACTGCAGTAAGCTCCGTTCGATGCATCTGCGGAGCCTCCGCGTTCGGAACGTCAAGCTGCTTCGCGACGTGTCGCTGAGCTTCACGCGGGAAGACGGATCGCCGCGAATGTGGACGGTCCTTGTTGGCGAGAACCGCCTTTGCAAGACGACGCTACTCCAGGCAATCGCCGCTGCCGCCAGTGGGCGCGACCGAGGGAGTCAGCTCGTGTCCGACGTCGTCGCGTCGTGGCCTGATCTCCGGAACCCTAGCATCATCGCCATAGATGCGGAGTTCGGCTTCAGCAAGGAGCGCGATGATCGACGAACCTACCCTGGCTACGTGATGAATTGGGTGCATACCCCGGTCGATCCGCGCGGTGGAGGCACGAACGGCTACCCGGAGTTCCTCGATCGCCCCACCGCCGATCCAGGCCAGTCGCCACCGCAGCTCAAGTCGAGCCTTTCACTCGGACCCAAGCAGCGGGTCTTCGAGGGCAGCTCCGCTTACTTAGGCGTCAAAGGCGCGAACGACCCGCTTGGCGAAGCGCGGAGCAGAGGCCTATCTGACTGGTTCGTTGCTGGATACGGCCCCGCTCGCCCACTCTCCAAAGTGGGTGCGACATCGCGCCCGACTGACGCCAGTTTGGATCGTCTGCGACCGCTGTTCGGTGAGCGACCCATCGCGACGGGCTTCATCGATCTCTTCGATCAGGACATGCGCCTCGCCTTCGCGAAGATCCTGCAGACCGTCCTCATTCAAGGTGGACTCCTTCCGCACATCACGGGTCTCGAACTACGTGGTCGGGGCGGAGTGCGGACGAGCAAGGACCTCGAGGAAGCGCAGCGCTTCGAGATGGACATCGTCGATTCAAGAGGTGAGCCCATTCGCGTCCCCGCGCTGTGGCTTTCTCACGGCTACCAATCCGTCATCGCATGGCTCTCCGATCTCGTCGGACAGGTACTGCTCGAAGCGGGCGCGCCCGTTGAAGCAGACAAGATGGAAGGGATCGTCCTCGTCGACGAAATCGATTTGCACCTGCATCCGGTGTGGCAGGTGAACTTGATACCCGCCCTCAAGAAGGTCTTCCCCGCCCTCCAATTCGTCGTCACCACGCATTCGCCGATGGTGCTGCCGGGGCTCGCTGCAGACGAGGTCTGGATGCTCTCGTCGGACCCCGCGGGCAGCGTTCTCGTCACAGGCTCGAGCCACACGCCGCAGCTTCTCACTGGCTCCGAGCTATACGCCGATTTCTTCGGCATCAAGGATCTCTATCCGCACGAGCTGGGTAACAAACTCAAACGGTACGGTCGCCTCGCCAATGATCCGACCCGTAGCGCGGAGGAGGAGGCCGAGCTGCCCGCGTTGCGCGCGGAGCTGGAGATGGCTGGGGTCGCGCCGGACTGGCAACCAGTTCCTCGGGAATAGTCACCTTGATCAAGATCCCTCGCACCGCCGAACCCACTGCTCTCGCGCCGGTCCGCCAGACGAAGGTGCAGGCCGCCGTGGCAGCTCATGCTGCAGGCACGGTGAAGGATCTCGACGGCTATGGCGTCGTCAAGCAGCAGCTCTTCGAGATGCAGTCGTTCAAGTGCTGCTACTGCGAGAAGACGGAGGAGCAGGCGAAGTACCGACATGTTGAACATTACAGGCCCAAGTTCGCCTACTGGTGGCTGACATGGACCTGGGAGAACCTGTTGTTCTCGTGTGTCGATTGCAACAGCGACTGCAAGAAGATGCAGTTCCCACTTGTAGCGGGCTGTGTTGCCTTGGCGCCGCTACAGGCCCCTCCGGGCACCGAAGACCCGCTCGTTATCGATCCTGCGACAGTCGCCGCGCCAGACCCCATGGATCACATCGAGTTTCAGCGGGACCGCATCCAAGGCAAGGAGCGGTGGATACCGCGAGGCAAGACAGAGTGGGGACGAGAGACCATCCGCGTTTGCGGGCTCGATCGCCCTGGCCTACTGACGCTCTACGCGGATCACGTGCAACTGGTCGTGCAAGACAAGGTCGCGCCGCTGCATGCCGCTGAGAGCGCTCGAGATGCACGGGCGGTTGTTGGCGCGTGGGACCGGAGTGTCCGCGCGCTCGTGCGGAACCCCCGAGCGGCGTTCCGAGCACTCTCGCATGACGCGCTCAAGGTCCTCGTCCGGAAGAGCACGCGCGTCGCCTACAACCTGCAGCTCACGCACCCCTAGCTCGCTGCGACCGCGCCATGGTGCCACATGCCCGCGGCGAGCGCGTCCAGCGCGTGCGCAGCGGCTTGTCCGCCATCCTTGATCTGCCGCAACCTCGCCGGCACCTCGTCGGCAGGGCCACTCGGTCGGGATGGGGACGCGGTCTTCGCACACTGAGTCCCTGCTACGAAAGGCTCACGCGCGATCGAGCTTGTGCGTGCGGGTCTCCGTGACCCAAAGCCCGCCCACGACCAGAGTCACCGCGCACACACCGATGGGATACATGAGGCCCGTGTAGATCGCGTTCGGTCCGAACACTCGCTTGGCCCACGCCGACGCGGTGACCGCCGTCGCGATGAGCGGGAGGAAGCCGCCGAACCATCCGTTGCCCAGGTGATACGGCAGCGACATGGACGTGTAGCGGATGCGCGTGGGGAAGAGCTCCACCAGGAACGCCGCGATCGGCCCGTAGACCATGCACACGTAGACGACCTGGATGAAGAGCAGCGCCACCATCGCGGCGTGGTTGATCTCGGCGGGGTCGGCCTTGGGCAGGAGGTTCGGGTTGGAGCACGCCTTCATGGCCATGTAGATGGGCACGTAGGTGAGGGCGCCGAGCGCGCAGCCAGCCATCATGATGCGCTTCCGCCCTAGCTTGTCCGACAGCCAGCCGAACACCACGAAGAGCGGCGCGCCGAGCGCAAGCGCGATGCTCACGAGCTCGTACGACGTCTTCCAGTCGATGTTGAGCGTCTTCTGCAGGAACGTGAGCGCGTAGAACTGCCCCGTGTACCAGACCACACCCTGACCGGCCGTCACGCCGAAGAGCGCGAGCACCACGAACCGCAGATTCTCGGGGTTCGTGAAGCTCTCCTTGATCGGATTCCTGGAGGTCTTGCCCTCCTTCTTCATCTTCGCGAACAGCGGCGACTCACGCATCTTGAGACGGATGTAGAGCGACACGCCGAGCAGCACGAACGAGATGAGGAACGGGATGCGCCAGCCCCACGCCTTGAACGCGTCCTCCCCGATCCACACGCGGGTGGTGCCGATGACGCCCATGGAGAGGAAGAAGCCGAGCGTCGCCGTGGTCTGGATGAAGCTCGTGTAGTAGCCGCGCTTCTCGTCCGGGACGTGCTCCGCGACGTAGGTCGCCGCGCCGCCGTACTCGCCGCCGAGCGCGAGGCCCTGCAACAGCCGAAGCGCGACGAGCGCCGCGGTCGCGCCGAGCCCCCAGGTCGCATACGTGGGCAGGAAGCCAATGAGCGCCGTGCCCAGGCCCATCGCGGTCATGGTCACCAGGAAGGTGTACTTGCGTCCCACCAGATCGCCCAGGTGGCCGAAGACGATCGCGCCGAGCGGACGCACGCCGAAGCCGGCGCCGAACGTGGCCAGGCTCGCGAGGAGCTGCGCGGTGTCGTTCGTGCTCGGAAAAAACAGGCCGCCGAAGAAGATCGCGAGGCTTCCGTAGAGATAGAAGTCGTACCACTCGAACAGTGTTCCGAGCGACGCAGCGAGGATCACCTTGCGGAGAGTGAGTGCATCCGTGAAGACCACGGGCTCGTCGGTCCCGCCGGTGCCCTCGCTCGGGTCTCCGCTGGGGTCTCCGCTGGGGTCTCCGCTCATCACCGCTCAGCGCCCGCCGAAGGGAAGGGGCGGGAGGCTCATGAGATACGTGTATAATGCACGTTTCTCCGTCTCGTTCATCTGGCTCCAGTTCTCGATGGGCATGAACGGGTTCAGCTGCTTGCCGTTCTTGCGGAGGCCCTTCGTGAGGAGCGCGTCGAGGTCCTCGTACGTCCACCCCTTGATGCCCGAGTCGTCGGGCGTCATGTTGAGTGGCACCGGCAGGTCCTTCGGCGCGCCGGGGATCGGCCCGCCCGAGAGGTGCGCGCCGTGACAGCCGATGCAGAGCCGCCCCATGTACTTCCCATAGTCCGCTGTGGGCGTCGGCGGCGGCGCGAGGTCCATCTTCTGGTGATCGATCCGGCGCGCGACGTCCACGACGAACTTGTCGTTGCGGTCGAGGATCTTGCCGAGCGTCTTGATCTCGGTGGCGTCGTTCTGTCTGTCCACGCTCGGCACGGTCTTCAGGTACGTCACGGCCGCGAAGAGGTCGGAGTCCGGAAGCCAGTTGAAGTCCTGCACCGGCATGAAGCGGACGGAGCGCCCGTCCTTCTTCACACCGTGGCGGAGCAGGCGGACCATCTCCGCTTTGGTGTAGAGTGCACCCAATCCCTTCGGGGTGATGTTCGGCCCGATGAGCGTGCACACGGGGCCCATCACGAGCGGCTTGCCGCCAGACAGGTCCGCGCCGTGGCAGTTCGCGGAGGTGCAGCCACCGAGCGCCTCCACCACGTGCTTGCCGCGGGCGATGACCTCGGCATCCGTGGTCTCCGGAACCTGCGTGAGAGAGACGTCGTAGACCAGATCCATGCTGTCGTCGAAGGCGCTAGTCTTCGACTTCACGAAGATGCCGCCGCCGATCGCAAGGACCGCGATCACACCACCGACACCCTTGAGCACGCGCTTCACGATTGGCTTCACGTCCGGCCCTCCGGTCGGCGAAGCTACCATGACTGGCGCTAGCTTTGCGGGTTCAGCGGCCTGCGCAGCTCCACGTGACGTCGGTGACCGTCCAGCTGTCCTTGCATGCGGACGCGGACGCGACGATCTGGCTCTGGCCCGATGCGTCGATGTTGAAGCGTGAAGCCTTGGGTGCGCGCTGCGTGACCTTGCCTTCGGCGGTCTCGCACTGCACCGTCCAGCGGAGCTCGCACGCAAGCCCGCGCCCGCAGGCGTTGTTCACGTTCATGTCCAGGCCCTGCGACTTCTCGGTGCGGAGGACGGTGACGCAGTCGGACGCGGAGGGCTCGGCGGCAGACGCCGGACCCACCGTCCCGAGCGCAACGATGAAACCTGCGGTGACGAGCGCCGCGGCGAGAATGCTTTTCTTGTGTCGCACGAAGACACTGACATTGCCCATCGCGTGAAGTTCCGATTTTTCGTAGCATGCTGCGAAGGGATGCGCTGAGCTGACTCATTTCGACGACATCGTGATCGGGGCGGGCATGGCTGGCCTTGCCGCTGCGAACCTGCTCGGGCGAGACGGGCGACGCGTGCTTCTGCTCGAAGCGCACGACGTCCCCGGCGGCTACGCGCATACGTTCGAGATGCGTGGGTTTCGGTTCTGCGCGCAGGTCCACTACATCTTCGGCTGCGGCGAGGGCGGGACCGTGGACACGTTCCTGCGCGAGATCGGCGTTCGCGAGGAGGTGCCGTTCGTGCGCCTCGATCCCGAGGGGTTCGATCACGTCGTGGTGGCCGGCGATCGCGTGCGTATCCCGAACGGGCTGCTCACGTTCCAGTCGCGCCTCATTCGCCGCTATCCGCAGTGGCGAACGCCGATCATCCGCTACTTCGAGGCCGTGGAGGCGGTGGCGCGCGAGCTCGATGACGACCGCGAGCTACCGAGCTCCTGGAACCCGCTCGTGCTCGCGAGCGCCGCGCTGCGATTTCCAAACCTGTTGCGCCACCAGCGGCACACGCTCGCGGACGTGTACGACAAGATCGCCATGCCACCGCACCTGCGCGCGGTCCTCGCGGGGCAGTCGGGCGACTACCTGTTGCCGCCCGAAGAGGTGAGCTTCATCCTGCACGTGGCGCTCGTTTCCGGCTACGACCGCGGCGCGTACTATCCGCGGAAGCACTTCGGGCATTTCGTCGCCACGATCGCCGAGGCGTTCACGCGCCTCCCCGGCTGTGAGATGAAGCTCGGTACCACCGTGTCGCGCATCCACCTTGCAGACGGGCGGGTCGCCGCGATCGAGACCGCCGCGGGCGAGCGCTACACGGCGGAGCGCTACGTATCCAACATGGATCCCGCGCGAACCTGGGAGATGATCGGCAGGCAGCATGTCTCGCGCGCAGAGTGGAACAGCACGCGGTACGAATATTCGTGCGCCACGTTCACGATGTACATGGGCGTTCAGGGGATCGATCTGCGCGACCACGGCTTCGGCTCGCACAACGTCTGGCACTACCCGCACTCGGACATCGGGCGCATGTACAAGGACCAGCTCCACCGCCATGACCTGTCCGATCCGTGGCTCTTCATGAGCACGCCGAGCCTGCATACCGACGAGCCCGGCATCTGCCCGCCCGGTCATCAGATCCTGGAGCTCTGCACCGCCTGCGACTACCAGTACATGGCGGAGCTGCGTGAGCGCGATCGCCGCGCCTACAACGTGGAGAAGAAGAAGATCCGCGATCGCATCCTCGAGATCGTGGAACGGGACTACGTGCCCAAGCTGCGCGAGCACCTCACCATGCGCGTGACCGGCTCGCCCGCCACGAACGCGCGATACTGCCGCGCGCCGAAGGGCAACTCGTACGGCGCCGCGCTCACCCCTGCGAACGTGACGCTCGCCCGAAAGCCAGTGCAGACTTCGCTAGGAAATCTCTACCTGGCAAACGCGACCGCCGGCATGCCAAGCGTCTCCGGCGCAATAGGCGCAGGAGTGAAGCTCGCCCGCGAGATGCGGAACGCCTGAAAACGCGCTGCCGTCGTCAGCTTGCGTCCAGCCATTTGACGATCGCGTCGGCCAGGTAGTCACCGCGGTCTTCCTGGACGAAGTGCCCGCCCCAGAAGCGCTCGTGCGGTTGCCCCTTCGCGCCCGGCACGTGCTTCTGCAGCGGCGCGTCTGCCCCGCCGAGGATCGGATCGTTCTTGCCGAACAGCGTGAGGAACGGCTTCTTCCACTCGCCCAGGCGCTTCCACGCCTCGCGGTTCGCGGGCACTGCGGGATCGTCGGGGCTGGTCGGAACGAGCGCTGGGAAGATGCGCGCGCCTGCCTTGTACGCGGACGTCGGGAAGGGCGCGTCGTACGCGGCGCGAACGCGCGCGTCTGGCTTCTTCACGCAGCCGGAGGCGATGATGCGGCCAATGGGGAACACGGGAGAGAAGCGCGCGAACGCACGCCAGGCTCGAAACGCCGCCGGAACGCTTCGCTCCGCCGTGGGCAAGAAGCCGTTGGCGATCACGATGCGCGAGAAGCGTGCGTCGTTCTCCATGGCCAGCCGCAGCCCGATGAGTGAGCCCCAGTCCTGTGCCACCAGCGTGATCCCGGAGAGGTCCAGCGCCGTGAGGAAGCGCACCATCCACGCCACGTGTCCTGCGTACGAGTAGTCGTCCGTGCGCGTGGGCTTGTCGCTCTTCCCGAAGCCAATGAGGTCCGGCGCGATCGCGCGGAAGCCCGCCTTCGCGAACACCGGGATCATCTTCCGGTACAGGTAGCTCCACGAGGGCTCGCCGTGCAACATGAGGACGACGCGCCCGTCGCGCGGGCCCTCGTCCACGTAGTGCATGCGAAGGTCTGCGCCCACGTCGACGTAGCGCGGAGTGAACGGGTAGTCGGGCAGACCCGCGAAGCGTTCTTCCGGTGTTCGAAGCGCCTTCATCGGTCTCGCCTCACCGGACCTCTACCGAGAAGTGCGCGTTCTCGCGTCCGTTGATCGCGATCGAGATTCCGTAGCGGCCTGGCGCGAGCGTGTCGGGCAAGTGAAGCGGTGTCTGGTCCATCTCGTGGCCCTGGTCCACGTGGCGGCTCGCGAGTGAGTGCACCTTGCCATCCGGCGCCGTGAGCGTGATGTCCATGTCCGCGGCACGAGGCGCGGGCCCGTTGAAGCGCAGTCCAACGGGATCACCTGGACGCAGGTGGTGCAGACTTGCCTCGTAGATACCGCCAGTGACGAAATCGATGAGCAGCGCCACGACGCCGGGGACGATGCCGGGGATCAACCACAGGCAATCGAGCACGATGGCGACGACGTCGACGCGCGAGCCGCGGCGGCCGTTGCGGTCGGGGTGGAGGATGAGGCCGCAGTTGAGCTGAGAAAGGCCCAGCGCGGACACCAGCACGAGCAACACGGCCTGCGCCCTGAGAGGTTTCTTCATCGTTGGCCATGATAGCCGGAACCTCTGCAGCGTGTGCAGGCCGCAATTTCGGGGCGTTTGGCGCGTTTTTTCCTGCTCTGGCGATGCGGACGTCCGCTCACTCTTGTCCAAGGGAGGCGCTTGGCCTAACTCGTGTGCATGGTCACCGAGAACCGCCGCGATCTGCGCTACCGCGCGCAGCTCGTCACGACGCTGACCCTCGGTCACGACACGCGCGAGATCGTCACGGACGACGTGAGCTTCCGCGGCGCCTATCTACGCACGGACCTCGTGACTGGGCCGCGCAAGCTGGTGCGCGTGTCCTTCCTGCTGCCGGATCATCACGAGGTGAGCGGCCACGCGATGGTGGTGCACGTCCAGCAGCCAGGCGAGGACGCCGATGGCGTGATGCGGCAAGCGGGCATCGGCATCGAGTTCTTCGGCGAGATCCGCGGGCGCGCGCGGTGGGACGCGTTCATCCAGGAGCTGACGAAGGATCCGGCGCTGCGAACCGGCTGACTATTTCGGGATCGCATCGAGCGCGGCGTTCACGGCTGGAGCGAGCACGCTGTTCGGATAGGTGCGCTTGAAGCGCTCACCTCGCGCGCGGGCCTCGTCACCGCGATGCAGCGCCACGAGCGCCTGAACCGCGATCGCCTCGCGCTCCTCCGTGAGCTGGCCCTTCGGGAAGCGCTGCTCGTGCTTCTTCACACCATCCAGCGCGCTCGCGCCGTCGCTGCGACCGAGGGCAGTGCGTGCAGTGTCGAGCAGTGCGCGCTCTTCCGAGATGTTGTCCGGACGCTGCTGCACGGGAGCGCTGGCGCTTATCGTGCCTGTTGCGCTCGTGCTCGTGATTGGCGCTGCGGAGGCGACCACGATGGGCGTGACCAGTGTGGCGCTCGGCGGTGGCGCGCGATCGACATAGACCGAGACGACGGTCGGCGGAGCTTGCATGATGTCGGGCTTGCGCAGCCCCACTGTCAGCGCGACGCCCAGCACGACGCCGCCGACGCCGATGAGTGCATGCGACATCCATCTCGCGCCGCTCACAGCGCCGCCACCTCCGCCACCGTCGCCACCGCCGCCACCGCCGCCACCGCCGCCGGGGCCGAACAGCGTCGCGTCGAGGCGCGCGGCAACGCGGGCCTTGCCAGGCGCCGCGGAGAGCGGGCCTTTCTCGCCGCGAAGGAGCGTGCGTGCAGTCTCGCTCATGTCGGGTAGCTCATCGCTCACGGTGCTCCTCCTTTCTGTGCGGCCTGCTCGCGACCGCGGGCGTCTGCCACGTACGCTTCGAACGCCGCACGGGCAAGCCGCAGCCGCGAGTACGCAGTGTTGACGGGGATGTCGAGTGACTCCGCGACGTCCTTCATCGACGTCTCGTCGATCTCGTACAGCACGAAGACGCCGCGAAGCTCCACGCTCATCGTCGCGAGAGCATCCTCGAGTATGCGTGCCGCGTCCTTCTTTTCCATGGTCTCGTGTGCGCCGGGGCCTGTCGCGGGGGCGTCGTCGTCACCGCCCAGATCGAGCCGGTGGCGTGCGAGGCGCCTGTAGGTGGAAGCGAAGCGGAAGGCGAAAGCGAAGAGCCACGGACGTCGGGGGCGCGCCGGATCGAACTTCGAAAAATTCTTCCACACCTCCACGAACACTTCGTGGACGACGTCCTCGAGGTCGCGGGTGTGCACGCCCAGGCGTCTGAGCGAGTGGTACACGTAGTCGTATTCTTCATCGAACATTCGGCGAAACGGCTCCGCCGCCGCGTCCGCTCTACGGGCGCCCATGTCCTGTGCTTGGTCGGTCGCGCCCGATTTCGTCACTGGAATCGCACCACCCCCAAAACGCCCACATTTCCGGCGATCGGCGCGTATCTGTACGCCTCCACGCCGCCCACCGAGAGGGCGTAGCGCGTGAGCACCAGGTCGCCCTCGATCTGTCCGCGCAGCGCGAAGCGGGGAACGATGTCGTAGTCGTAGCCAGCGCGAAGGCCCGTTGCCCCGTAGAGCGCGCCGGCCTCGCGCGGTGAGCTCACGTCGATGCCGCTCGCGTGGAGCTCGCCCGCGATCCCGAGCACGCACCCGAACGCGCCACGCACGTGACCGCACGCGCGCAGCTCACCGACGAGGAGCCATGAAGACACCTCGGGGCTCGCGCCCGAGACAGCGACCACGTGATCGACGCTCGCCGAGCTCGGGAGGTCCACGCGCCCTTCGAGGCCGATGCTCAGCCACGCATAGCGACCTTCCGCGAAGAGCGAGAGGCCCACGTTCGGCGCAGGCGCAGAGCCCACGCTACCGAGCACGCCCACGCCAAGAGCGAGGCTCTGCTCCGCGTGCGGCTGCGGATCGTGCATGTTCTCGTCCATGTGACGCGCCTCTCCGGCGTCGGTGAGAGGTGGCGAGGGCGGCGCGCCCGCATCCAGATCCACCGGTTTTTCGCGGGGCGGCGTGTCTTCCGGGAGTGCGCCGTTGCGCGCGCTTGCCATGGGATCGATCGCGAGGCTGATCGTCAGCGCCATCGTCGGCACGAGGTCCGCGCATGCGTTTCGCGCATGCAGCTCCCGCTCACCGCGGACGTTGCTTCCGGAGTCCACGAGCTTCACCTTGGCCGTGAAGCCCTGAGCGTCCTTCGTGAGCTCCACGAAGAGCGTGTCCTGCGCCCATGTTGAGAACGGCTCGTAGCCAAGACGCGCGGCCACGGCATCTGAAAGCTCAGCCTCTGGCGGGCAGGTCTCCGTCCCGATCCCGCGCAGGTAAACGAGGCGCGCCTTGTGCGACGTGTCCGCCTTCGCGCGCGTCGAGCCCAGGGCGAATCCCGCGAAGGCAACGCACGCAGCGCAGAGGCGCAGCCACCTGGAGCTGGCGAACGAAGGAAGGCGCACGGCAAAGGAATAGGCGAAGAATGCGCTTTTAGAAAGGCGTGGTACGTATGACGTGTGCGCGCCGTTGTTCACGCAAGCGTCCTCGCGTTGTCCGTGTCCGCAGTCGCGTTCACGCTCGTCGCATGTGCCGGCGTCAGCGAGCTCACGGTGGGGAGCACACCAGCGCCCGACAGCGGCACCGACGGGCCACCGTTCCTGGCCGATCCCAACACCGGCACACCGCTGGAACGGCTCGACGCAAAGTGCGCGGCGGCCGCGGGCCAGATTGACACGTACACGAGCGCGACCGAGCTCAGCGCGCGCCTTGCGGGTCGCTGGTACCACTGCAAGTCAACCGACCCGAGCGACTGGAACCTCCCGCGTGGCACCGGGCTGACCTTCGACTTCAATCTCTCGGGGACGTGGGCGTTTCTGGACTACGCAGACCAGACCCAGGCCTTCACGCCGTCCACGGACCCCGACCGCAGCGGTGGGCTCTACTACTACGTCTTCGCCGGAGCCCCGAGCGAGGCCGGCGTCGAAGCGGGCGACGGCTCGGCGGTGCCCGATGCAAGCGCCTTCAGCAGCATGTTCGTTGCGTTCAACGACGCAACCACGCGCAACGGCCTCTTCGTCGAGCTCCAGAGCGGCAACGTCGAGAACTATCAGTTCCAGATGCTCTTCGAGAAAAACCCGAGAAAGCTCCACCTGAACGAGCTCAACGGCACCCCGGTCCTGGCGACCTTCGTCCCGATAGACTGACCGCAGGCGACGTTCGTGGATTCATACGTGGAGTGACGGCGTCGTTCACGCGAGCAGGAAGGGCTCCAGGCGTGAAAGCATGTAGGTTGCAACTTCTGGCGCGGGGATGCCCGCGACCTCGCGGACCTCTTCGCAGCCTGGAACGCTGAGCTCGCGCAAAAGGTCGCGCACGGCCATGCGGCGCTCGTCTGCGACCTGCGCGCGCTCCTCCGCAGTCAAGCGGCTCTCCAGGAACGTCGCGACGTCCCACGACAGCGCCGCGTGCTGCGTCTCCTCCGTTGCGATCTCGCGCATGCAAGCGCGCACATCCGCGTCGCTCGCCTCTTCCGCCTGCAGGTGCGCCACCAGCGCGCCGTACGTCTCTCGGACGCAACCCTCGCGCGCGTTCTCGAGCGCGATGTCGAGCAGCGTGCGCTCGCCCGGGTGCCTCACGCAGTTCGGCGCGCCCGGCGTCACGCCGTGCTTCATCGCGAGCGCGGTGGTCTTGCGCGCATGCCGGATCTCGTCCTTGATGGCCACGCGCACTCGCAGAAGCAGCGCCGGCGGCGCATCCGCGCGCAGCAGCTCCTTCTCGAGCCTGCGGAACGCGATCACCGCGCCGCTCTCCAGGATCGCCATCGACGCGAAGTACTCGCCCACGGGGCCGTGGCCCTCGCGCGCGATCTTCCCGATCGACATCCCGTCCGGCCGCCGGCCCGCCGCGCAGGGCTGAACCGGGAGCGCCGCGGTCTCCAGCACGGTGACCGTACCCTTGTAGTCTACATGCACCTTGTCGGTCTCGCCCGGGCCGCAGAACTGGTTCTTCACCAGCTCCAGATCGTAGCCGCCGTCGTTCGTGGTGCGGAACTGGGAGTCCGGCGCCTGGCTGCTGCCACAGCTGGTCGTGTACCCCTGCGTACCGGCTACCCACAGCGCCTCTTCGACGGTGTCGATCTGGCCGATGAGCGCGAGCGTCTCCGCTGGTGTGCGCGCCACGCCGATCTCGTCGCCGCGCGTGTAGAGGATGTACGAGACGTCGCAGCCGTCGTCCGCGTAGTTCGCGTGCGGATACTGCGCCGCGCACGTGGACTGGAGCGCGGGCAGCACACGGTAGTTCTGCACCTCATCCTGGCAGGCAGCCTGCTTCGTCGACGTCTTGCAGAGCACGCCCGCCGTCTCGCCGTTGGTGGCCTTCCAGAAATCACCCTCTGCGCCTGGCGGCGGCGGCGTTACCTGGTTCGGCTGGTTCGGATTCGGCGGAAGGAACGCGGACTCCGAGCGCGACACCGCGCCGTCGATCGCAGGCACCGTGTGCATGCCAGCGAGCAACGTCTTCGGCGCGCCCGCGCCGCAGAGCGACGTGTACGTTGGATTGGGACCGCCGCCGCCAGGCTCCACGGTGGCGCCGCCGCACGCGAGGGCCATGGTGGACACAGCGGCGCCAGCGCTCGCGCTCGCGAGGATCTTGCCGAAGACGCGCAGCAGCGTGGCCTCGCTCGACCGGTTCATGAGATTCGTCTTCATCTCAGCGTGCTCCCTTCGTGGTTCGCTTCCGCAAGATCACCGTGACACCCAGCAAGAGGCCAACCCCACCCAGGATTCCATCGCTCGCCGCGCTGGACGCGCTGGACGCGCTGATGGCGCAGCCGCCGCTGTGCGTGCCCGCGCCGGACGTGGGAGTCGTCGTCGTTTCCGTTGGCGTGGGCGGCGTGAGCACGCCCGCCGTGGGCGTCACGATGTGCGGGGCGGGGCAGGTGAAGTCGAGCGCGGTGGTCATGGTCTGCAGACCAGGTGAGAACGGCAGCGTCGCAGTGAGCCTCACCGTGTGCGTCGTCGCCTTCGAGCTCACCTCGTCGCACCACCCACGCGACGTGAGGTGCACGGTGTCACCGGCCGATGCCACGTTCGCATGCGTCTCCATCGTGCGACCGTCCATCTCGAGCGCGAGCTCGTACACGGCAGCCCACGGCTTCATCTCGGCAGAAAGCGTGTAGATTGCATCCAGATCGACCTCGCTTGTACCGTGGTCCTTCACGACGACGGTGGGCGTGCCCATCACGTCGCCAATCGTCGTGGGGATGGGCGCGTCCGCGACGATGGTGAACGTGATCGGCTTCTGCTCCGGCAACGTCATGCCGCCGTAGCAGAGCGAGTCGAACGTGAGTGTGTACGAGTCACCCACGGTGAAGCCTGCCTGCGGGCTCACCTTGTTCCACGGCGCGGTCACGGGGCCGAGCGTCACCGGCAGCTCACTCGCGCCCTTGGTCGTGTCGACAAGGTGGACGTTCGTCGTCGCCGCGCTCGGCACGTCGTAGCCGAAGCCCGGAAAGTTGTGCGGGATGCTCGTCGCCACCGGAGCCATGCGCGCCGGGATGCAGAGGTTCGGAGCTGCGATGGCCTCCGCGCGCCGGGTCACGCCCAAGAGCGCCGCGAAGATCAGCGCACCCACACCGAGCCGTCCGAGCGTCGTTCGTTCCATGAGACCTCATCGAGCAAGCGCCGGGCCCGCCGTCTTGCTCGAAAATGGCGGGATTTTCCGTGTTGTGCACGGCACAACGTGACCCATCCACGGCATCGGCTCCACACCAGCTGTGGCCGCGCACGTGCGAGTCGTACCGTCTGGTCAGCCAATGTGCGCTGGGTATACTCGCGCCCGATGGCCCCCAAGAAGAAGCTCGCCAAGAAGTCCACCAAGAAGCCAAAGAAGGCAGCCACCAGGAAGCCAAAGAAGGCAGCCGCCAAGAAGAGCGGCGGCATGACCGCGAAGGTGTCGCCGCTGAAGGGAATGCCCGTCACGGCGTGGGTCACTGCGAAGGCGAAGGGTTGGCATGGCGAGGTCGTGAAGGCGCTCCTCGCGCTCGTCACGCGCGTCGTCCCCGACGCGACCGTCTCCATCAAGTGGGGTCAGCCCGTGTTCGATCTCTGCGGGCCCATCGCGTGGGTGAAGCCGGCGAAGGCGCACGTCTCGTTCGGCTTCTGGCGCGGCGCGGAGCTCACGGATCACGCAGGCGTGCTCGAAGGCGGCAGCAGGATGCGGCACGTCAAGATCACCTCGCCCACGGAGCTCGACGCCGAGGTGATCACCGCGTTTCTGATCGAGGCGGCAAGGCTCAACGTGAAGCTCGGTGACCCCACGAAGCGAAGCCCCTCGTTACCGCCGAAGGGACGCTAGACTGAGCCATGGCTGTCGGGCGATGGGCAACGGTGATCGGTCTCTCGATGACGCCCGCGCTCGTCGCGGGTCAGTCGTTGGCGTGCGCGGCCGGCATCGGGTTCGGGCTCGACCCGCGCGTGATGGTGCCCGTCGTTGCCGTGTCGGGCTTCGTGGAGGGGCTCGCCGTGGCGTGGCTCGGCGGACAGACGCGGCGGATCGGCTTCGTCGAGCGCTTCATGGAGCGCATGCGAAAACCGAGGGCGATGGAGATGGCCGCGAAGTGGGGCGTGTGGGGCGGGATGATCCTCGGCGTCGCAGCGGTGGGCCAAGAGCCGATCCTGGTGGCGCTGCGTGCGCTAGGTATCAACATGCGGAGGCTTATTTTTCCCCTCGCCGTGAGCAACGCGCTATTCGCGGTGGTCTACTATGCTGTCGTCCGCTTCGGCGTCGACAAGTTCTTGGAGACCATCAAGCTCTGAGTCCGGCTCCCGCTTCTCGCGGGTCGGTGTCTCCAGGCTGATGCGGCCCAGCGCGCCGTCGCGGAAGTCGTGGATGAGCGCATCTGCGGCCTTGTGCATGTCGACCTTGCCGCCCGCGCGCAGGCCGCCGCGACGCTTTCCGATCTCGAACAGCAGCGCGGTGGCGTTGTCCGGCAACACGTTGAGCTTGTACCGCGCGGTGAGCAGCGCCGGATAGAACTTGAGGAAGAACTTCGCCCCGAACATGGCGACGGTCTCGTAGTCGATCGCGCTATCGGGGATGCTTCCGCACAGCGCGAGCCGCAGCGCCGCTTGCGGGTCCTCGATCTTGGGCCAGAGGATACCGGGGCTGTCCCACAGCGAAATGCCGCTCGGCAGCTGCACGAGCTGTCGCGCCTTCGTCACCGCGGGCTCGTCACCGACCTTCGCGACCGTGCGGTTCATGAGCGCGTTGATGAGCGTCGACTTGCCCACGTTCGGGATGCCTACGATCATCGCGCGTAGCGGCTTCGTGGGTCCCACGCGCGTGGGCGCGAGCTTCTTCGCGAGCTCGGGGATCTTCGTGCGCGCCTCGGAGCGTCGCTCGATAGTCTGCTGCACGACGACGGTGCTCGGCAGCGCGCCCAGGTATCGCTTCCAGCTCGCGGTGACCGCGGGATCAGCCAGGTCGGTCCGCGACAGCACGTAGATGCACGGCTTCTTCGCGCGAAGGTCCGACACCACCGGATTGGAGCTGGCGCGAGGCATCCGCGCGTCGAGGACCTCGATGATGACGTCCTGCGACGGCATCCACTCCTCGAGCTCCTTCCGCGCCTTGGTCATGTGGCCCGGGTACCACTGGATGCTCATCGGGGGCTTCCGTAGCACGGCGGCTTGCATTTCCGCCGGGATGAGTTAGTAACTCATACATGAGTGACGTTTTCAAGCTGCCGCGCGGCGCGGCCATGTCGACGCTGTTCTTCGGCCACGATCCCTTCCCGCTCGATCGCGATGATGAGGCGCACAACGAGCGTGGGCCCGAGCTCACGCCCGTGACGTGGCTCCCGACGCGCGCCCGTCAGGACTCACAGGACGACATCGACTCCACGGCGGCTACTGACGGCTACTGACGCGCGACGTCTCGCGAGAGCCACGGCACGCCTTCGCGCGGATCAACCCTGGCGATAGTGGCGGCAACGGTGGCGATCATCATCGGTACTCGCTCGTAGCATGCGCATTCGTCATGTCAAAGGTGACACGGCCGGTTTCGCGCGAGTTGCGTCGTGTCGTGTCACCTCGCCACTGCATGCAGCGACTGCAAAGATCCGGTCTGAACAGCCACGAGCGTGAATGCCTTCGCGGCGGCTGGCGCGCCGAGCGCACCGCCCAGGTTGGAGACCGCTGCGGCCTGTGAGCCGTCGGTCTTCGCGTGGTTCAGCGCGTACGTACCGTCCGTCATGCTCTGCGTGACCCAGAACAGCTCGCCATATCGGCCGCTCGGCCGGATGAAGATGTTCGTCATCACGTCGGACAGGAGCTTGTCGGACGAAGGCGGGAGCCCGAGCACCGCGCCCATCACCGCGAACGCCTGGAATTTCGGCTCGGGCCGGTGATCGCCCCAGTGCAGGAACCCGAGCGCGTCGTCCGACACGAGGACCGGAAATGCATCCTTGCCCGGGCTCTTTCGGAGCGTGTAGACGCCCGAGGCGCGATCGAGGATGCCGATGTCGGCCAGGTCCGCGTCGTTCTCGTTGAACGTGCCGTCCGGATCTTCGATGAAGTCGGTGACGGCGATCTTGCCGTCGCTGATGTCCGCGAAGCGCTGCTGCGCGGGGCCACCTGCCACCACGACGAGCCCGTCGTCGGTCGCGCGGTAGAGCAGCACGTCGGTGTCACTGGTGTCCGCTGCGGCGCTCCACGCGGTGAAGACGACGACACCGTTCGACGCGCGCGGCTCGCCTGCGTGGTCGAACCCATGCCCCTTCATGGCGCCGAGCGCGGGTGAGAGCGCCGTGACCTTATCATTGTAGAGTACATGTACTTCGGGAGAGCCAGACGCGCCGTTCGCTTGCCACGCCACCAGGTCGAACGAGACGGTGGGCCGCTCGGGGTGCTCCGATGACGGGGCGATCTCTTTCTCGACGCCAGTCGCGAGATCGCGCAGCACGAGCGCGCCGGTGTCCGCGCGCACGTAGGCGAGCCGGCATCCGTACGCAGCGTACGGTGGGTATCCATAGAGATCGTCCTGCGAGACGTTGGCGGGCGCGCCGATGCTCGCGCACGTGGGCTCCGGACCGGGGCTCGTACCCACGAATGCAAAAGCGCCCGCTGCACCATCCGCACCCGTGCCTGCGTCGTCACCGCTTCCAGCGCCATCGCCGTTGCTGGTGTGTCCACCGCACGCCAGCGGCGCGCCTGCGACAAGCAGCAGAGCAGGGAAGATTGTCGACGAAAGACGCATGATGATCACCCTGAACCTTGCACGCCAAGCTTGGCACGCAACCCCAATCGAAGCATTTTCTTCTTCAGACCGTGTCGCGTGAGGCCCAGACGCGCCGCTGCACGCGTGATGTTGCCGCCTTCGAGCTCCATCGCGCGAAGCACCTCCGCCTGCTCGCTCTGCGCCTCGTTTTCGGCTCGTTGCGCGGGCGACGCTTTTGCGCCAGCAGGGGTGGCTGCACGGATCTCACGCGACAGATGCATCGCATCGCAGAGCGGGAGCCCCAGCGCCGCGATCCGCTGCATCTGGTGCGACAGCTCGCGCACGTTGCCGGGCCACCCGTACGCGGACAGCGCCGAGAGCGCGCGCGGCGTCAGCTCGGTCTGGCTCTTCGCGAGCGAGAGGAAGTGTCGCGCGAGGAGCGGTACGTCACCGTCGCGTTCGCGCAGCGGCGGCACGCGGATGTCGAGCACGCGAAGCCGATACAAGAGGTCGCTGCGGAACGTGCCGTGATCCACCGCGTCGGCGAGATCGCGGTTGGTGGCTGCGACGATGCGGACGTCGAACGCGCGCTCCTCGTCGCTGCCCACTGGACGGTAGCGGCGGCTCTCGAGGACACGGAGCAACGAGGCCTGACGTGCGGGTGCGAGCTCGCCCACCTCGTCCAGGAGCAGTGTGCCGCCCTCGGCCTTCGCGAGGAGGCCCGCGCGCGCGCGATCGGCGCCCGTGAACGCGCCGCGCGCGTGACCAAAGAGCTCCGCTTCGAACAGGTTGTCCGGGATCGCAGCGCAGTTCACCGCGACGAACGGCCCGCGCGCACGTGGTCCCAGATCGTGGATGGCGCGCGAGAAGAGCTCCTTGCCCACGCCCGTCTCGCCCGTGACCAGCGCGGGGAGCTCGCTGTCGATCGCGGTGTCCAGCCGCGCGAGCGCACGGTCGAGCGCTGCGCTCTGTCCACGGATTTCCGGGAATTCCCGCCGAACGGCGCGCTTCGGGTTCACTGTGCTGTCGTCGAACGTGGGCTCGCTCCATCGTCGCGGCTGAGGCGCGGCACCGGTCACTGGGGAGGCGGGCGAGGCGGGCGAGGCGGGCGAGGGGGAGACGATGTTCGCCGACGGACGCGAAGCCATGAGAACGACCACACCGGCGAGCCCGAGCCAGCGCGAGAGCGTCGCGGGCTCCATGGCGTCGAAGCGGCCTGGCACGAAGCGATGCTCCATGACGATCACCGTGGACCCGCGCGCAAGCGCCACACGTGCACCGCGCCCGACGCCGTTGTCCACGTCACCATCGTAGATGGGCTCCTCGCTCTCGCGCGCCGCGAGCACGAGGTCCGCGGGAACGCGCTGCGCAGGCCGATCGAGAGACAGCCCGTCCGCGTCCATTCCCCACACGGTCGCATCGCGTGAGGCCGCTGGGTCGTGCGCGACCAGGAACGTGCGCTCTGCCTTCGTTTCGCGCGCGAGCGCTGCAAGAAGGAGGTGCGCCGCGGCGTCCGCGGAGTCTGCGGCGGTGAGCCGAGGAAGGAGAACCCAGAGTGTGTCGTCCATGGGCGCGGCTCTCGTTTTGGTGAGGATCGTCGTTGTGGTGGTGGGGTTCGTGGGGCTCTTGGCGTTCGTGGGGTGCGCGCGGATGCCAGAAAGTACGTCGCGGGCTCTCTCGAAGAGCTCGTCGTCATGGGCCTCTTGCGCGCGGCGCATGGCGCGAGCTGCGGCGCGCGCAAGAGGCCGTGGGCGAACGGGCAACGTTCGAAGGCCGATGCGGCTCGTGCACAGCCACGCACGGGCGTCGACGCCAGCATCCTCCGCGCGCGTGTCCGACGACACCTCCCGAAGCGCGAGCTCCGCGAGAGCCGTGCGCCCTTGCGCGAGCGCGATCTCTGCCCGCAAGAGCGACAGGTCCGCGATGACACCGCCCGGAAGCGCGCTCTTCCGCGCGAGCGCTTCGGCGGCAAACCGCGCCGCCTCTTCCGTGCGACCGCGACGAAGCGACAGCTCCGCGCGCTCTACCCAGCACCATGCGAGCCCGCCGGCCTGGCCGAGCAACGTCGCGAGCTGCGTCGCCTCGACGAGCGCCTCCTCCGCCGCGTCCCACGCCCTGGCCTTGCTGCGCGCGATGCCCAGGTTCATGAGACACGAACGCACGCCCGCGAGGTCCGAGAGGCTTCTTTTTGCGGCAAGCGAACGCATGAGCGCGTCCGCGGCCTTTGCAGGCTGGTTCCTGTAGAGGAGCGCTGCGCCCAGGTTGTGATCGAGCCGCGCCATCTCTTCGGCGTCTGGCTCCGCGACAGTACCGAGGACCGAGCGCGCTTCTTCGAGCGCCTCTTCCGCGAGCGCGCCGTTGCCGGCGTAGAGGTGAATCGCGCCGCGCGTCGCGAGCGCGTACCCCGTTGACGCCGTGTCGGATCGATCCGCCGCGCGCGCCCGTGCTTCTTCGACGTCGCGGAGCGCGGTCGTGTAGTCCCCCTCGCGCCCGAGCTTCTCCGCTCGGCGTCGTAGTGCGAGCGACAGCACGCTGGCGTCGGTGGCGGCGAGGTCCCACAGCCAGTCGCTCACACGCTGGTGCGCCGCCTTTCGCCCGGAATCCCGCGTGAGCCGCTCCGCGCGCGTGAGATGTGCGGCCGTGCGCTGCTCCTCCAGCAAGAGCAGCGCGAGGTGCGCGTCCGTCTCTTCGGCGGCGAGGCCCTGTTCGCGTGCGAGGGCCGCTGCCGCAGACAACAGCTCCGTGTGCCTGCGGGGCGCGGGCGTGGTCGTCGCGACGCGAAGCATGGGAAGGACTGCGTACGGGGGACGTGAAAGGAGCAGCTCTGCGGCATGATCGCACCGCTCCTGCGTGGAGAGCGCCGCAGCGAGCGCATCTGCAAGCGCTGGCGACGTGAGCGCCACGTCGGACTCCCCTCTGCGACAGAGAAGGCTGGCCGCCATGAGCTCTCCGAGGGCCACCGATGCGTCACCGGAGGAGGCCACGCACGAGGCCACGCACGCGTCGCGCGGCATGGCGCCCCCCCAGAGTGACACGATGCACAAAAGCTCTCGAGCTGCGTCCGACAGACTTCGAACACGCGCGAGCACGGCGTCGCGCTTCATCGGCATACCTGCCCGCGCCGCTACCGCCCAGCCCGGCCAGTGCTCGGACGCGCGCGCGAGGTCCGCGAGGTCAGCCTTCGAGGTGACGCCCAGAGATGCGCCGAGCGCGCGGAATGCCGCATCATCCAGGGGCCCAAGAGAGAGCGCGCCGTCGCGCTGGCTGCGCGTGGACACGACGATGGCGATCCCGCGCGCGTGCAACATGCGGCACGCATATGCGTCCAGCGCGGACGAGAGATCTCTTGGCGCGTCCTCGATACCGTCCACGAGGAGCAGCATGGGCGCGTGACCATCACCCACGGACGCGAAGGGCCAAGCCTCGTCTTCACCGCGCAGATAACGAATGAGGCGCAGCACCGTGCTCTGATCGTGCGTGGGTAGCTCGATCAGGCGTGCGGTTCGCCCGAGAAGCAACGCACGGGTCATGGCCTCGCGAAGGAGGTGGCTCTTCCCCGAACCAGCAGGGCCGGTGACCCAGCGAACGCTGGGCACAGCGTCCGTACGCAGCACCTCCAAGAGCTCTTCTTCGCGTCCGAAGATCGTGGCGTACGCCATGTCGGTGGGCGATCGCGGAACGAGCAACGCGTGCAGCGAAGAGAGCAGAGAGAGCAGCTCCTCCGCGCTCTTTACTCTGTCGGATGGATGGAGCGCGACGAGCCTCTCGATGATCGCGGCGAGGCTGGGCGGGACCCATGGTGCTCGCTCATGCAGGCCAGAGCGCTCGCGGGCCAATGCCGCTGGTGGCGCACCCGTCGCGGCCGACCACGCAGATGCGCCGAGCGAATAGAGATCGCTCGCGATGCTGGGCGTGCTTCCAGCGATCACCTCCGGCGCGGCGTATGCGCGTGTGAGCGCCACGGCGCTTGCCTTCGGATCGCGCGTCTGCAGCGCGGCCCCCAGGTCCAAGAGGACCGCTCCCGCGGGTTCTCCATTCGTGCCGATCGGAATGCGCACGTGCGCAGGCTTGATGTCACCGTGCACGAAGCCCGCAGCGTGCAGCGACGCCAGCGTGCATGCCGTGTCGCGAAGCACCGACGCGAGCCTCCGCGTACCTTGCTCGGGAGAGCGAGCCGCTCCTGCGAGGTGCTCCGCGAGATCTTCCCCCGCAACGAAATCCTCGACCAAAAAAGGCGCTCCGGTCTTCGTGTCACGCCCCAGATCGTGCGCGCGGACCAGGCCGCTCACGCGACGCCGTGCGAGGAGCGCGAACTCCGCCTCGAGCAGGCCCGGCTCGAATGACCCGGGCTTCCACACCTTCGCCACGAGCGCGCGGCCGGGGGCCTCGCGATCCGTCACGCGGACCACGAGCCCCTGCGCGCCCTCTCCGAGGACCTCGAAAGGTTCGTAGCGAGGGTGCTCGATCATTCGCCCAGCGCGCCTCCTGCCTGCCCGCGGCCGATCACGTTCTGCCAGAGGTACGTGTCACCGTTCTTGGAGCCGCCCATCTTCTGGAGCGCGCGACGCATGCGCGGCTCGCCGAAGCGACCGAGCGACATGAAGTAGGACGCGGCGTCCTTCTGCGCGGTGGCATCACCGTTCCAGCCCGTCGCGTGCGGCGCGTCCGCGGCCTCGAGCGCCGGCGTGAGCACCTCCGTCCGGATCATCATGATGCGCGTCACGTTGTCCGGCTTCGGATCGAACGTGAGCGGGATGAGCGTGTCCGTCCACGTCTGCGGCGCAAGGTAGAGCACGCGGATGCCGGGGGTCTTGAACCACTGGCGCTTCCACGTGTTGACCATGGACACGGACTCGTCGTGAAAGAGGCCTGCGCGGTCGAGCGCGATCGTCATGTCGACGGCGAGCTTGTCCGCAAAGTCGTCGACGGGGCTCTTTGCGCCCGCCTCCACGGTTCCGCCCTGGGATGCGTGCGGCGCCACGTCGCCGAGCATCTGATATGCGCCCTGGCCGTCCTGTACGTTGATCAAGAACGCGGAGCCCAGGCCTGCGTCGCTGCGGTTCTCGATCTGCACCGACGTTCCCTTGCCCTCCGTGGCGGTGACCTTGGCCGGCATGTCCGAGTTGCCGAGGCCGCGGTAGAAGAGGAACTTCTCGAGCTGTGTACCGAGCTGGCTCGACGCCACGCGGATCGGATTCGCGGCGACGGCGCGCGCGTGAGACCACGTGAATTGATCCAGCGGCGCGGCCTCGAGCATCGAGTCGACGTTGGTCGCCCGATCGAGCACCTCGATGTTCGGCCAGTCCAGCTGGCCGCCCTGGAGCTGCGTGACGAAGCTCGGGCACTTGGATGCGTCGAACTTCGGATCGAGCGCGGGGTCGCCGAGGTTGTTCGGTGTGCCGTGGAACGCGAGGAGCGGCTGGAAGCTCTCCACCGCGGGGTACCACTGCGAGAAGATCCCCATCGGGAAGGCCACATGCGCCTGCACGGTGAGCGCCTTGTCGGAATAGAAGTAGATGACGGGCGTCTCCATCTTGTCGACGAAACCGCCGGTGATCTTTCCCTCCTTCATGCGATCGAAGACGAACGCGGGGAGATCCTCTTCCTCGTGATGCATGCCCGCTTGCATCGAACCATCCGAGCCGACGACCACGGTGTTGGTGCCCCACTCGTGAACGACGAAGCCGTGGCCCGCGTAGCTGGTGCCGCCGGAGGACGAGCCGCCGGGCAGACCAGAGCTGCCGCCGTTGCCGCCGCTCCCGCCTGCGCCGCTCCCGTTGTTCGACTGCGAGCCGCCCAAGCCCGGAATGTCCACCACGCCTCCGCAAGCCCAGAGAGAGAGGAGCAACATCGCTCCGGTCGTCGCACGAAAAGTTACCATTTTATTCACCTCGAGGCCCCATCAAGCGACAACCGGGCCACGAGCGCTCACGACGTAATTACAACATGTTACGCAGGCAAGAAGTGCCATAGTTACCATCCAATGGGTAACCAGGCGGCCTGACAGTTACCAGTCATCCCGACTGAAAAGCCAATGGTAACCGATGGCCCCGACACTGGTAACTCGCAGGTCTTCGCCACAGGAGCCTCGAGCTGCGGCTGCTGGGCGAGCGATGCGACGAGCCGCTCACCGCGTGCAGTCGCTCGGCGACGTGCGAGAGCGGCGTGTGCAAGACGACCAAGAAGGTCAGCGGCGCGCGTTGCACGCTCGAAGCAAAGGGCGAATCAATGGACTGCGACGACGAGCTCTACTGCGCGCGCGATGAGCGTGCGGGCGATCCGAGCGTGGGTGTCTGTGTCGCGCGTGGACGGTCCGGGGGCGCGTGCGACTCGTACCCCGGTGGCTGCGTTGGAGGTGCGCCGTGCGAGCGCGGCATCTGCGTCGCGCCCGGCGACGGGAAGCTTGGCGACACGTGCGACGCGCGCGAGTGCGCATCGGGGCTCTTCTGCAACGAGAACGATCAGACGTGCCAGCCAGCGACGTTGCCCATCGGCGCCGACTGCGGCTCCGTCATCGGCAGCGCCGCGTGCGTGGCAGGCGCGACGTGCGATCTCACGGGTGAGGGTGAAAACGCGCCGTATCCCATGAAGTGCAAGGCCGCTCCGCCAGCGCCCACGTCAGCGGACACGTGCCGTTGAAAGAGCATTCAGGGCTTCTTGATCCAGAGCTCCACGTTGCGGTCGCCGGGCTGGCCGGGGCCGATGTCGGGCGCGTAGCCAGACGTGTAGTCAATGATGCCGCGGCGCAGACCCTCGGCGGCGACGGGATCATTCTCGACGGAGTAGTCGGTGACCGTGCCGCGCAGCATGAGATAGCCGTTGTCCTGGTCGAAGATCTCCACGACGCGGAACTCGTGCGGGTAGTCCGCGATCGCGGAGGTCATCACCTCGAAGAAGCCGTGCGTCGCGTCGGTCTGTACCTTCTGGATGCGGTGCCGGTGTGTGTGCCCGACCATGCTGAAGATCACGTTCGGATAGGCTGCAAGGATCTTGGTCCAGTCCGCGGCGAGCAACGCGTCGGGCTGCGCGCTGCCGAATGCGCCGCCATCCATCGTGAGCGAGTCGACAGCGTGATGCGACGCGAGGATGACGAGCTTGTTGTCCGCCTTGGCCTTGTCCAGCTTGGGCGCGATGTACTTGTCCACGTCTCCCTTGTGCAGGATGCCGTCAGCCCCGCCGGTCTCCGCGGCCGTGTCGAGCACCAGGAAGCGGAGCGGAGTGCCATCCACGTCGAACGTGTAGATCGCCTTGCCGCTCGCGGTCTGCTCGGGCCCCACGCCGTGTCCGTCCTGGTGCGCGGCGATCTTGGCCATGAGGTCCGCGCGCGTGAGCAGCCCACGCTTCGGATCGGGCACGACGAAGTTTCCCTTGTTGATGTTGCCGTCCTGCCCGGCCGAATAGTCGCGCGTGCCACCGCCCGAGACGGTGCCGAGCGCCTTCATGGAGATCGCGGGCTCCACCTTGAGGTTGCCTTGCACCAGCACGTCGTGATTTCCGGTCACCCACTTGAAGGGTATGGCCAGGCCTTCGGCCTTGAACGGATCCTTGCCATCGTTGTCGGGGCCCGGCACGGGATCGTCGGGATCACCGGAGTCGCACTTCACGCTGTCCGCGCCGCCCAGGATGTCGAGCACCCAGTCGTGCTCGTTGCCCTGCGCGCTGTCAGCGTTGTCGCCGCCGAGCAGCAGAAACGCGATCGGATCCTTCCGGTGCAACGCGTTCACGGTGCGCACGGCGGCGTTGACGATGCGGCACTCGAACTCGTCTTGCGGACGCAGCGCGGACGACGTGGTGTCCGCCGCGTCGAAGCTGCCAAGCCGCGTGGGGGACTCGTCGTCCATGAGCTGCAGATCCGGCATGTGCACGAAGCGAACGAGGCGCTTCGCGTTCGGGCCCGCCTTCGGTGCGGCGCTGCCGTCGAACACCACTGTCGTGTACTTCTGACCGGGACCCGCGGCGTCGTCGCCGAAGCCGCCGGATTCGTACGTCGCGAGACCATCGATGTTGGATGGATTGGGCCCTGCCTTGAAGAGCTGACGCGCATGCGCAGCCGCGCGCGTCACGGTGTCCGTCTCGTCGGCGCTGGTCACCGGTGGAAGCGGCGTGAACGCGGGCTTGCTGTCGGACTTCGAAGAGCACGCGACAGCCGCGAGGCAAACCAGGAGGCAAGGAGCGAGGAGACGCATGCGGCGATGGTACGCCAAAGTTTACTTCTTTTGCGCGACGTCCGTGATCGCGTCCGCCTTGATCGTCACGGTCTCCTCCACGCCTCCCGGCCACTTCACCACCGCGCTCGTCACCGCGTCCGCGCCGGTCCCGATGTAGACCACGTCGTCCATCTGCCCCAGATAGCCATTTCCCGCCGAGAGCTCGCGCATCTTCTTCTTCCCGCCCGCCGTCACCGCGACGCGCGCGCCCACCGCCCTCGTGTTCACGCCGTTGCCTCGCAGTCGCAGGCCGGCCCAGTGGTTCTTCGTGGCCTGCGTGTTCATGAAGACGCCCGGCGGCTGTCGGAAATTCGCGAGCACGAGATCCTGATCGCCGTCGCGATCGATATCTACGGAGACCGCGGCTCGCCCGTTCGACGCGAACGCCTCGGGTGAGGTCTGCGGTGCCAGGTAGAATGTTCCATCGTCCACGATGAACATCTGCTTCTTCTGGTTCGATGCGAAGCTGGTCTCGAGCCAGCCGGTCGAGAGGTACATGTCCTCATCGCCGTCGTTCTCGTAATCGAAGAAGATCGATGCCCAGCCCCAGCCGCGATCGCCCGGCTCGAAGCGCGCGCCCTGCTCGGCCTTCCACTGCTTCTTGCCCTTCGCGTCGGCCGGGTTCACGAACAGCTTGTTGCCGGACAGGTACTGGAAGGACTGCTGCAGCTTCTGATCGATGTTCGTGATCGTGCTCTCGTCCGTGGGAAAGATGACCTTGATGTTCTTCGAGAACATGTCGATGTTCGAGACGTAGAGGTCGAAGAAGCCGTCGCCGTTCACGTCGGTGATGCTGGCGTTCATGCCGCTGCCGCGGTCCGCGGTGTCCGTGACCTTCGACACGTCCGTGAACGTGCCGTCGCCGTTGTTCTGGTAGAACGTGTCCGCGCCGAAGTCGTTCGCCAGGAAGAGGTCCTGATCGCCGTCGTTGTCGTAGTCGAACGCGGTGGTGGCGAGCGTCCAGCTCACGTCCGCCACGTGGGCCTTCGCGCCGACCTCCGTGTACTTGCCGTCCGCCCCGCGCTGGAAGAGCTGATGCGGGCTGCCGTTCTTGCCGTCCATGCTCGGCTGGTTCTTGCCGTGCTTCTGGTTCGCGGCGTCCGAGCCGTAGTAGGCGACGTAGATGTCGAGGTCGCCGTCCTTGTCGTAGTCGAACACCTGCGCGACGTGCGCGCCGTTGTGGGTGGCGAGGCCGCTCGTGCTTGCAGCGTCCGTGAACGCGCCCTTGTCCTGCATCAGAAGCAGCGACGGATGCTCGCTCCGCACGATCAGAAGATCGACCGCGCCGTCACCGTCGAGGTCCGCGAAGAGCGCGCCGTGCGAGTCGTCGAGCCCCTCGGGGACCTTCCACGCAGCGGTCGCGTCGGTGAACGTGCCGGGCGCGTCCTTGCCCTTGTTCAAGTAGAGCCGGCCCATGCCTTCGCCTGCGACGAAGAGATCCGGATAGCCGTCGGCGTTCACGTCACCCACCGCGATGCCCGAGCCCATCGCCTCCTGGATGTCGAACCCCGTCGCCTTCTCCGGGATCTTCGGCGCTGCCGTCGGAAGGCCTGATTTTGCGCTCACGTCCGCGAAGAGCGTCTTCGGGTAGGCCGCCAGGACGGCGTCCTTCTTCTTCCACTGCTCCGGAGTCCACGCCTTGGACTCGTCGCTTCGCGGCATCACCATCACATAGTCGCGGTCGCGCACCTTCTTCGCGATGTCGGCGTCGATCACCTTCCTTTGGGCCGCCTTCGCGAGCTCCGCGCCGCGAACCAGGTAGTGCGTGATCATCACGGAGAGGATCTCGCTCACGTACTCGGCGGCGAACGGGTCCATCGCGAACGCGCGCTCCTTCCAGACGTTCTGCATCAGGAGCCAGTGCCATGCGGTGTCGCGCACTGCGTTCTGCTGATAGTCGAGCATCAGCTCGTCTACGGCCTTGCGCGGCTTGTCGCCCGGAGAGCCCGGGTTCGGCTCGAAGCGCACCTTCACGTCACCGTTCGGCATGATCACGTGCGGAAAGAGCTGCAGGGTGATGTTCTCCGCGCGCGCCGCGTCCACGTACGCCTGGCGCGGCTGGTCCTTCGGCGCAAAGTTTCCGTCCGCCAGGAAGTTGTCTGCCTGCATGGGCTCGTACCCGCCGGCGACGAAGTGCGTGAACGACTGCAGGTCCTTCGTCCACACGTCGAGCGCCTCCTTCGTGACGGGCATCTTTGGCGTGACGCGGTTCAGATCCGTGACGAGATCCTTCGAGTCCTTGTTGAACGTCTGCAGCGCAGTGATCTTGCCGTCCACGAGCGTCTTCGTGAGCGGGGACAGGCGCGACACGATGTCGACCTCCGACAGGGGCGCGGGCGTTCGCTCGGCGTTCACGAGACCGAGCTTCTTCGAGAGGTCGGCGTGCGCGCGCTTCACGTGCGTGCCCTCGATCAGAGGAGAGC
>JANXLV010000241.1 GCA_025355005.1 Myxococcales bacterium | reverse complement strand
ACGAGCAACAGGATTGCGAGACGAACTTTCCGAGCCTGAAGAGCACCACGAGATGCCACGACGAACATGTTGCGGACGAGCCTTCTGCATCGGGCCGAGCGGTCCCGAGCGCGCGTAACCAAGCACATGTAGGCAAGCCGTGCCACCCGACCCCGGCGATTTTTTGCGAGGTGAGTCCCGGGGGCAGCAACGGCAGAAGATGCGCTGAAGATGCGCACCAGTCATGGGCGTCAACTGCCTATGATTTCATGCACTTGACCGCGAATCACGTCCCACTTCCGGGTGACGTCGTTCTTGAAGGCGAGCAGCATGAGGCCGATCAGGAACGCCATTCCCGCGAGGCTAATCACCTCGCGGGTGCGCAGTGTCAGCGGCCGCCGCCTCACGCCCTCGATCGCGAAGAGGAGGAGATGGCCGCCATCCAGGACAGGCACGGGCAGCAGGTTGATGAGCCCGAGGTTCACGCTCGTGATGGCCATGGCCCACGAGAAGTAGGTGGGCCCCTTCGCGCCGGCCTCTCCAGCGATGTCGTAGAGCGTGATGGGACCGCTGACCTGGGAGAAGCTCACGCGCCCCTGGAGCAGACGCACGATCGACGTCGTGACGAAGCGGATCGCGCCCCACGTCTCCGTGAACCCGCGCCCGATCGCATACGTGAGCAGGTGGTTGTTCTCCACCATGTGTGAGGCCGCGCGAGGCACGTCGTGCGTGGTGCGGAACACGTAGCGCTCGTAGTGCTGGCTGTACTCGTCGTCCCAGGACTCGCGGCGCATCTGGAAGGTGCCGCGCATGGTCTCGCCGTCGCGCAGCCATGCGAGCTCGTGCGGGCGGTTTGCGAAGCGCACGAGCTCCGCTTCCATGTGCGTCCACGAACGCACGGGAACGCTGTCTAGCTCCGTCACGCGGTCGCTCGGCCGTAGCCCGGCGCGCCATTCGCTGGCCCCCTCTGGAACGAACGCGACGTAGAGATCGCAGGTCTCGATGCCGGTACGTGCGCGCACGTCGCTCTCGCGCGCGGTGTAGTCGTCCGTCTTGGCGTTGGGCGGTAGGTCGATCGACAGCGGCGTGAGCGTGGCGACGCCGGGCTCCAGCACGGCCGCGTCGAACAGCTTGTTGTGTGCGCTCTCTGGCCGCATGAACGTGACGACGATGGTGTCACCGCGGTTCGCCGAGAGCATCTGCACGAGGTCCACGAAGCGGTCCACCTTGCGGCCGTTGATCGCCGTGATGCGATCGAAGCTGCGGAGGCCGGCGCGGTACGCAGGGCTGTCGGGCCGCGAGATACCCACAACGGGCGCAAGGAACGAGGGCGAGATGCCCACGCGGCCAACGCGCTCCGTCATCTCGAGCTCCACGGGCTCGAGCATGAGCACCTCCTCCTCCGGCGTGATGGGCACGTCCAGCTGCTTGCCGTCGCGCGTGATGGAGAAGATGACGGGCGCCCCGGCCCGCCCCTTGATGGCGCTCTGGACGTCGGGGAACGACTCCACCTCCGAGCCGTCGATCTTGTTGATCAGGTCACCGGGCTCGAGCTTGCCGTCCGCAGGTTTGTGGTCGAGCACGGTGCCGACGGCGGGCGGTTCGAACGTGCGGTCGTCCATGTAGACGGACGTGTAGAGCACAACCGGGAACAACACGTTCATCGCGGGGCCGGCCAGCACGATGAGCACGCGCTTGCCGAGCGACTGCGCCTCGAAGGTGCGCTTCTTCTCTTCTGGAAGGATGGTCTCGCCCTTGCCCTCTTCGAGCATCTTCACGAAGCCGCCGAAGGGCAGGATGCCGAGGCAGTACTCCGTCTCGCGGCCGCGGATGCGGATGATCTTCGGCCCGAAGCCGATCGCGAAGGTCAGCACCTTCACCCCGAACATCTTGGCCGCCGCAAAGTGGCCCAGCTCGTGGATGAAGATGAGGATGCTGACGAAGAGAATGAAATAGAGGAGGTCCAAGGAGGCCCGAGCACTCTTAGTCGAGGTCTCCTTCGAAGTCGAAGTCGAGGGTCAGAAGCGGATGCGGAAGCCGTCCGCTGCGGCTGCGGAGATCGCTGCCTGCTTCTTGCCTCGGGGCGCGGTGAAGTAGATCACGGCGCCTGCGACCAGCACGGTTCCACCAGCGATGAACGCGATGGTGGACAGGTTTGCCAGATCGCGCGCCTTCGAGCGGTCGTCGAGGCCTGGCTGCTGACACGCCTTGCCGTCGCAGAACGGGCTCGCCTCGTCTGCCTTCGACTTCGCTTGCAGGCCGAAATACGTGCCGATGCCGACGCCGACGAGCCCGACGCCACCGGTGATGATGCCCACGGTGCGCTGCGTGGACCCCACGTTCGGGTCGGCGGTTTCAGGCACGCGCGTGGGCGGCGGGTCCGCCTTTGGAAGCGCGATCAGCGCGGGGACCTCGATCTTCGCGCCCTGCGACGGCGGAGCGATCGTGACCTTTCTGGTCCACGTCTTCTTGCCCGGAGCGCTCGCCTCGATGACGTGCTCGCCGGGGTCGGTCGGCAGGTCGGTGCCCCAGAGCGCCGCGCCGAGCTCCGTTCCGTCGCGCGTGATCTTGAGGCCGCGCTCCTGGGTTGCGATCGGCACGACGACCTGCAGCTTCACGAGCTTCGGCTCGAGCGCGGCCGCGCGGTCCTCTGCGATCTTCTCTCTCGCGTCGCCCTGCTTCTTCGCGAAGTTCGCGGCCTCACGGAACGTGGCCCAGGCGCTCGCCGTCTTCTGGCTCTTCTCGTAACAGTCGGCCAGGTACAGCATCGTGCCGATGCCCGAGTCCAGGCGGTTGCTCTCTGCGAGCTTCGGGCACGCCTCTGCGAGCTTGCCTTGCGTCATGAGCGCGCGTCCCTGGTTGAAGAGCGCCTCCGCCGCGGCCGCATCGTTCGCGTTGGTGGTCTCGGCCCGGGTGTCAGAAGCGAGCATGAGCGCGAGCGCCTGGCACACAACGAGCGCTGCGACAGAGGACGTGGTCCGCATCGTTCGCGTCACGGTTGTGCGCCCTTCTGCTTCGCACCGAGCTGCATGCGATACGTCGCGAAGCGCTGCGCGCCGGGCCCGTGACCGTTGCCGGCGTCCTCCCATCCGTAGCCGTACCGACCGATGTGCATGAGCCGGATCGTCGTGTCCGCGAAGATCGTGTGCTTTGCCTGGCGTGCTCGCTCGCAGAAGGCGAAGTCCTCGCCCAGGTACCACTCTGCACCGCTCTCGCCCTGCGGGTCCTTGACGATGAGCGGCTGGAAGAACGGGTAGAACCCCTTGCCCCACCGCGTGTTCACGCGCCTCACGCCGAGCCTGTCACGGATGTCCTCGTACACCTCGCGCCGCGTGAGGACGAAGCCAGCGCCCACGTACTGCACCTCGAGCAGACCGCCACCCTCACCGAAGACGACCTCATTCGTCTCCGGCAGCAAATACGCAGCGAGCTCGCGCTGGCCCTTCTTCGCGTAGAGCCCGCACGCGATCGGTACCTTGTGGCCACGCAGCTTCTCCACCGCATCCGCGGTGAACGCGATGTCCGCGTCGAGCCACATGATGTCTTCGAAGCCTTGATCCAGCACCTCCGTCGCCATCAGGCTGCGCGCCAGATCGATCGCGGAGTTGCCCGCCATGCGTCGCACCTCCCAGCCGGACTTCGCGAGCTCGATGAGCGCTCGCTCGCACTCCGGCTCGACGCGATCTGCAACGGGAAGCAAGACAACGCGCTTGCCGTCGGTCACTGCTTTACCTGCATGCCACCGGGGGCCCCGAGGCGGAGGTGAGGATACAGCCCAGGGAGCCCGAGCCGGATCCGGAGACAGAGCCGCTGCCATAGCCGCACGCGTTGAAGATGGTGGAGCCGCAATAGGGGTCGACGCCGACGCCATTGCGTATCGCCTTCGAGGGCCCGTATCCCTTGATGTCGCAAGTGCACCTCGGACAGGTCCGAGCCGTGGAGGAACTCCATGACGATGAACGGGACCTGGTCCGCGCCGTGGCGCCCCACGTCGATCACGCGCGCAACGTGCTCGCTCTTCAGCTTTGCGGACGCGCGCGCCTCTCTGAGGAACCGCGCGACCAGCTCCGCGTCGTCGAGAGATTCCCTGCGGAGCGCCTTGATAGCGACGCGTTGATCCAGGTCGACGTGGCGCCCAGCCAGGATGATGCCCATGCCTCCCGCGCCGAGCACCTGATCGATGCGGTACTTCCCAGCGATCACGTTGCCGGGCGCGAACTCTTCGCTCGGCAGCTTCGGCTGCTTGTCCGACTTGGGGGGTCAGCGGATGAACGACGATCCGATCATGAGCACGAACACGACGAAGAGCAGCGCCACGCCGCCGCCGATCTTCGCGGCTTTTCGCGTCGAGATCGCAGATTGGTGGCCAGGCGGGAAGTGCACGATCGGGATCTCGCCATGGTGCATACAGTAGTACTTGGTGGTGAAGGCGGAGACGATCAGCCATCCCACCAGACCGCCCGCGATGCGCGCCGCCTGTCCACCACCGCCAGCGTTCGACGTCGTCGGCATTCCGCAGTGCGGGCAGGGGAGC
>JANXLV010000188.1 GCA_025355005.1 Myxococcales bacterium | reverse complement strand
ACTCCCGCGCTTGCTCCGCAGCAGTCTGCAGCCACGGTGCACTTCTCGAACTCGTTTGCGCAGCCCATCGGCGGGGCTACGCATGTGAGCTGCGTGCCGCCATCGGCGCCGTTGACCTGGCGGCAGAAGCCGGTGCAGCACTCGTCTCCGGACTCGCACGAGTTGCCGTTCTGGTGACACGGGTCGAGAGCCCAGAAGCCGCGCATGTTGCCGGCGCCGAGCTCCTGGCCTTCCAGGTAGAACGGCGGGTGGCTCGGATCTGCGCCGGCTGCGGGGTTCATGTCGATCGCGACGACCCACAGCTTCTTGCGCTGCGTGTTGCCCCACGGATCGCCACCGACGACCGTGTTGCCGAACTGACGACGGCTGGTGTAGACGACCCAGTAGTAACCGCCGACCGCGAGCGGCAGGGCCGTGGGCTCGTAGTTGAGGTGAAGGTCCGCCGCGCCGTACGGGATGTACTGTGCGCCGCCCTTCATCACGCCGTTGGCCGCATCGAGCGCGACGCGCGTCTTGGTCGCGAGGTCGACCGCGAAGAGATCGCCGTGGTGGCTCTGCCAGGTCGCGTAGTCGCCGCCGTCGACCGTGCCGAACACGAACGACTTGGTGTCGGGCATGAACGCGGGCCAACCCACGAAGAGCGACGGATCGGTCACGACGTCGACGAGGCCGGAGAATCCGTTCTTCGCGTTGTCGAAGTCCATCACCGCGAGCGTCTTGCCCGCGCCCGTGTCGTAGTGGTTGAAGGCGACCTTCTTGCCGTCGGGTGAGAACGAGGGCATCAGCATGTGTCCGCCGAGGCCCGTCGCGGGCAGGGTGGTGCCGGTGGCCAGATCGATGAGCTCGGACGCGCGATCGCCGCCCTCCACGCCAGGCACGTTCGGAGGCCAGCTGCCGCCGAGGCCGCCGTTGCTGAGGATCTTGGAGCCGTCTGGATACACGCCGCCGAAGCCGTATTTCTGATCGGCGCGGTTGGTGACGGTGCTGGTGGTGAGGTCCACCTTCTCACCGGTCATGTACTCGTTCTGTCCGGATTGCCCGCCCATCGTGACGAGCACGTTGCCGTTCGCGCTGACCGCGTGACAGACCGTGCACGTGCCGCTCACGCTGAGGACGTCGGCATTGGCGCCTGGCTTCACGCGCATGACTGCGCCCGTGTTGCCGGCAGCCGGGGAGTTGTACGTGTTGTAGTAGACGGTGCCCTTCAGGTTTCCCTGCGCGACGGTCCACGACTCCTTGATGGGGCCGGTGACGCCAGCGGCGGAGAGCGTCGTCACCTCGACGGTGACCGGATCGCTCGGACCTGCGGACCCGGTGATCGTCTTCCACGTGGCGGGAGAGAGCGCGACCTTCGACGGATTGCTCGCGCCGTACCAGCCCTTGTAGTCGAGGTTTTTGGTTGTAATATGCACGTAACTCGCGGTCGACGCCTGACCCGCGAACTGCAGCGCCGGCGGCAGGAGGCCGCGCGGGAAGACCGTCTGATCGTACGGGTAGAGCCACGCGAACGTGCCGTCGGCCTTGCCGCCCGCGGTGAGCTGCGCCTGCACGCTGGGGCTCACCATGCCCGGGTTCTCCGTGGTGGTGAGGTGCACGGTGACAGTGGTGGAGCCGGAGAGGTTGCCGGCCTGCGCGGTGATCGTCGCCTGTCCGCCGGAGGTGCCCGACGCCTTGAAGAGACCGTTGTTGTCGATCGTCCCGAGCGCGACGTTGTCGACGGACCAGGTGGCCGCGGCCGAAGCCGAGCCACCCGGCGCCGTCGCCTTGAACTGCTGCGTGACGGCCGCGCCGCCAGCTGTCACGTTCAGGACTGGGTTCGGCGGTGTGACGACGAGCGCGCCCTTCGTCGAGCCATCCATTCCGCCGCCGCCGCCGAAGAGGCCTCCGCCGCCTGCCTCGCCGTTGCCGCCGCCGCCGTCGACGTTGCAGTCGTCGACGTTGCAGTCGTCGAAGCCGCTGGTGTCAGGATGTCCGCAACCAGCCGCCCACGTTGCCGCCGACAAAGCGACGCTCAGCGCGAGCCACCCAAGCCCTCGTCCTACCCTCATGGGGTGTAATCTTGCACTTATCCTGTTCTCCATCCCGTCACGGCCGCGTCTCCGCAGCAAAAACGCCTAGATTTCGTCCCGATTTCGGCGCCGGTGACGCATTTATGGCGAGCTGGTAATGTCCCAGCCCGACATGCAGTGCCCCACCTGCCATGCAGAGATCGCGGACAGCGCAACGTTCTGCGACAAATGCGGAGCGTCGCTCGCGGGTCCTGCGACCACGAACGAGGGCTCACCCGACGCGCTGCTCGGTCGCCAGATCGACAAGTACAAGGTGGTGAGCCTCCTCGGTGAAGGCGGCATGGGCTGCGTCTATGTGGCTGAGCAGACGCTCGGCAACCGCACGCGCAAGGTCGCGCTGAAGACGCTGCACAAGCACCTCTCCGAGGACGAGAAGATCCGCGAGCGCTTCACGCGTGAGGTCGGCACCGTCGCGGAGCTCGAGCACCCGAACACGATCCAGGTCTTCGACTCCGGCGTCACGCCTGACGGGCTGCTCTACATCGTCATGGAGTTCATCCAGGGTCGCAGCATCGGCGACATCCTGGAGAAGGACGGTCCGCTGGATCCTTCGCGTGTGCGCAAGATCATCACGCAGGTCGGCGGCTCGCTCGAAGAGGCGCACAAGCACGGCATCATCCATCGCGATCTCAAGCCCGACAACGTGGTGGTCACCGAGCGCGCTGGTCAGAAGGACTTCGTGAAGGTGCTCGACTTCGGCATCGCGAAGCGCAGTGAGGAGTCCGCGCCCACGGAGAAGAAGCTCACGCAGCAAGGCATGGTGCTCGGCACGCCGCAGTACATGGCGCCGGAGCAGTTCCTGGGAAAGACGATCGACGCGCGCGCTGACATCTACGCGATGGGCGTGATGGCGTACGAGATGCTGACAGGTCAGCTGCCCTTCGCGGCGAACACGGCGTGGGAGTGGGCGACGCAGCACATGACGCAGTCGCCGCGTGCGATCGAGTCGCAGCCGAACGGCACGAAGATCCCCGATGCGATGCGTCGCGCGATCCGCAAGGCGCTCGAGAAGGAGCCCTCCGCGCGCTTCGCCAACATGCACGACTTCGTCGAAGCGTTCGCCGCAGAGGGCAGCGTAGAACCCGTGCAGAATGCACCTATTGCGGAGCCCGTCGCGCAGCGCGGGAAGACGCAGATGGGCGAGCCGCTCGGTGGGACCGTGGGAGGCCCCATGGACGCGCCGATGGTCGCGCAGGCCTACGCACCGCCCATGGGCACGGGCACCGCGCCGCCGTTCGCAGCGCCGCCCGTCATGTCGCCATCACCGATGGCACCGCCGACTCCGATGGCAGCTCCGATGGGTCCGATGGCTCCGATGGCTCCGATGGCTCCGATGCCACACGCTTATGGTGGTCCACCGCCACAGTACGGCGGGCGCGATCAGAGCGACGAAGGTGACAGTGGGCGGGGCAAGCTCCTGATCGCCGCTGCGGTCGTCGGCCTGCTCACGATCGGCGGAGTGACAGCTGCGGTGATGTGGCCCTCCGGTCCGAAGCCGCTCGCGGGAGGTGGCGTGACACCAACCGCGACCGAGACGACCGCGCCAACCGCGACGGACACAGGCGGAGGCACCCCGACGCCAACGGACACCAGCACGCACCTGCTCAACAACGTCACGCCGAACAACACGGGCGGCGGCACCGTCGTGCATCACGTCGACGCGGGCCATCAAGTCGCGACAGTCGACGCCGGCCACGTCGGCCCAGCCCCAACTCCAACCCCAACTCCAACCCCAACCCCAACCCCAACCCCAACCCCAACCCCAACCCCGACCCCAACCCCGACCCCGACCCCGACGAACACGAACATCCCGCACCCGCTCCCGCCCGGCGTGGCGGCGGCATGCAACCAGGCGCTGAAGGGGCGCGCGAATCACATCCCGAACCCGTCGATGGAGAAGGCGTGCCGCGAGGGTGGCGGCGGGTTCCTGATCCCGTGAGGCTCACGTGAGCTCTCGCGCGACCTGTCAGGCGAGGCGCTCGAGCAGCTTCTTCGCGAACAGATACGCGTCGCCGGGCCAGCGCGCAGACACGTAGTTGCCGTCCTCCACGACGAACGCGGGCGCGTCGTCTACGTCGGTGCTGCGCTTCATGAGCTCATGGGGGCCGCGCACGAAGTCGTCCTGCGACTCGAGCGCGGCGCGGACCTCCTCCTCCACGTACGCGGGATACGTGCGGTAGTACTTTCCGAGCTTCCAGAACGTCAGCATGTACGCTGAGCGCTCCATGTACTTCGGCAGGCACGTCGTGCGGCGTCCGAAGAGCACGCTCTTCTTCGTCTCCAGATCGATGGTGCGCGCGAGCACGAGCACGCCATGACAGATCGCCCCGACCGGCCGATGCAGCTTGTCGAACGCAGCCACCTTCTCCTGAAGCACGTCGCTCGCGAGATACTGCCGCATGCCCGGCGCATGTCCGCCCGGCAGCACGAGCGCGTCGTAGTCACTGGCGACGAGCTCCTTCCACACGAGCGGCGCCTCGAACGCCTTCGACTTCGTCATCTCCTCGTAGAACGATTTCGGCTCGGGGTCCGCGCCAAGCTTGCCGAACAGCACACCCGTGAGGAGCAACGGATCGCATGCGGGCTTCACACCGCCCTCCGTCGCGAACACGACCTCGTGCCCAGCGCGCGTGAGCACCTTCCACGGCACAGCGACCTCCGTGACGTCGAAGTCGACATCGGGCAGGGGAACGAGGATCCGCTTCTTCGCCATGGCCGCCCGAAACATAGACTACTTCGTGGTGCCTTGCTCCCGCGTCAGGAGCGCTGCGCTCGCCCGCCCATCGGGGGACCCTCCCCGGGTTCGCCCCAAAAAAGGTACACCTGCAAGGTGAACGACTCTGCAGGAATTCGCGTCCTCGCCCCAAGAATTTGCAAAAACATGCAGGAACATACACCTCGCAGGTGTACTTCTTGAGCCGCGTTTTTGGAAGGGCGTCGTGGCTTCGGCCACGGCCGCACGGATCGCGGGATTCGATTTCCTTCCCACGCGATTCGTCGCGCTTGTCACGGACCTCAGAAGACCCTTGTAGAGCGAGCCCAGGTTCTAGTCGAAGCCGTTGTTGTCCGAGACGAAGAGGTTTCGCGCGCCGGGCTTCGTGCTCGGCGATGCGAGCCAGTCGGCGAAGCGCTGCATCACGAGCTTCGGCTCCTCGAATGCCATGACCTCTTCCGCGTGTGACCGCTCACCGCGAGCGCGTCGGGGAGCCATGCTCGGAGATCGGGCACAGCTTGCCGTAGAACGTGCGCGAGAGGCCGGGCTCCACGACGACCGCGCCGAACGACACCATCGAGTAGTCCGGCGGGACGGGGCCGTCGCTCTCCACATCGATCATGATCCAGCTCATGGCGTGCTCTCCTCTCCGTTGCGCTCGACATGAGCTCTCACTCCGGCGCGAAGACACCGCTTGGGCCACCGAGGTCGGGGCACGGCGACGAGCTCGCGCGCGACTCGTGATGGAGGTGCGCGGTACCGGAGAGCAGCGGACCGTCGCTCTTGCCGGGAGGCACCGCGAGCACGAGATCGCCGTCGAATGTGCCGCTGTCCGCGCCGTTGAACGTGAACGTGCCGGTCGCTGCATTGCATACCGGTGTGCCCGACTCGAACGACTCGCACACGCTCGCATGCAGCTCCGTAAGCGTGTAGTCACCGCTCCCTTTCGGAAGGTCCATCGAGAAGTCCACCGTCGAGAGCGGGAGCTCCACGCGCTGGCCCCCGATCTCGACCGCGAACGAGATCGTGCTCACGAGCGACAGCCTTCCGTTCCACGTGAAGACCGTCGCCGCGTCGAAGGTGCGCTGCTCGCCCGTGACGCGCGCGGTGCCACGTGCCCTGTCCGCCGACAGCCGCTCGGGCGCGTCCTTCGCGGCGGCAATGTTCGCGTCGCGTGCGTCGCGTACCCCGCGAGGCTCCGTGTACGAGAGCGCGCTCGTGACGTTCCCGGACGACTCGTCGACGGTGCACGTCTTCGTGCTGCAGCCGGTCGTGGAGCTCGTGGCGGCGACGGAGAGCAACGCTGCTTGAAGGATGCTTGCGAGGATGCACATGGTGTCGCGCTCTCCAGCAAGGCCCGTACCACCGCGAACGCGCCGAAAGACGCATGAAGCGCGGTCGAAGGTGAACCCACGGCTGTGGCGCTGGAAGCACATGTCGCGCGCGCGGGTCAGTCTTTCAGGCACTTCGCGAGCGCTTCGAGCAGCGCCTCGCAGTTCCGCAAGCTGTCCTGCGTGCCATCGAATCTTCGCGTGAGCCGCATGTCCGGCGTGAGCTTGTACGGGCTCTGTTTCGCGGCGACCAGCTTGAGCACCTTCTGCGGATCGAGCGGCGTGTCCTCGCGCAGGTGCAGCGTCACGGTCTTCGCGCTCGCCTCGCAGCCGAGCGCGCGCAGGCGCCGCAGCTCCGTCTTCAGCCGCATGAGCGCGACGAACCGCTTCGCGTCTTCCGGCGGCGGACCAAAGCGGTCCTCCATCTCCACGGCGATCTCCTCCACGTGCGCCTCGTCGGTCGCGCTCGCGAGACGCTTGTAGAACGAGAGTCGCACGCCCACGTCGCCGATGTAGTCCTCCGGCAAGAGCGCTGGCACATCGAAGGAGAGCTCCGTGTCGACCTCGTGCACGACGGTCTCTCCGCGCAGCTCCTTCACGGCCTCGTCCAGCATCTGGCAGAAGAGCTCGAAGCCCACGCTCTCGACGGTGCCCGATTGTTCGCTGCCGAGCAGATCGCCAGCGCCACGCAGCTCGAGGTCCAGCGACGCGATCTTGAAGCCGCTGCCAAGCTCTGTGTGGCGCTCGAGCGCCTCGATGCGTGCGCGCGATTCGTCCGTCATCGCCTCCTGCGGCGGCACCACCAGGTAGCAGTATGCGCGCTCCTTGCTGCGGCCCACGCGGCCACGCAGCTGATAGAGCTGCGCCAGCCCGAACATGTCCGCGCGGTCGATGATGATCGTGTTCGCGCGCGGGATGTCGAGGCCGCTCTCGATGATCGCGGTGGCCACGAGCACGTCGTAGCGACCGTCCACGAAGTCCAGCATGGTGCGCTCGAGCGCCGTCTCGCCGTCCGCGTTCGACCTGGTCATCTGTCCGTGCGCAACGGCGATGCGCGCGCTGGGGCAGAGCTCCTGCACGCGCTTGGCGCGCTCGTAGATTCCCTCGATGCGGTTGTACACGTAGAAGACCTGGCCGCCGCGCGACAGCTCGCGCGTGATCGCCTCCTTCAGCACGTTCGCGTCGTAGCGGCTCACCACGGTGCGCACCGCGCGGCGATCCACGGGCGGCGTGGTGATGAGCGAGAGATCGCGCAGCCCGCTCACGGCCATCTGCAGCGTGCGCGGGATGGGCGTGGCGCTCAGCGTGAGCACGTCCACCTGCGTCTTCAGCTGCTTGATGCGCTCCTTGTGGACGACGCCGAAGCGCTGCTCCTCGTCCACGATCAAGAGGCCCAGGCTCTTCAGGTGGATGTCCTTGGAGAGCAGCCGATGCGTGCCCACCACGACGTCGCACTTGCCGTCCTTCAGCGCCGCGAGGGTCTCGTCCTGCTCCTTCTTTCCCTGGAAGCGGCTCATCACGCGCACGTTGATCGGGTAGTCGCGGAGGCGCGCCTCCAGCGTGCGAAAATGCTGCTGCGCAAGGACGGTGGTGGGACATAAGAGGGCGACCTGACTGCCCGCGCTCGCCACGCGGAACGCCGCGCGGATCGCGACCTCCGTCTTGCCGAAGCCCACGTCGCCGCAGACGAGGCGATCCATCGGCCGCGTGGACTCGAGGTCCGCGTTCACGTCGCTGATCGCCTTGGCCTGATCGGGCGTCTCGTCGAACGCGAACGTTGCCTCGAACGCGCGGTAGTCGTCGTCCGCCTCGGGCAGCGCGTCGCTCACGGCGGCCTGCCGCTCGGCGTAGAGCTTCAGGAGCTCGTCCGCCATCTGGCGAACGGCCTTCTCCACGCGCGCCTTCGTCTTGCTGAACGTCTGCCCGCCGAGGCGATCGACCTTGGGCTGCGCGCTCTCACCGCCTGCGTACTTCTGCAGCTGATTCAGGCGGTAAACGGGCAGGTAGAGGCGATCGTTGTTGGAGTACTCGACGACGATGAGATCCACCGTGAGCGACCCGACCTCCTTGTGGACCAGCCCCTGATAGCGGCCAATGCCGTGATCAGTGTGCACCACGTAGTCGCCGACGGTGAGCGTGCGCAGGTCCTCGATGAACGCGCGCGTGACGTCCTTCTTGCTCTCCGTGCGACGACGATGCGCGCGTGCGCCGAAGATCTCCTCTTCCGTGATCAGCGCAATGCCATCCGCCGGAAGCACGAGGCCGCGCGTGATGGGCCCCGTGACGACGCAGGCAGCCTCCTCGAAGCGCTCCGTGAAGAGCCCCGCCAGCGTCTGCGCGCCGAACCGCGTCTTCGTGTCCACGCCCTGATGCTTGAGTAGCTGCACCAGACGGTCTGCCTGCGTCTCCGTGCGCGCGGCCAGGAACACCGACAGGCCGTGGTCGTCGTAATGACGGATGAGCGCGACCAGCGGCGCGAGCGAGAGCGTCTTCCCGCGCGTCGCCCGCGCTGCTTTCAGCGCACGTCCGAGGTCCTCGTTGTCCATCGCGGACAGATCCAGCGCGTCCTTGGGCGCAGCGAAGCGCAAGAGGCCGTCGCTCGCCTCCTCACCCAGGATCGCCGTGCGATGCATCGCCAGGAAGCCGGCCGTCTCGATGGTGCGCGCCGCGTGCTCCTCGCTCCCGTAGAACGAAGTGCCGAGAAAATGAGGCTCTTTCTCCTTCGCGCGCTCGTCCTCTTCCACGCGAACGCGCTCTTCCGAAAGCGCGGCGTGCAGGTCGGCGGGACCCACGAGCACGAACAGCGCGTCCTCTGGGAGGTACGCGAGGATGGAGTCGAGCTCTTCGTAGTACGCGGGCAGCCATCCGTCCGCGCCGAAGAAGCCGCGCGCACCGCACACGTCGTCCAGCAGCGCGCGGGTCTTCAGCGTGGGCCAGTCGATCATCTCGGACAGCTGCTGTACGCGGTCCTTCGCGCGCGCCACGTTCTTCGGCGTGAGGATCGGCTCGCGGGCAGGCGGCAGCCACACGCTCGGCTCCGTCCTGCCTTCCAGCGTCTTCTGCTCGAACGGATCGAACGGCTTGATGCTGAGCACCAGCTCTCCGTAGAGCTCCACGCGCAGCGGCGCCTCTGCTCCAGGCGGCCACACGTCGAGCAGCGCGCCACGCACGGAGAACGTGCCCGGATCCTCCACCACGGGGACGCGCAGATATCCGGACTCCGACAGCTTCACGATCACGGCGTCGCGATCCAGCTCGTCCTCTGCCACGATGCGCGCCGTCGCCGCCGTGAGCTCCTTCTTCGGGACCACCTTGCGGAGCAGCGCGGTCGCCGGGAGCACGAGCACCTTGAACGGCTCCTTGCGCGCGAGCCACGAGAGGGTCGAGAGCCGCGCTATCGCAGCGCGCCGATCGGGGCTTACATCCGCGAACGGTGTGGACTCGCTCGCCGGCAGCGTGAGCACGTGCTCGCCCTTGCCGAGCAGGAACGACAGATCGGCCGCGAGGCGCTCCGCGTCGTCGCCGTCATGGGTCACCACCACGACCGGGCGTCCGAGCTCCGTCGCCTTTGCGGCCACGAACGAAGCTGCAGAGCCGCGCTCACCCGCGACGTGCGCGCGCCCGCTCGTCTTCACCGCGGAGAGCACGTCGGACAGACGCGCGGCGACGATCCCCTCCGGCGGGGCCAGAGAGGGAAGGGGGAATGTCACGTCCGTCACGCCGCAGGGACCTTTCGCACGCGCACGTTCGTGACGCGCCGTCGACTGAGCCCCGTCACCTCTGCTGTGGCGTCCGTGGCGATGTCGATGCGATCGCCGTGCTTCGGCAGCCGCCCCAGCCGCGCGAGCACGACCGCGCCGACGTTCTCCGCCTGCTCCGCGGCCGACACGGTGATGCCCAGCGGACGAAGCTCCTCCATCGACGCGCGCGCGTCCACGTCCCATGCGTCGGTCTCGCCTGGGGTCCGCAAGACGCGCTGCGGCTCCTCGTCGGACTCGTCCTTGATCTCGCCGACGATCTCCTCGAGGAGATCCTCCATCGTGACGATGCCGCTGGTGCCGCCGTACTCATCCACGACGACCGCGATCTGCGTCTGCGCCTTCTGCATGGCGCGCAGCACATGGACGAGATCCTGGGTCTCCGGCACGAAGAGCACGGCGCGGCGAATGGAGTCGAGTGACGGCAGGCTCGCCGCCGCGGTGTCGAGCAGCAGATCCTTCGCGTAGAGGTACCCGACGATCTCGTCGAGCGAGCGCTCCTTCGTGAGCAAGATGCGCGAGTACTGATGCGTCTGCACCATCCCGCACGCATCCTTGCCGGACATGCCCACGGGGATCGACATCACGTCCACGCGCGGCACCATCACGTGCCGCGCCGTGCGCTGCGAGAAGCGGAGCACGCGCTGCACGAGCTCCGCCTTGTCCTTGCCGCCTGGTGAGCGTGCGGTGTTCGCAGCGAGGATGCCGATGATCTCTTCTTCCGACAGACGTCCCTCGCTCGCAGCATTGGCGCTCATGCCCATGCCGCGCAGGATGACGGACGTCGCGCGCTCCAGCACGAACAGCAGCGGCCTGAACACCAGGAAGATGATGTGGAGCGGCCCCGCGACCGCGAGCGCCATGCGCTCCGAGCGCTGGATGGCCACGAGCTTGGGGACGAGCTCACCGAAGAGCACATGCGCGAACGTGAGCGCACCGAACGCGATGACGATCCCGCCCACATGAGCGTAGTTCGGGATGTGCTCGCCAAAATACGCAGCGGACACGCGGTCCACCTGGCGCTCGATCGCGGGCTCACCGACCCAGCCAAGCCCGAGGCTCGCCAGCGTGATTCCGAACTGCGTGACGGACAGGTACCGCTCCAGCCTGTCCGCGACCTTCTGCGCAAACGCCGCGCGCGTGTCGCCCTTCTTCGCGCGGCTGGAGAGCCGCGTGTTGCCGACCTTCACGAGCGCAAACTCAGCGGCCACGAAGAAGCCGTTCAGCGCAATGAAGACAACGGAGAGAAGCAGTCCGAGCACGGCACCCACGTCCTACCACACTTCTGTGGCGTGCTCCCCCAGCGGGGCCGTGAATCGCTGCTACTTCTTCTTCGGCGCGTGCGAGGTCGCGGTCTTAGATCGCGGGTCCCGCCATCTCGTCAACGACGGACTCCGTAACGCCCAGCGCCTTCGCGACCTTTCGCACGAACGCGTCCTCTTCCGACGTGAGCATGTCCGCGAACGCGACGTCCACGGCGCTGCGCAGCGCGGCCTCGCGCTTTGCTTCGGGGATGCGCTCGACGATCGAGGCAAGGAACGGGTCCACGCCCTTCTCGGTCATCACGGCTCGCTCCTTGGCGATCGTGGCGTCGACCTCATCGTCCTTCTGACCCTCTGCGTGCGCGTGGATCTTCACCTTCAGCTCGGTGATCTCCTCGTCGGAGATCTCGCCGTCGGCGTTCGCGATGAGGAGGCACAGTCCGATCTCGGCTTGCTGTTCGGGGGTAGACATTTCTGCGATCACACCAGACTCCGGGCCGCTCGTCGAGCGGGTAGCGAGGTGTATTTCTGGCCGCAACTAGGGCTGCGCCAGGAACTCCGCGATCGCCTTGCCCAGATCGACCTTGGTCACCGCGCTCATGTGATTGCCCGGCACCACCACGCGCCGTCCATTTGGCAGCAGCGCGGCCAGGTCCTCGGCCGAGCCATTGTCCCTGTCCTCCCCGCCGATCACGACCAGGGTGGGAACGGCGATCTGCGCGAGCTCCTCCTTCGTCGTGTCCACGAACGTGTCCAGCACCCGGAGCAGGGCGACGGGATCGCCGCCCACGGTCTTCAGGAACGCCTCCGCCATCCACTCGGCGCTGCTTCGCTCGAACGTGCCGAGCTGCGTGAGGACGCGCCTGAAGAAGTCACCGCGGTGTGCGGTGTCGAGCAGGCCTTCGAGACCCATGCCGCCCAGGATCGCGCGACGTGGCGTTGCGCCGCGCGTGAGCGCCCGGATCGCGGTTCGTGCGCCCAGCGAGTAGCCGCCCAGATCGTAGTCGGTGAGTTTCAGGTGCGAGAGCAGCGCGAAGAGATCGTCGGCCAGGACGTCGGGTGGGTAGGCGCCCGGGTCGTGCGGCTTCGCGCTGTCACCGTGACCGCGCAGGTCCGGCATGATCACGCGGAAGCCACGCGCGGCGATCTCTCTCGCGTGTCCGTAGCGAACCCAGTTCACCGTCGCAGTGGAGAAGTAGCCGTGAACGAGCAGCACGGGCCGGCCTTCGCCCATCTCGCGGTAGGCGAGCATGACGCCGTCACGACCCTCGAAGAAGGTCGGCGGCAGGATGCTCTGGTCCTCATTCGGTCGCGGTACGGGCACGCGCCGCATTGTTGCAGAGAGGCGACGCGCTGAACACGCATGAGCAGTGTCGCGCGCGCGAGACGCCTGCGATCCACGAAGGAAAATTCCAACTTCCCGTCGGGTTTCTGGGCGGCTCGAGCACGTTCGCGGTTGCGACATCAGCTTCGCGCACTACGTAGGTGCGGAGCCGACCTCCTCCTGGGTCTGACTACATCCGCAATGCTCAAGGAAGGTACGCCATGCTCTCTCTCTCCTCTATCCGCGCTCTCTCCGCTCTCGTCCTGCTCACGTCGTCGATCGCAGCCACGGGTTGCTCGGCGGACGCCGGACCCACCACCGATTCGTCCACCGAGAACCTCAACGACCTGACATTGCAGACTGGGCACTACGCGCGCAGCGGCGGCGCGACGCCCGGCGTCCTCGTCGACCTGGTGCTGAAGTCCGGACATCAGTTCGAGGCCAGCGGCTATGCAGCCACGTTCTGGGGTCCCGCGAACGAGGAGACACCCATCACCTTCAGCGGCTCGTACAAGGTGAACGGCAGCACGCTCACGCTGCTCACGCACAAGGGCAACCCGTACGACGCGTACACGGTCACGGACCGCGGCGGCTCGTTCGACTTCCGCTACACGAGCGAGCGCGGCGACGCGATCAAGTTCTCGATGACGTACGCCGACAGCGGGAGCACGCTCCCCACACAGCTCTCGAAGGATCCGGGCATGCCGGCGGCCGTCAGCGGCGGCACGCAGCTGCGTTGCCAGAGCGGAATGTTCGGAACGACCTTCTCGATCACGAAGAGCGGCGGCTGGATGTACAACTTCGCCGGCGAGCCCAAGGTCGTGGACCACGTGCGCCTCTCGCAGAGCGACGCCGAGCACAGCGACAGCGAGTGGATCCGCCTCACTGGTAGCGGCACGAAGGGCAGCGATCACCGCAACGACTACGAGGTGAACGTCCCCGCAGCCGCCTTCAGGCACGGCGCGCGGAACGTCGCCGTGGACATCGCGATCGGCAGCGAGTCGAGCGGCGTCTTCGTCGACGGCCAGGCCGTGTGCGACGCGGTGAACTGAGTGCGCTGAGCATTTTCTGCTGGTTTCTCCTGCAAAACGTGACGTCCGCGCGGGCTAGTCTATGATTGAAACGATGGGGCTACGTCCGCTCGGCGCCGCGACGATCGCATGTCTATGCATCGTCGCGTCGTGCAGCGCGTCGTACTCCGTCAAGAACAACGACGCGGACGCTGCTGTGGTCGATGGCGTGGACGCGCAGGCGATGCCCGACACCGATGCCGGGGTCTCTGCCGATTCGGGCCAGAGCACGATGATGGTGGATGCATCGACGGATGCCCGCACCGACGCTGGGTGTTCGATGGACCTCCAGACGGACGCGAAGAACTGCGGAGTGTGCGGCCGCATCTGCAACACCGGTGGCTGCGTGGGGGGCGAGTGTCTTCATGTGGCGTTCGTCACTCCCGTCGCGAACGCAGGAGACATCGGCGGGATCGCGGGCGCCGACACGCTATGCCAGACCGCTGCGATGAACGCTGGCCTCCACGGAAAGTTCCTTGCGTGGCTCGCGACCCCGGCTACATCACCCAACGCTCGCTTCTTCAGGGCGACGCGCGCGTACGTGCTCCCCCTTGGCACCGTGATCGCCGGGAACTACACGGAGCTGACGAATCCGCCGATCAAGGCCGCCGTGGGCTACGACGCGAGTGGGGCGCTGAGCCCGATCACCAAGGCATGGTCCAACGTGTCGAACGACGGAACTTACAATCCAGGTGACGGAAACGCGTGTGCAAACTGGACGTCGAGCTCCGCGGGCGACCGCGGCTCCTGGGGCAACGCGCAAGGCAATGGCAACGGCTGGTCGAACAGCAGCAGCGACTCCTGCAACACCGCCGCGCACGGCATCTACTGCTTCGAGCAGTGAACTCCTGTAGGCTCGCCCCTGGAGGCGAGGCGATACATGGCGCGGCAAATGGCGACGACCCACACGGGCCTTCCGTTCACGGTGACGGATGGTGGACACCGCTACATGATCGGCAAGGACGCTTGCCATGACTCGCTCGCGTGGACGGACCTCGACGGCGACGGCATCGTCGATCTGGTCGCGATCGCGACGGAGTCCGGCAACTACGAGGACACCGATCACGAGCTCGTCGCCATCCAGGTCCCGACTGGGAACGCGATGTGGCGCGCGCTCCCGGGCGAGGTCTCGAAGCGCGTGTCGTTCGCCAACGGCGTGATCGTCGCGTCGACGCGGTCCGCGGCGCGCCTTGTGGGGCTTGATCCACGCACCGGGCAGAAGCTCTGGGACACGGAGCTCCCCGACCTGCTCGAGGAGGACAACTTCGACGACGACCGCGCGCGCGCGATCCAGCCATTCGGTGGCGTGTGCGCCATCCAGTGCAAGGACGACACGTACCATCTGGTCGACGCGCGCTCGGGCCAGATCGTGAAGAGCGGTGAGGGCAAGTGGAAGCCGCTCGGAGGGGGTGTACCGGGGCTCGCCGCGCTCGAGATGGACGAGCGCATGGAGATCTGGGACGTGCCGAGCGGACGGAAGATCGCCGATCTCAAGGACACGTCGCAGGTGCGCGTCGTCCCGGGCCCGGGCTACTTCGGTCTGCTGCGGCACGGCGCGGTGCAGGCGAACGGAGCGTACGGCTTCGAGGCGCGCATCTTCCATTCGCAGGAGCTCCGCGAGATGGGTCGGTCGCTGATCGTCCCCGGACCGGCGCTCGGCCGCAAGTCCGGTGGCGACGACGACGACGACGACAGCAGCGCGGAGCTTCGCCTCGGCGACGGCGAGTTCAACGTCATCGGCGGCTGCATCATGGGCAACAATCGCCTTGTATTCGGCTCGCGCTATCACAGCGAGGCGTACGTCGTGGATCTTGTCGCGGGCAAGAACTGTCCCGCGCATCCGTTCACGCCGCCGAAGCCCGGCTTCAAGTTCCGCACGTTTGCGTGGGTCGCACCCGTGTTCGTCAGCGTCTGGGAGAAGGAGAAGGGTACGTCGAAGCTCATCGCGATGGGCCACCACCCGCAGACCCTCGCGCCCGTGTGGATGGCGGAAGATCTGGGAGGTCGGTCGATCTCGAACCCGCTTCACATCGCGAACGGCGCGGTGCTGGTCCCGCGCAACCCCGGCGCGAACAACAACGAGTACCACGCGCAGACCAACCCCTGCTCGATCCGCCACATCGATCCCGCGACGGGCGCAGTGGTGACGGACTATCCAGTAGAAGATGTAAACTGCATCGAAATGTTCGGGCACTTCCTCTGCGGCGCGCCAACGTATTTCAGCGGCGGCTTGCCGATCGTCTACGACACCCAGGGGCGCAAGCGCGTGCTCTGAGAGAGGGAGGTCGGCGTGCTCGTTCGACGCGTGCGATGTCATGTCTGCGGCGGTCCGAAGGTGACGCCTTCGCGCACAGCGCACGATCACTGCTCGTGGTGCGGCGCGTTCACGGACTGGAACCACGGGGTCGCGTACGCCACGCGCGGCTCCATGAAGCCTGGGCCGCGCTACGACGCGCTCGCGGTCTACCTGCAGCCGGAGATCGAGCAGGCGCGTCGCGCGGGACACTTCCCGAACCTCGTGGCTGCATTCAAGCAGCTCTACGAAGCCCACGTCGCGGACTGCCCGGCTGCGTATTCACCACGCATTTCCGACGTGAAATACCGGCAAGCGGTGGTCGAGTATCACGCGATGCGTGATGCTGCGCGGCGCGTGGATTCGATCGCCACGTCGCTCGAGGCGAAGATGGATCAGGTGGCACGCACGATGTTCTACGTGCAGCGCCCCGAAGGCCGCTTCGTGCGACCCGATCGCTTCTTCGCGGTGCTGAACGAGTTCCTGCCGCTGCAGGCGCGCCTGGACGATCTGCTTCGCGCATCGGGAGCCATCACCGTTCACCCGGATGCTCCGCCGCCGGTGCTGCTCCACAAGATCGGCCAGTCCGCGTTCGTGCAATCGTGGATGCCCATGCTCGATCACGACACGGGCCTGAAGGCGCTCGAGGCGACCGGGCTCGCGGACCAGTACGAGGAGCTCGCAGAGGTCCCGATCCACGGCCGCCCCTGCCCGAAATGCGGCGTCGACGTGCCTGTGGTGGAAGGCGCGCACGCCGTGCTGTGCGAGGCCTGCGGCACGCTCGTCGGCGGCGAAGCACACGCAGTGCGCTGCGGCGGCTGCGGTGGCGGGTTCACGCCCGACCCGTCGCAGCGCGAGCTCGCATGCCCGTGGTGCCGCCGCGTGGTCGACGTCACGAACCGCTGACGATCTTCATCCTTCGGTCGGGTAGAAGAACTCCTCGCGCACGATCTTGTCGTTCGCGACCGTGAAGAGGCCCGCCTCCTCCATCTGGAAGCGCTTGCCGCTGGGCTTGTTCGTCACGTCGTAGCTGAATCGCACGACGAAGCGATCGCCGTGGGGCCACGGGCCGTCGACCTTGGCGCTGTGCACCTCGTGGTTCTCCATCCACTGCTTTCCCTTCGCCGCGACGGCCTTGATGCCGCGTGACTCGGGAGAGCTGCCGCCGGGCGGCGTGCCGGCCTCCACGCTGACGACGTCAGGCGAGAAGAGCGTCTCCAGTGCGACGTGATTCTGATGGGCAGAGACGAGCTCGACGTATTTCTTGGCGATGCTGAGAGTGGACATGGGAACTCCTTTTGAAGAGGAACCGAACCTGTGCCCCCGAGCGCACGGCGTCAATCGCCGAAGAACACCGTGCCGTTCGAACCTGACAGGATGATGTCAGGATCGATCAGCCGCAAGTTCCTCAGACATCGAACCCCCGACGCTGTTTCAGTGGACGCCGCCGATCACGGTGGGACAGCCGATGTTGATGGTGACGCTTCCCTTCGCGTCTGCCTTCACGACGTCACATGCGGTTCCGTGGAGCGTGACGGACGACGGATCCGCGGGGTTGTCGTACGTCCAGCCGTTCGTCATGTCCTGGCCGACGACGGACGCCATGCCAGCGCCGTTCGTGTAGACGACGTTCACCTTCGACGGATCGATCGCTCCGCCGTCGACGCGGTCCAGCGTGAACGTGCACGAAGCGAGCTGGCCGCGGATGGTGTT
>JANXLV010000163.1 GCA_025355005.1 Myxococcales bacterium | reverse complement strand
GAGGTCCACGAGGTCGAGCGCGCGACGAAGCGCACCGCCGCCGAGCACCGTGGGATGGTCCGCGAGCGCGGCGTCGACGTAGATGGAGAAGAACTCTGCGCCGATGCCGCTCGCCTTCATGCGTGCGAGGTCCGTGTGCGTGGCGCGGCCCGGCTGCGCGAGGTCCGTGCGCGCCTTCAACATCACTGTCGGGATGTCGTTGTGACCATCCACGATGATCGCCTTCGCATGCAAGCGAGCAGCGCGCTCCTCCATGGTCTCACTCTTCGCAGGCGCAACGGCGGAGGCCGGCGGCGACACGCTCACGATGGGCGGCGCGGCTTTTTCTTGCGCTGCAGACGCGGAAGGCTCCGGGCGCGGTGCTACCGCAGGCGTGCCGTGCGAGATCGGCGCGCGCGGCTCGGCATCCATCGCACCGCACGCGCTCGCCGCGAGCAAGCCAACCACGAGCACCGCGAGTCCGAGAGTCCTCATGACCGACAGCCTACTCTCGGTTCTCACTCGCAGACGACGGCGACGACCTTCGTGAAGTCCGCGGCCAGCAATGCGGCGCGGGGCAGCATGAACGCGAGGTCCTGGACGTCGCCCCATTCCATGCCCGCCTCGTCGTCGCTCTTGCAGAGGAACAGGAGCTCCATTTCCTCCGTCTGCTCGCCGTCGTCGTGTTCGCGGAACCCGAGTAGCTGGTTCACGGACGAGTAGGTGAAGACGCTGTCGGAGTACGTGTCGGCGTTGTCCCCGGAGACCAGCCGCGCGGCCAGCGGATGTGAGTAGGGCGGCACGCCGAGGACCTGCCGCGCGTGCAGCGTGCAGGCCGCGAACGGCTCGCGGAACACGTGCTCGTCTGGACGCAGGTCGAAACCCTCGGGCACCATCGCACGCTCGAGAGGGCCGTCGAGCAGCATCACCTTCACGGCGCCGAGGTAGTCGAGGGGTTCGCCGAACTCGTCCTGGACGAAGAGAGAGAGGAGGCCCTTCTTCGGAAGCAGGCCGTCCACGTCGAGCGCCGTGAGCTCCTCCATGCGCAGCTGCGCGACGAACGAGAAGATCTGATGGCCCTCGCGAGGCCATTCCATTCCCTTCGGCAGATCCGGGCAGCCGCCGAGCTTCGTCGCGCCCACGGGGATCGCGGCGTCGTCGGTGCGCGTGGAGAAGAGCTGGATTGCCGGCCGGATCAGCAGCGTGGCGACTTCCTCCGCGATGCCGGCCTCTGCGAACGCCTGGAGAAGATCCTTTCGCTGCGAAACGAGCGACGACTCCGGCGGCGGTGGTGCAGGCTTCGATGGCGCGAGCTGTCGTCTCTGCCGCGGCAGCTTCGCGGCCGTCGGGACCACGGCGGGAACCGGCGCGGGGCCGCGTCGTTCGAGCGCTATCGCGACAGCCTCCACGAGCTCGATCTGTCCCATGATCTGCGCGGCCTCGGGACGCGCGCGTAGGCTTTTCTCGTGGTCGCGAAGCGCGGGTGCGGCAGCGGGATCGCCGCACCGACGCAGCGCCTCGAGGATGACGTCCTTTCGTCCGGTGTTCATGTGCAGCGCGCGCAGCAGCACGGGCGTGCACCGTGCGTCGCCGCAGACCCCCAGTAGTTCAATCGCATCGTCGAACACGAAGGTCATCTTCGCGGGGTCGCCAACGAAGCGCAGCACGGCGTCCTGCATGCGCGGATCTACCGGCAGCTTCCGCAGGATCGAGAGCACCTGGAGCTGGACGTTCAGCTTCCCCGAGTCGAGCAGCGGCAAGACGCGCTCGAGCCATCGCTCGTCAACCCGTGGTGACACGTCGAGCACCGCGAGCATCAGGCTGGACGCCCGCGGCTCTTCGAGCAGCGGCGAGAGTTCGTCGAATGCGGCGCTCTTTTCGCGCAAGAGGAGCGCGCGCGCGCCGAGGCGATGCACCTGCGCGAGCGCGTTCGGATCACCCTTCACCGATAGCAAGGTCCCGAGAGCGTCCAGCGTCGCACGTTCATCGGGCCTCACGTCGAAGAGCATCTGTGCGAGGAGCTCGCGCACCTCCCACGGCACGGTGGCATCAACGATGAGCTCGCGCAGACGCGCGGCGCCTTCCTCGTGCTGCGCAGCCGCGTGTCCGACCCAGCGGAACCACCACGCGCGGTTCGTGCTCGCCGTCGACGCCTTGTTGTAAGCGGCGTTGTACGCGCGCCGCTCCTTCGGCGGCAGCTTGTTTGCGTCGTCCAGATGCAGCGCGCCGAGCTCCAGCCCTTCGCGAACGAGCAGCGCCGCGAGCGACGCGCCCGGAAGTCGCTTCGCCTCGCTCGTGAGTCGCTGGTGGGCGGGGACGCTCGCGGGGCCACCGGCCATGATCGCGCGCGCGATCTCGTCCACGGTGGCATCGCCCGATGCCGGCTCGGGCAGCGGCGCGGGCGGCCTGCTCAGTGGGAAGCCAAGGAGCGTGGTCGGCACCAGTGCTGCCGCCGCGGAGGCCTTCTTCTTCGAAGCGCTTTTCTTCGCTGCCTTCGGCTTCCCCTTCTTCTCGACCATGAGCGAGTCATACGGCAGGAGCAGCCTGAGCGCACGCGTCCAGTCGCCCGGCTCAGTCGTACGTGCGGATCTCGAGCAGATGCTTGCTTGGATCGAAGAAGTAAACGGTCTTGCCGTTGCCGCGGGAGCCGAGCTCGATGCCGGGGCCTTGGTTGTTGCCCACGACGTGGAACGAATCACCGTAGGGAACGCTGAGATCCTGGAGGCGCCTGAACAGCATCGCCCTGGGCGCGATACGCTCGCGCTCGACGACGACGGCCTCGGCTCATTGGTCGAGTGCCGACCAGAGCGCGTCGGGGGTGAGGCCTGGGGAGCCTTTGTTTTCGTTTTCTGCGTCGTGCACCATCTCGACGATGCGCGCGTTCAGCGGGGCGCTGGCTCCGCAGGTCTTCGCGAGCGCGACGATCTCGCCGTTCAGGAAGTCCACTTCGGTCATGCGGCCGCGCATGAGGTCCTCCCACATCGAAGAGCGCGCCTCTGGATCCATCTGCAGCTGCGCGCGCGCGGCCACACGCAGCACGGCCGTCGGCAACGCGAGAAGCGTCGGGAAGTACCGGACCGGGATCGCGCCGAGCCTCGCCGGACGGATCTTTGCGGCGTCGAGCACCATCAGCGCCTCGCCGATGAGCGCGCGCAGCACACGCCTGTAGCCCGGCGTGAAGATGAGCTGGGGCGTGGGCGCACCCGACAGCGCGCTGACGGCGTTGTTCAGGTTCATCATGAGCTTCGACCATTGCTTGGACCGGATGTCGGTCGGCAGCTCCGTCTCGAAGCCGCTCTCGGTCAGCGCAGCGCCGAGCGCCTCAACGCGCGCAACGACGTCGGCCGGGTCGGCAGGCATCTCGATCGCGAGCGGCCCAGTGGTCCCGCGCTGGAACGTTCCCGTGTCCTTCGACACCACGTTGAAGCCCACGATCCCGCCGAGCACGATCTTGCCGGGCATCACCTGCCTCAGCGTCTCGGCGTTCCGCACGCCGTTCTGCATGCTCACGATCAGCGCGTCCTTCCGCACGACCGATGCAAGCGCGCGGCCCGCTTCCTCGCTCTGTGCGCTCTTCACGCAGACCAGGATGACGTCGCGATCGGCGAGCATCGCGGCCTCCGTTTCCACGCGGACCCTCTCCTTCGCGACGACCTCGGCCGCACCGCCGATATCGGTGAGTCGCAGGTCGTGCGCCGTGAGCTCGGCCCTGATGCGCTCGCGTCCGATGAAGAGCACGTCGTGTCCGCGCGCGAGCAGTCGGCCGCCAACGTAGCAGCCGATCGAACCCGCACCCATGACTCCGATCGCGAGCGCCATCAGGCGACAACCTAGAATGCCGGTGCGGGCTGCGACACAGAATCGTGTCACAATAGCGGCGTGAACAGGGTCTCCAGAAAACTCGCCGCGCCGCTCGTCGTGTCGCTAGCGCTTGCGACCGCGTCGGCCCAGGCCCAGGCGCAGGAGCCGCCGCCGATCGCTCCGCCAAACCCCGTCGATACGCCGCCGCCTGCGCCGCCACCACCTGCCGACGACCCGCTGCAGCCGCAGCCGCCGATCACGGAGTCCCCGCCGCCGCCACCACCGGTCGCAGAGCCACCGATGAGCGAGGGACGTCAGCTCGTCGTCGCCTACAACGATGGTTTTCACTGGGGACTCTCGCCTGGGATCGTCGTCGTGCACGGTGACGTGGGCTTCGCGCTCGGCGTCGCGTTCGGGTACGGCTTCGACACCGGAACCGTGCTCGTCGTGCCCGGGGTGCAACTGAGTGCATACTTCACGGATCCCACCGTGCTCGTTGGCCTGCCCAACGTGCGGCTGGTGCTCCCCATCGATCGCTTCGCGCCGTTCATCGTGGGTGGTGCCGGCGTGGGCAACGTGGGCAAGCACGACACCACCGCGTCGGCCACGGGCGCTGCACTGCTCGCAGGCGGCGGCTTCATGGTCCACATCTCGAGCCGGTTCGCGCTCGGCGCGGAGGTGAACTACCAGACCATCACCGGCACGGACTTCAGCGCCATCGGCGTGGGCCCGATCATCGCGATCGGGTTCTGAGCTCGCGCTGTCATCCTATTCGTGGAGCAAGTTGTGGGCCGCTCCTCGGGTCAGCGGGAAGCGTCGAGTCCGAGCACGGTGACGGGGGTCGGTCGCGCTCGCGGCGTCACCGTGGTGATCTGTCCTTCGACGTTGCGGCCCCAGCAGGTGATCTCGTGCGACGCGCCGATGGCGCACGAGTGATGCGCGCCCACGGCGACCTTCACTGCACGCGTGATTCCCGGTACACGCACGGGCGTGGGTCCGCCGGGACCGCGCGTTCCGAGCTCACCACTGTCGTTCCAGCCCCAGCACCAGACCTCACCGCTCCGCGTCGCCGCGCACGAATGGGCCATGCCCGCGCTGACATGAATGGCGCCCGTGACGCCTTCGATCTCCTTCAGACCGTCGCTCGCAGAAATGCCCTGGTCGTCGCTCCCACCGAAGCAGACGACGCGGCCCGTGGCGCGCACCACGCACGCGTGGTTGGTGCCGACCGATACATGCAATGCGTCGGCGAGGCCGGGGACGACGACGGGGCTCATCGATCGCGTCCGCTTCTCGTACTCCGTGCCGTAGCCGAAGCCCCAGCACGTCACGTGTCCAGACTTCTGCGCGGCGCAGCCCCATAGACTGCCCTGCTCGATCTCCACGACGTCGCGAACAGGCGCAGCGACCAGCGTCGGTGCCTCGGTCCTTGCACCCTGATTTCCCCAGCACGTGATGTCGCCGCTCCGCAACAGCGCGCAGGCACCACCGCCGCCGGCCGACAGCATGCGCGCGGGAGGGAGCTTCGCTACCGCAGGCGTCAGGGTCACGTGGTGCTCGCCGGCCGCGCCGGGGAACGGCGCCTTGTTGTCGACGATGCCCCAGCAGGCGATCTCCCCATGGCTCGAGAGCGCGCACGTGAAGTACTCCGCGGCGGTGACCGCCACTGCCTGGCCGAGCCCGGTCATGTCCACGCGAGCAGGCGGGGTCGTGTAGCCGCCTGGACTTCCGATGCACGTGACGACTCCGCCCGCGCGCAGCACGCACGTCGTGTTCTCGGAGAGCGCCGCGTCCTCCGCGTCGACGATGCCGTCGAGGCGAACGGGCGCTACAACGCCGGGGATCTCACCGTTCCCGAGCTGCCCGCTGTCGTTCTGGCCCCAGCACACGACGCTACCTTCGCGCCGGCGCGCGCAGGAGCTGTAGGGTCCGACCGCGATCTCGATCGCATCGCGAAGGCCGTCGACGGGGCGCGTGACGGGCCGCTCGTCGGCAGACCCGAGCTTGCCGGCGTCGTTGTTGCCGAAGCAGCGGACAGCCCCGCCGGTGACGAGCGCGCACACGTGATCGTCCGCGACGGCCAGCGTGATGGCCTTCTCGATACCGGGGATCTCGGTCGGCGACGCGTGCCCAGTCTCTGGTCCGTTGAAGATGGCGCCGCGGTAGTTTTCGCCCCAGCACGCGACATGGCCATCGTCGCGGAGCGCGCACGTGTAGTCCTGACCCGCGCCGATCGCGCGCGCATTGCGGAGACCGTCGACGTCGACGGGATCCTCGACGTACGCGCGGCCCATCACGGACGCGTTCCCGAGCTCGCCGTGCGTGCTGTCTCCGAAGCAACGCAATGCGCCGCTCGCCTCGCGCATGCATGCGTGATTGAAGCCGAGCGCAAGGTCCACGACGGCCGCAAGCCCCTTCTTGCGAGCGGGCTCGGCCGTGCGCTGGCCCGTGGTCAGCCCGCCACGATTGAGGCGATCGGGAACCCAGCGATCGAGCCCCCAGCACGACACACCTCCGTCGCGATGAACGACGCACGTACGCATCGCGTCCGCGACGACGCGTGTGACGTCCCGCAGTCCATTCACGCGCGCGACGGGCTTCCCTTCGCCCCAGCAGAACACCGCGTCCGACGCCGTGCGTGCGCATGCGTGCTCGCCGGCAGCGGTCACCTCGACCGCGTCCGTGATGCCCGACACGGGCGCAGCCGTCGCGCGCGTCACCAGCGTTCCGTCGCCGAGCTGCATCTTCCGGTTCCCGCCCCAGCACATCACGCGGCCCGGCACATGGTCGAGCGCACACGCGAACTCGCGACCGAGCGCGATGGTGGGGCCCGGAGGCGCGGGAGCGACAGTCGCGATCGGAGAATCGGCGGCGACCGCGGGCAGCTGCGGCAGCTCGATCGCCTGCGCCTTCGGCGGCACTTTCGGTGTGGGGGGCGGCGGGCCGGCACACGCCCCGACCAAGAGGCACGCCGACAGCACTCCCGTTCGCAGCTCGGCAGGGCAAACCACGGGGCAACTCTACACCCTCGAGACGCTCTGAGTCCGCGCGCAGGTCTAGCCAGAATCCTATTTTGGCGTACGTTTCCATGAAGAACGATGACTCGCTCTTCTTTCTTCTGGGTGACGGCAACGGGCTTCGCGATCGCGTTTGGTTGCGCGACGGGAACGCCGCTCGCGACCGACGGGGATCGGAACGTGGATGCCGGCGAGGGCGGAGGCGCTGTCTCGCAGTGCACCCCGAACGGCCCGGAGATCTGTGATGGCGTGGACAACGACTGCAACGGCGTGATCGACGAGGGCTTCGATCAGGACAAGGACACCTACTTTCAGTGCCAGCGCGCCGCGTTGCTGGCGGACTGCAACGACAAGGATCCAAACGTCCATCCGAGCGCGACCGAGACATGCAACGGCATCGATGACAACTGCGACGGCAAGGTGGACGAGGGCTTCGACAACGACAACGACGGCTTCTTCCAGTGTCCGCACCCCGAGAGCGACGGCGGTACGCTGCCGAAGGACTGCGACGACAACGACGTGAACACGTACCCAGGCGCGCTCGAGACCTGCGACAAGAAGGACAACGACTGCAACGGCAAGGCCGACGACATCCCCGCGCAGGTCACGCTGAACGACAACTTTCAGCCCGCCGCGGACCCGCACTGGGTTCCGCTTGGCGCCGCCAACATCAATCAGACGATCGCCGGCTCGGCGCGGCTCACGCCGAACACCAATGGGCAAGCCGGCGCGATCTGGTGGAACACGTCGAAGGAGAATTTCACGTTCGATCACTTCCGCATGGATTGCACCATCCGGATCGTACGGAACCCCGTGAATCAGGGCGCGGACGGCATGGCGTTCGTCTGGGTACCGGAGACCAACGCCGACGCGGGGGCGCCCGGGGTCGGTCTCGCCGGCGGAGGGTTTGGCCTGCAGGGCCTTGGTGGGTATGGCGTCGCGCTCGACTCGTACATGAACGACGGAACGGAGCCGACGCCGCCGTTCACCGCGGTCGTCAGCGGCACCACCGGCATGCATTTGATCCGCAACACGACGCCGCTCGGCGCGACCGCCCCGCTCCTGGACGGTAATTTGCACGCCTTCAGCGTCACGCTCGTCACGAGCAACATCGCGCTCGGCGACGGTGGGCTGCAGCCTCAGTCCGCGGTGACGGTGACGATCGACGGCACCGTCTTCATCAACCAGTTCGTCATTCCTGGATACGTGCCCTACCAGGGCAAATGGGGCTTCACCGCTGGCACCGGCGGCTTCAGTGAAGAGCACTACGTGACGAACGTATCGATGCGCTTCCCCGACGGCCAAGGCTGCGTCCAGTAGCCTGCGTCCAGTAGAGCCTGCGTCCAGTAGCAATTACCGTCTATGCTGGGCTTCATGGCGAAACTTGCTCGCGCTGCTGCCTTCGTGACCGGAATGGTCGTTCTCCTCGCCGGATGTGAGAACCAGAAGGAGCCCGCAGTTCCACTCGTTGGACCCACCACGGGCGAGGCCTTTGGAGGCACGCAGTGCAGCTCCGTGCGGCCGCAGACCGAGCCTGATCTCATGGCATGGGACTCCGGCTCGCGAGCGACGCTTCGAAGCGTGAAGGAGCAGGGCGTGGTGGTCGTCCACTACGAGGCGCAGGGCTGCAACGTGCAGCTCCACGTCCTGCCGAACTGCGTGGCGAAGGGCACCTACGCGTTCTCCCCGTACAGCGCCACCGAGACCAAGATCGCGCACAACGCAAACGAGCTCTTCGCGGAGCTGCCCGTCGGCGCGGCCAAGCTCAGCGCCAAGCTCCGCGGCTCGCATGCGATCCGCACGGACTACATGATGGCCGGCGTGGAGGCGGTGAAGATCGGCTCGACCTTCAAGCCCGACGAGCTCATCGGCGAGTGCAGTGACGCCACGCACGTTGTCAGCAAGATCTACGTCGGCGGCTTCGCGCTCGCGGCGGGAGAAACGCGCCTGCTGGAGGGCGGAGCGAGCGTCTTCGTCATGCCGGCGATCAGCGTGGGAGGTGGTGCGAAGACCGAGAGCTCCGTGGAGCACCTGCAACACGAAGGCGTCGCGAAGGCATGCGAGGAGGCGCAGGAGAAGGGCGCGCAGAGCCCGCAGTGCGCCGTGCCGCTACGCATCGCGCTGATGGCGATCGCGACGCCCGTCGTCGCGCCCACACCAGCTGCAACGGCGAGCAACACGAGCACCGCGAGCACAACGAGCACCACGGCGCCCACCACCGGCGGCACGTCCGCACCGCCGTCACGGCTCGCGCAGCTTCAGCTGTCGCCCGCGAAGCAGGAGACTCATCATTCGATCCACTTCGCGGCGGACTCGGACAAAGTAGAGGAGGTGGGCACGCTCATCCTCGATGACGTCGTCTCCATGATGCAGAAGAACCCAGCGCTGAAGCTGACAATAGACGGACACACGGACAACCAGGAGGCTTCCCAGCAGGCCTTCGCGATGTCGACGCTCTCCCAGCATCGCGCGCAGTCGGTGCAGAAGTACCTGGTGGCCAGAGGCGTCGCGGCTGACCGGCTGACGCTGAAGCCGCACGGCCCTCTGGAGCCGCAGTGTTCGAACGCCGACGACAAGGGCCGCGCGTGCAATCGACGCGTGGAGATCTACTGAGCCGGTGTCCTCGTCAGCGCGCGAGGCGGTAGACCGCCCCTTCGCCTTGCACCGTCCAGTAGAGGGCCGTCTGGTCCATGACGAGGACGCGGGGGTTCTGATCCGACGTGGCGAGGATCTCGCCGTTCGCGACTGCGCACTGCACGGCGCCGCTCGCGTCGATGGCGCAGTGGCGAATGCTGCCGTCCTTGAACGAGTTGCCGTTGGTTCCGAGATCGAGCCAGTAGAGGTCCTTGTCATCCGCGGCGATCGAGTAGACCTGCGGCTGCATCTGCGCGGCGCCCGACGCGCTCGTCGCGCCCTTCGTGGCCTGGTAGAGGATGTCGTAGCCGCTGATGAAGACACTCTTCGTGTTGCCGCCCAGCGCCTCGGACGCGTTGAGACCCGTGACGAAATCCTTGAGCGTGGCCGCACAGCCACCGACGGCCGTGGTGCAGAAGCGCACGGAGGTCTTGCTCTCCCCACCCCAGTAGAGGTACGTGCCGGTCACGAACGTGGTGTCGGTGTTCGGCTCGTTGGCGGAGAGAATGGTCGCGTTCGCGCCGGACGCGCTCCGCGCCACGCTGCCGACCTGCACCGGCGAGAGGTACGTCAGCGCAAAGTAGACGTTGATGTTGTCGACCGACAGACCACGCGGAATGGAGGCGTCCTCCATGAGAGCGCGACGATTGCCGCCGTCCCGCGAGATGGTCTCGAGTGCGCCCTTGCCGCCGCTCGAGCCCGAGCCCCAGGAGAAGAAGACACCGTTGGTGTCGGCGACGATGTCGTAGACGAGCGGGTCGGCAGTGTCCGCGATCTTCGTCGCCGTGGACGGCGCGGGGGCGTTCTTCGCCATGGTGTAGATGGCGCCCGCGTTGATGTCGCTGAAGTAGATGTTGGTCCCGTCAACCGCGAGCGCCCACGTGGCGAGCGCGCCTGAGAAGAGCTTCGCGGGCTGGCACTTGCTCGCCGTGCACGCGCCACCCATGCAGTCATGAGCGCAGCGGCCGCAGTTCTTCCCGTCCGTCGTGAGGTCCGCGCCGGCGCACGCGAGCGCGCCGTCGAACGAGGAGCCGTCGGGGCTGCCGGACTGGCCGTCGAGCGTCGCGCTGCTGCCGTCCTTGTCCCCGCCGCCGGCGTCAGCGTCGTAGCTGAGATCGCGGGTCCCGATGATCGCGTTGCATGCGACGAGGCAAGCAACAGCAGTGACACCGAGCACGCTCGCGACCCTGACTTTACTCCGAACTCGCGACATGGAAGCCACAGAATACCGCCTTTTGCCAAGTCGAACCAGATCTCGGTGCTAGGTTGTCGCGCATGTCCAAGAGGCTCCTCGCCCGCACCGCTGGCACCGCCGTCCTCGCCGTCCTCGCGAGCGGCCTCGCGTTCGTCGCCGCGTGCTCCAGCAGCAGCACCACCGCATCCGTCGCCGACAGCGGCGACAGCGACAGCGGAGATCTCATCATCGACAGCGGCGGCATCGCCGATGCGAGCGCTGGTGATGGCGCCGTCACGCCTCTCACCTGGACGTGGCAGAGCGTGGCCGGTGCGAAGTGTCGCGATGGCTCGGACACCGGCATTGGCGTGAACCTGAGCCCGGGCTCGACGAAGACGGTCATCTTCCTCGAGGGCGGCGGCGCATGCTTCACGCCCAGCTTCTGCTCCATGAACCCGTCGAAGTTCGGGCCGACGGAGTTCGCAGCGAGCGTCGCGGCAGGTGGACCGGCGGGTTCCGGCGGCGGCAAGAGCGGCACGGCGTTCGGAATCCTGTCACGCGCGGACATGAAGAACCCGGTCAAGGACTGGAACATGATCTACATCCCGTACTGCACGGGAGACATCCACGGCGGCGTGAACCCCACCGGCATGGTGAGCGGCGTCCCCGGCACGCAGATGTTCGTGGGGCGCAACAACATCGCCGTCGACCTCGTGGCAATCAAGGCGTTGACGCCAGGCACCACGGAGGTCTTCCTCACGGGCGCGAGCGCGGGCGGCTTCGGCGCGGCGCTGTCTTACGATCAGGTCGCCACGTCGTACGGTCAGGTGCCGGTGACGTTGATCGACGACTCCGGCCCGCCGATGGCCGATCCGTTCCTGGCCTCGTGCCTCCAAATGAAGCTTGCTGCGCTCTGGGGCCTCGACAAGGGCGTGCTCGCTGACTGCGGCGACGACTGCAACGCGGACGGTGGCATCGACACCGCGCACTGGGCCATCAACGCAATGAGGCACATCGGCAAGAAGTATCCGATGCGTCGCCTGGGGCTCATCGAGTCGACGGGCGACCTCACCATCTCTGCGTTCTACGGCTCGGGCTACATGAACTGCACGAGCTCGTTCCCGGAGCTCGAGCCCGACTTCACGGATGGCCTGCTCGACCTCCGCGCGCAGATGGCCTTCGATCCGAACTTCGGAACGTTCTACTTCGGTGGGGCCGATCACCAGGCCCACACGTCCTACGAGAACGCGCTCGACACCCGCATGAGCACCAACCAGATGGACGGCGGCGCGCCCGTCTCACTCGCGGACTGGACCGCGCAGATGCTGAGCGGCAGCGTTACCAACGTCGGCCCCTGATGTTCCGGCGCGCGCCGGCAACGTCACGGGCGCTGCGTCTCTGACGTTCAGCGCATCCACGAGCGCCGTGGTGAAGGCCTCGGGGTCGTCGTGGTGTGGATAGTGGCCCGCGTCCGGGAAGCGCACGAGCCGCGCGCCAACGACCTCTTCGCAGACGCGCTGGGCCTGCGAGACCGGCAGCACCTGATCACGATCGCCCCAGAAGACCGTCATGGGCGGGACGAAAGGCGCATCATATGCGCGGTCGAGGAAGTGACGGACCTGTCCGCGAAATCGGACCACGTCACGCACGGTGCGTGACAGCGCGCGCGCCGTGCCTGGCCGTGAGTTCGCCTTCGCGCGGTCGGCGAGGTCCGTGTTGTCACGCCCACCGAGCGGCGCGGTCGCATACATGAGCGGCACCAGCCACGACTGCCCGAAGAGCGGCCACACCCACGGCACCGACACCAGGCGTACCGCGAGGTTCACCTCCTTGCCGAAGCCGCCCGGCGCGATGAGCGCAAGGTGGTCGATACGGGATGCGTGCGTGAGCGAGAGCATCTGCGCGAGCCCGCCGCCGTACGAGTGGCCCACGACCGAGAAGCGATCGATCCCGACCGCGTCGATGAAGGCGCCGAGGAGCTTCGCGTTCCAATCAAGCGTGTAGTCTACATCTGGTCGCGCGGAGAACCCGTGGCCGGGCAGGTCGACCGCGACGACGCGATACCCGCGCTCCGCGAGCAGCGACGTGATCGGCGCCCACGTGCGATGCCAATCCGTGAGGCCATGCACGAGCACCACGGTGGGGCCGCTGCCCGTCTCCTCCCAGTGGAGCTCCACGCCAGAGACCGTGGTGAGGTGCGTATGCGAGCGCATCGAACGAAACGCCCAGATAGCACGTCGCAGCCGCGCCGCAACCGCCCGGTCGCGCCCGGATTGGTCGCGGTGTTCGGCGCTCCGCAGTAGCCGGTCAGCAGCAGGGTCAGCGCGCACGCGAGCGGTGGTGCAAATGAGTGAGAAGCGGCCGATCACACCTCTTGGATGCCGGGGTTGGGCTGCCATGATCCGCGCCGAATTTCAGCCATTTTGGGCTGCGTGTCAGCGACCGGAGACACGTAGCGGCGTGGCACCGTGCTTGCTGAATGGGAGGCATGCTCCGCAGGTTTCTCCGCTCTCTCGTGACTGCCTCGGCGTTCGCCACCCTCGTCTCCGCAGCGGGTGTGGCGTCCGCCGAGGACACCGCGGAGCCGTCTCGTCCCGCCGCGGTCGAGCGCGCTCGCATCATCTCGTACGTCGCCATGTCCGCGGGCGCCGCCGCCATGGCCACCGGCGTGGGCCTCTACGCCGTGGGTGCCACCTCCATGCCAGATGGGTGCACTCTACAATCATGTGACGTGCGCCACTCGAACGGCTACCTGAGCGACGCCACCACGCCGTGTGGGCGTGACCTTCGCGCGGATGGATGCGTTGGCAGTCCGTACAACATCAGTCGCCAGACCGAGGCCGGCAAGTCCGAGGCCATGAAGTCCGCCGGCCTGGTCACCGTCGCGTTCGGCGCCATCGCCGCCGCGGGTGGCTTCGTGCTCTGGCTTCGCACACCGAGCGCCGTACCGTCCCACGCCGATCACGGAAGCTCGAGCGGCGTCACGAGCGCGCACCTCATTCCGGTCGTCGGCATCGGCTACGGCGGCGTGGGCCTCGTCGCTGATTTCTAGCGTGCGCGAATGGCGCAATGCGCGTCCCAATTGTGGCGTTCTTGCGCAACGCGCACGACCAGATGCGCAACGACAGTTCGCTTGCCGCGCTTTGACGGCGCAGCTCGCTGGCACGGCGTTCGCTGAGGGTGGTCACCGAGGTGACCGGCATGGCCGCGACGCGCGACGAACGACAGCCGCGGGGTCCGAGAACGAGCTCGGGCACGCGCAAGGCGACCCGACTCCGCGCGCTCGGTCGGTATCAGCTCGTCTGCGAGCTGGGCAAGGGAGGCATGGGCACCGTCCATCTCGCGCGCTGTGATGGGCCTGGCGGATTTCGCAAGTGGCTCGCGGTGAAGACGTGTGACGCCGGGCACAATCCTGAGAGTGACGTGTTGCCGATGTTCCTCGACGAGGCGCGCATCGCCGCGCAGGTCTCACACCCGAACGTAGTGAGCGTGTTCGACGCTGGCATCGAGGACGGCGTCCACTACATGGCAATGGAGTACCTGCACGGCGAGCCATTGCGCGAGCTCGTTCGCCACGTGGAGACATGCGGCATTCCCGTGCCGGTGCACGTTGCTTGTCGCATGATCGCAGATGCGGCGGAGGGCCTGCACGCAGCGCACGAGGCAACGAACGATCAGGGCGAGCCGCTCAACATCGTCCACCGCGACGTCTCGCCTCACAACCTGTTCGTCACATACGAGGGAACGACGAAGCTCGTTGATTTCGGCGTCGCGAAGTTCCGCGCCAAGGCCACGGAGACACGCGTGGGCACGATAAAGGGCAAGGTGAGCTACATGTCGCCGGAGCAAGTGCGGGGCACCGCCGTCGACCGTCGTGCGGACATCTTCGCGCTCGGCATCATCCTGTGGGAGCTGACCACTGCGCGCCGACTCTTTCGCGGCGACGACACGCTGGACACGATCGCACGCGTGCTCGAACTGGAGATCCCGAGGCCGACGACGCTCGTGCGCGGCTATCCCGCAGACCTCGAGGCGGTGGTGATGGGCGCGCTGACCAAGGAGCGTGACCAGCGCTTCGATACCGCACACGACTTCGCGCGCGCGCTCACGGGGGTGCTGTTCCGTCGTGGGCTCTTCGTGACGGGCGACGACGTTTTCCACTACATGCAGGCGGTCTTCCACGATCGCATCCAGGAGCGCGATGCGGTGCTACGAACGTCGGCCGCGCTCTCGCTGCGAAGGGAGCCTTCCCGCCCGAACTATCCGAGCGAGGCCGAGACGGCTCCGTTGCCACTAGTGCATTCGTCCCGAATGCCCAGCGCCGCGACGATGTCGATTCAGACGCACGAGATCGAAGGAAGCATCGACGTCGTCCTGGATGACGCCGACATCATCGATGTCCGGCCGTCGCCGGTAACGTGGGTAGAGCGCGCTCCGCAGAAACGGTCCGCCGTCAACGTCGCAGTGCTCGCGCTCACCATCATGGCGATGACGCTGCTCGGCTTCGCGCTCGCGATCTCGCTGGTGTTGCTCTTCTCGTGAGGTCACCGCCGCCGTGACTCGTCGTCGTCACGGGACGCGGCGCATCAGATAGGTGTCGGACGCACCGTCGACGGACTGACCGAAACGGATGCGGCCGTCGCCGTAGTCGCCCACGTTTCCCTTGCCGCTGCCGTCCCATGGGTACCCGGTGTCGCGGAGCGATCCGCAGACGAGTCCGGTGCGATGCCAGAAGTCGCTGGCGTACGCGAACGTCCATGAAGCACGCTCGCTCGTGCCGTCGCTCGCGTCGACCAGTGAGTCCATCTGCGCGCCTGCGACGCGCAACGTCCAGCGAAAACTGACTGGCGTGGGGGCTGTCGGGTACTCGCGCCATGCGACGAGGACATACGTGCCATCCGGGATCGCTGGGATCGACGTGAATGCGCCTGCATCGCGCTCGCCACGAGATCGCCGAGCTGCACGAGCGCGTTGCCGGTGCACGACGCCGCGCCGCCATCCGTGCCCGAGCCGTTGCTGGCGGGGGCCCCGCTGTTCGAACACGCGGCCACGACGCAGATCGACGCGAGGAGGTGCGCCGTGGTTCGCGTGAGCATCGCCGTAGTGTACGTCATGCACGCGGGTCCGCCACAGCAGCGCTTCCATCGCGCGGCCGGCGTTCCTCATGGTCTACGCGGCGGCTGGCGGTGACGTCGCGACGCTCGCGCAGAGCTTCGGCCTCCCCGCAGATGCGCACGCGCGGCGCGAGCTGCATGTTCGCTCAGCGTCGTCGCGACTTGCGACGGGCGATCACCGTGAGTGCAAGCCCGACGGCCGCGAGGGGCGAGTACGGAACAGGTGAATCCGGGTGAGGAGATGCGGCGCAGGAGAACCATTTCTTCTCGGTGGGGTCGGTGGTCCCGGCTGGACTGGTCGGCCCGTTTACGTAGTGCGGGTTCTTGAGGGCCTTGTTCTTGGTCTCCGCCTCGGGGCGCGGCGCGCTGGCAAGCGTCTCGCACTTCTCGTTGTAGACAGGACACGATGGCGGGCTGGCCTCGCGCGTGACCTGCACGATGTTCGAGAGCAGCGCCTGGCTCGACGACGCCTGCACGCGCAGGTCCCGGCTCAGCGCTGCGTGCGCGAGGTCCGCCCGCATGCGCGTGACGCGCACCGTCGGTGCATGTGTTGACGTGCCCCCGAAGAGGACGTCGAGATCTTCCGCGCGCTGCTCCTCTGGGCTCTTCTCCGACGTGCCTGCATCGCGCGGCGCGTCGGTCCGCTTGACCGGAGGGCGCGGCGACGATTGCCCCATGAACTTGAGCTGGTTTTCGACCACCGTTGTTGCGAGATCGAGCGACGACTCGATCTGCCACCCGGTGTTGTCGGCCGCTTTCGTCTTTGCCGCGCGAATCGTCGCGTAGTTGCTCGACGACGTCGTCCAGTCCCAGACCACGTCGGCGGCGCCGATCGTGAAGAAAGGGAAATTCTGCGGCTCGTAGCGCCCTTCGGAGACGACCCAGAGCGTGACGCCCAGGGTCGCGCCCGCGCCAGCGGCGACCATGCGAAGGGGCAACGTGACGGATGCACCGGGTGAGGTCACGCGAACGGGACGCATCGCCTGGACCGTGGCGCCGGGCACCAGCTTCATCGCAAGGAACGCGGACTTCTCGTTGACGTACGCGTCGATGATGGCCTGCGCGTCGGGCGTGATCTCGTAGTGGTGCGCGGCGAGCCACGTCGCGAGAGCCTTCGGGTCGGTCGCCCGCAGCTGCACGGTCTCGTACGGCCCCACCACCTCGTGCGCGAACACCGTCACGCCACCACCACCACCGCCCTTGGTCGCCGCCGCGAAAGCCACACCCGGCGGGAACGCCTGGACGCAGCTCGGAGGAATGTAGCAGTTCCTCTCTGGTGCAAGGACCTGCACGCTGGTCTCCGTGTCGAGCACGCTGAACAGCTCGTCCGAGCTGAGACCGATGGTGACCAGGCCGCCGATGGGGAGCACCCATGCGAACGACGACGGCGAGCCCGTGTACCGCATCTGGTCGTAGAGCGTGGTCTGCTTCGGTGCGACCGCGAAGATCATGCGGTGGTCGGTCACGACCGTCGGGTTCTCCTTCGGCGGGTGAAAGCAGCCGCCACAGGCGGAAGCGGAGGGCTCGACCGCGAGCAGGACAGCGGCCGAGGCGAGCGCGGCGACGACGTGACGCGGAGAGAACCGAGACAAGACAATCGTGGCGAGGCCGAACCGGCCGAGCGTGAGCGGAAGAATGACGTGCAGCGCGACGCGAGACTTGTTCATCGTGCCTTCCAGAGGTCCATCGGGGCGAGCCTACCACCTCTTGCGGCTCAGCTGCGGTGCGCGTCACTGCTTCGTGTAGCTCCCGCTGTTGGAGAACGTGCACGACACGCCGTTGGAGCTCGTGAAGCTGCCCGTGCCAGAGAGAGTGGCGGACGTGCCCTCGACGACGAACGCGAATGCCGAATAGATGAGCGTCGCGCTGCCGGAGGCGCTGGGGGTGCATTCCTGGTCTCCTGGCGACTCGGACGCGACCTGTCCGTTCACGGTCGCCGTGAATGAGCAACCATCCGAGGTGGTGGCGGTCAGCACGCTTCCGCTGGCGGAGATCGAAATCGCGTCCGAGTTGGTGCTCGTCGACGTCTTCCCCGAACAGGTCTGCCTGAATGTCACCGCGCTCGAGCTCCACGTCCCCGTGAAGCTCGCTGTGGAGCTACCAGTGCCAGACCCGCTGCCAGTGCCAGACCCGCTGCCAGTGCTGCCACCTGGGCCGGGCCCGTTGGTCGTGCTGCATGCTGCTACCGCCGCGACCAAGAAAGGGACCGCGAGGAACCGTAGAACTCCCGACTTCATCGGGTGATCGTACCCGATCACCACTTGACGCACCAGGCCCGGAGCTAGCTGGTTTCCAGATGCACTGTTCGCGCGCCGATGCGTGAGGCGAGCGAGAGATCGTGCGTCGCGACCAGACACGTGGTGCCCGCGAGGCGAGACGCGAGACGCATGATGGAGGCGTGATCGAGCGCGCCTTCTGGCTCATCGAGCACGAGGAGTGCCGGTGCGCCCAGGAGCGCCGCGGCGAGCGAGACCCGCTGCCGCTGCCCTGCGGACAACGTGCTCACCTTCCGGTGGTGCACGTCCGTCAGCTCCATGAGCTTGATCTCGTCGTCGATGGACGCGCGCGTGCGGCGCAGCGAGGCCACGAGCGCGAGCCATTCGCCGGGTGTCAGATGCTCCGGCACGTCGGGTGTGCTCGGCGCGTAGCCACAGGGACCGGACAGTGAGACGCGCCCCGAGAATCCCGTGAGCACGCCTGCGGCGATCGCGAGAAGCGTGGATTTTCCCGAGCCGTTCTCGCCGGCGATGACCAGCGCCTCCCCTGCCGCCACGGACAGCGACACACCCGAAAGCACACGGCGCGCGCCGCGACGCATCGATACATCGGAGAGCGTGAGCACCGCGCTCACCAGACGATCCCCATCGTGGTCGAGGCGATCGCGATCGCGATGGTCCCGGCGACGAACAGCGTGGGGTCCTGCTTCCTGGTCCGACCGTGCCGCAAAGCCCACGCCACCACCGCGAGCGCGACCAGGAATCCGAACGCGAGCGTCCCTGCCGTGTCGGCCACGCTCGCCCGCGCGCTCGCGCCGTAGGTCGCCGCGGATGCGTACGCGGCGTTGGGGACACAGACCACCGCGATCATCGCCAGCGCTGGCACCCACGCTCGCGTCCGCGTCGACCGGAGGAGCGAGCGCAGCGCCGCCTCTTCACGCACGAGCGGACGCACAAGCAGCGCCGCGGCCACGCACAGCGAGATGGGCAGCACGCACATCGCGCGACCAAGGGCGCTCCGTGGCGGGTCATTCTGGAAGGACAGCCACAGCGCGCCCGCACCGAGCGCCATCGCCGTGCCCGACAGGGACACGCCGGCTTGCTCGCGCCGCCACAGCGCTCGCATGTAATATACACACATCGCGCGGAGCGGATGCTGCGCGCGCATGGGGCGGGCGAGAGCCCGACACGACGGCCCGCGCCTCGTCGAGGAGGAATGCCCGGCCGCGCGAAGACGAACGAGCAAGAGCTCCAGGCAGATCGCAAGCATGACGTGAAGTACTCCGGCGACGACGAGCCCCGCGCGCGCGAAGAGCACGAAGAGCGGCGCCTGACCGAGCGTGACGATCACGCCCAGCGGCCCCAGCGTTGCCCAGCGGGAACGTCGAAGTGAAACGAGCGTGGTCATTCCCCGCGCGTTCACCGCCGCCGACATCGCGTTGGCCGTCAGCAAGGAGAACCCGAGCACCACCACGGCCCATGCTGCCAGCGAGGTCCGGAACACCGACACCGCGCCTTCCGCCGTCATGCCATTCCCCCCGAAGAGGATCGCAGCGGGCACCAGCCACGCCATGGTCGGCGCGACGAGGGCGCGCGCGAACGGCCGCCCCGACACCACCAGCACGGCGCGCATCCACGCAAGGCTCACGAAAGCATTGAACCAGCGAGGCGCCCGCATATTCCACAACGCTCCCGGTGGCGGCCAGCGCGTAGTATCGTTCGGGCATGCGAACCCACCTTGCGGCCCTTGCGATCGCCCTTCTCGCGTGTGCGTCGTGCAGCTCTTCGTCCAGCTCCACCAGCTCCTCGAGCGCGTCGGTGACGCAGACCATCGGTCCCGCGGGCGGTGTGATCACCGTGGATGGCGCCACCGTCACGTTCCCGAAGGACGCCGTCGCGGCGCCGGTCGGCGTCACCATCAGCTCCACGGACGCGGTTCCGGACGGCTTCGTCGCGCTCTCGAAGGTCTACAAGTGTGAGCCGAGCGGCACCAACTTCGCGCAGCCAGTGACGATGCAGATGCCCTTCACGGACGACGGCAAGGCGAGCAGCATGTTCTGGTCCTCCGGCAGCGACCCCGCGTTCAAGGACCTGGGCGGAAAGCCGCAAGCCGGCACCATGACGGCAACGGTGCAGCACTTCAGCTCCGGCTTCGTGGGCCGCGCCAAGTAAGCCGGCCGAGTAAGCTGGCCAAGTAAGCTGGGAGAGCCGAGAGGGAATCAAACCCTCGCGCGCGGTTTTGCAGACCGCGCTCCTCATCAGAGAACCGGCTCGTGCGCCTTTGACGGCACAGGGGTGACGTACGGGGATCGAACCCGCCTCCGCCGATTCACATTCGGCCATCGTCCCAGACGACAAACGTCACCATGAGAGCCCTCGTCCGGGATCGAACCGGATCCTCCCGTTTACGAAACGGGTGCTCGGCCGCTCGAGCTGCAAGGGCCGAACACGGATAAACTACGATTGATGCTTCGAATGTATCGCGATTGTTTTCATCATTTGAATTCTTCGCGCGCCCGCGCCCGTTCGCCCCTTCGCCCGAGAGAACAAAACGTCGAAGGCCGCCTGGGTTTCCCTGGGCGGCCTTCCGAGAGCGTCGTGAAACGACTCTGGTGTCTACCTAGGTCAACAACCCCACGCCTGCATCTCCACGCCTGTATGCTGGGTGCAACAGGGGTGGCAGCGGCAACAGCTGCAAGGGTGACAAGAACAGGTTCGGGGCTGGGTGGACATGGGGTTCGTGGGTGAACGATGGACGCGACGAGCGTGCATCTCATTCAGCTATGCGCCAGGATCCGCCGAACGTCAAGAACAATTCGGCACAATCAAACGCACCAGATCCGCAGACACGCCCACGCCCAGCACGTCGTTCAATGGCGTCAAACCCTCCCGACGTTCAGCTGCGCCTGTTCGACTAAACAGAACCGCGTGGACTGTGGATCACTTCCGTTTTCGTTTCTGCGTAAACAGCGTCGCATGGCGTGAGAGCCGCCCGTCAGGCGAGGCTTCGAGCGAGCACGGAGCGGAACGTACTCTGGTCTCACGATTGATCGGATCTTTCCGCCCGCGCTTGCCAGCCGACCTCGAGCAGTAGGAGGTCGTGGTAACCGCGGGCGAGGACTTGCCAACCTGGGTCGCCGTTGTTTTTGATGTGGCCGCCGAGCGCTGCAATGGCGAG
>JANXLV010000159.1 GCA_025355005.1 Myxococcales bacterium | reverse complement strand
CTCTCGATAACCCTCAGAGCAGCAGCGGTCCTGACGGCCACGTGCTCGTCACGCAGCCCGGCCTCGACGAGCGTCTGAGCAAACTCGCGGGGAACGTAGTCCAGCAAGTCCTCCAGGACCGCTACGCGGCTCCCGTGATCTGGCCGCCGTGACCATCCCGCCGCGACCAGCACGACCACATCTTGCGGCACGTGGCGTTGGTCGCACACGCATCTGATCGTATTCGCTGTCCTTTGGACGAGGCGTCCGCGTGCGCGTTCCGCGACAGCGAGGAGATTATGGTCGGTGAGGTGGATGGAAGCGTGACTGCCCGACAGGACATCGAGGGCCGCATCGATCAGGGCAAGACCAGACCGAGGGTCGAGGGCGGCCTGGAGGACGACGGGTGCGATCTGCAAGGTAGCCACACGTCTTGTCGATGGCCGCACGCGCGGCCGCCGTGAGCTTCTTGTCGCGAGCTTCCCACCAGCGGATCGTTTTTGCGATCTCGCCGCCGCTTCGGCCCGTGAGGAGCGCGAGCAGCCGGTCTTGGACCCACTTCTCGGCCTTCACGTTGCTCTCGCCGAAGAGCGCGCGCGCGGCGTCCCAGATGTGCTCGATGTCTTCTCCACGCGCGGATGGCGAGCTCTTCGACGGACCTGCATCCGATGGATGCCTTGCTCAACCTTCCGCGCGAGTCTCGACGTGGCGCTCACTGTCGCGAACACTCGTGCTAGTGTCTTCAATTCTGTTGGAGCCGTATCTAACGAGCGCAAGCCGAAGAGGAACTAAAGAGTGTTCGAGCGGTTCTTCGGCAAAGGTAGGAGCAAGGCGGCCGCCCAGAAGGCGGAGCTGCGGGGCGATCTCGCCCGCGCCGTCGAGCTCTACGTTGAAGCCGACGCGCGCGACGACGCCGCGCGCATCATGATCTTGCGCGGGGACTCCGAGCCGGATCCACGGCAGCGCCTCTTGTTCTTCACGCAGGCGTGCCGCATGGCGACCAAGGGACATGACATCCACCGCGAGGCGCAGCGCAAGCGCGCGCTGCTCGCTGTGACGCTCGCTGGTGACGCCGCCATCTCCGCGGTCGCGCGCCGTGACACGCTCGACGCCGCGAAGGAGCTCGAAGAGGTCGGAGAGAACGCGCGCGCGGCGGAGGCCTACCGGCTGGCGGGTGACAAGGAAGGCGAGGCACGGGCGCTCGCCGCGGCGGGCGAGATCGACGAGCTGGAATTCCTGCTGTCCGAGGAGCAGCACAAGGACCGCCAGGACCGGCAAAAGAGCGACGCCCAGGCCGACGTGGAGATCCTGGTCACGTCAGGGCGAAGGCGCGACGCGCTCGAGGCGCTCGACACACTGCTTGGCAAGAACGCCGACGACATGCGCCTCCGCGAGCGCGCAGTCGGCATACGCGGGCGCCGCGTACTTGGCCGCGTGGTGCGCATGGCGCTGTCCGGTGAGCGCGTCGCGTTCGTGCTCGGGGATGAGCTCACGCTCGGCCGCGAAGGCACGATCAGCGTCGCGTCGAGCGCAGTGAGCCGCCACCACCTCCGGATCTTCCGCAAGGAGGGCGTGTTGCACATCCAGGATCTCGACAGCCGCAACGGCACGCAGCTGCGCGGGATCAACGTGACGGGCGCGCTGCCCGTGCATGAAGGCGTGGAGCTGAAGCTCGGTCGTGAGGTGCCGTTGCGCGTGGTCCCCTCGACGACCTTCCCGGAGGCCGTCGACATCGACGTCGCCGGCGAGCGCTTCGTGGCGGCGCTCGGGAAAGGCTCCCTCCCGATCCCAGGATGGTCCATGAAGGAGGCTGCGGACGGATGGGTGGAGCTGCACACCTCATCCGACAGTCCGGCGTACCTCCAGAAGATGGCGCTCGTACCCCAGGCCACGGTCCTCGTCGGCGACGCATTCAGCACCGATCGCGAGCAGGATCCCATGATCAAGATCCTGGGTGCGTGAGGTGGTCTCTGCGGACCTCGTGGGAAGGCGCGACGTGCTGGGCCTGGCTGCAGGCGCGGGCATCTTGCTGGCGGGGTCGTCATGCAAGGGCCTGTTCAGCAAGGGCGACGGGTTCAGGCAGCTCAAGAGCCCGCCGGACAAGGCCGGGCGACGACGCTCGCTCTCGGTGCCGGACGGGTGGACGGAGGACGTGGAGCGAAATCCCGCGGCCGAGATCGCGTCCGGAAGCCGGAAAGACGACACGTTCGTGATGGTCATCTGCGAGCCCAAGGCGGATTTTCCGGGCTACTCGCTGGATCGTTACTCGGACCTGACGCGCGGGCAGGTGATGAAGAACCTCACGGGCGGGAAGAGCGGCGCGAAGGTGAAGAGCATGATCAACGAGCGCCCCGCCATCGAGGCGGAGCTACGCGGAGGCTTTCGCGACGGCAGCACCGACGACGACGGCGGCACGCGCACCACCAACCTGGTCTACTTGCACACGAGCGTGGAGCTCGAGACGAGCTACTGCCAGGTGGTCGGCTGGACGAACGGCAGGCGCTGGGACGGCGCGAACGCGCTCCTTCGTACTGTCGCCGCGAGCTTCCACGAGGAGGGTTGAATGGGGCTCTTCGATTTCTTGAAGAGGGGGAAGAAGGACGACGACGGTGGCGCCGCGCCCCCGCCGTCCATCGCGGACGTGCAGCGAGCGCAGGTGCGCGCGCACCAAGACACCCAGCGGCTTGCGGATTTCACGAAGCTCTTTCATGCGGGTGAGCCGAACGGCGCGACCACGGAGGAGGCGCTCGCGATCCTGCAGGGCTATCGCAACGGTCCGGACGAGGGCGGCGCGGTGGATGCTCTTGCGCGGCGCGCGCGGTCGGCACCACTGCCCGAGCCGCTGGCCGTTGCCGGCGCATCCATCCTCGACGCGCGCGGCGAGACCGAGCTCGCGATCACGATGCTCGAGGCCGTGAACGGGCCCGACGGACTCATGATGCTCTCGGATCTGAGAGCGCGCGCCGGGGATCTTCCGCGCGCAGTTGCAACGGTGGAGCGCGTGCTCCTGCGCAACCTGGAGCACCCAGGCGCGCGTGAGCGGCACCAGCGGTGGCGCGTCGAGCTCGGCTTCGAGGCGCCGAACAAGCCCAAGGAGGCCGCCGGCGCCACGACGGTCGTGGCGAAGGACACGGACGCGCCGTTCGAGGTGCTGCGAGAGATCGCACGCGGCGGCGCAGGAGCCGTGTACGAAGCGCGCGATCGCGAGCTCTTGCGCAAGGTCGCGCTGAAGGTCTATCACCAGCCCGAGCGCGACCGCGATCAGCTCACGCACGAGGCGAAGGTCGCCGTGTCCCTCGCCGGCGATGGCATCGTGAGCATCTACGACGTCGATCCGGATCACGGCTGGATCGCACTCGAGTGGGCGGAGCTCGGCGCGCTGCGCGACGTCATCAAGCGCAAGGAGGTCGCGCGCCTCTTGCCGCTAGACCGCTGGCTCCTCCCGCTGACGCGCGCGCTCGGACGCGTGCATGCGGCCGGCTGGGTCCACCACGACATCAAGCCCGCGAACGTGCTCATGGACCGCGACTCACGGCCCCTCATCGCGGACTTCGGCATCGCGCGGCGCGCGGGCGAGCCCAGCCCTGCAGGCAGCCTTGGCTACGTCTCACCGGAGCGCATGAAGAAGCGATTGTCGGACCCACGCGACGACGTCTACGGATTCGGGCGCCTCCTCGAGGACGTGCTGCTCGCCGTTCCAGACTCGCCGGCGATCGCGAAATGGAAGCCGATCGCGCAGGCGTGCATCGGCCCCGACGCACAGCGCCCCGCCGACGGTCGCGCCCTTCTCACACGCATGCGCGTGGAGACGTAGAGGACCGATGAGCGAGACAGAGCAAGCGTTCGCGCGGCACGCTCGCTACATCAACCCGGCGTGGATCAAGGTGCTCGAGCTGCTCGGGTATGGGCGGCTGTTCGTGCGCGCGGAGGGCACGCGCATGTGGGACGCGGAAGGGCGCGCGTACGTCGACTTCCTCGCCGGGTGCGGCTCCGTGCCCCTCGGCTACAACCATCCAGAGCTCGTGGCGGCGGCCATGGACTCGCTTCGCGCGAACCTGCCTTCGTTCGTTCAGCTCGCGCCCATGCGTGAGGCCGGGCTGCTCGCGGAGATGCTCGCGTCGCGGCTGCCCCCGGAGCTGTCGCGCGCACACTTCGTGAGCAGCGGATCGGAGGCCGTGGACGGCGCGCTCAAGCTCGCGTTCGCGGCGACGAAGCGGCATGGGGTCCTCTACTGCGACCTCGGCTACCACGGGGTGTCGCTCGGCGCGCTCTCGGTCATCGGCAGCGCGCGCATGCGGAAGAAGTTTCCGTCCCTGCCCGGCTGCGAAGAGGTGCCGTTCGGTGACGCGAACGCCGCGGAAGAGAAGCTCCGCACGGGACGCTTCGCCGCGTTCATCGTGGAGCCGATCCAGTTCGAGGCAGGCGTGAGGATCGTAGATCCGGCTTATTTCAAGGCACTTCGTGAGCTAACGGACAGGCACGGCACAGCGCTGATCCTCGACTGCGCGCAGACCGGGATGGGCAGGACGGGGACGCTCTTCGCGTTCGAGCAGCTCGGCATCGTGCCGGACATCCTCTGCTATGCGAAGGCGCTCTCGGGTGGCCTCGTCCCCATCGGCGGATACTCCACGAGCCCCGCCTGGCAGAAGCGCGCGTACGGCAGCATGCAGGACTGCGAGCTCGTCGCGAACACGTTCGGCGGCGGCGCGCTCGCGTGCAACGTCGCCATGAAGACGCTCTCTCTGATCGACGATGCGATGCTCGCGCGCGTCCGCGAGAACGGCGAACACCTCGGAGCACGCCTGACCGCGCTCGCGAAGGCCCGACCGATGATCAAGGAGGCGCGCGGTCGCGGCCTCATGTGGGGGGTCGAGCACGGGGCGCCCACGAGCGGCATCGCAAGCGCGCTCACGCTCGGCATCCCGAACAAGGTCGCGAAGGAGCTCTTCGCGTTCTGGATCGCGCAGCGCATGCTCGAGCGCGGCTGGCTCACGCAGGTCCCCGCGCACGATCAGAACGTCCTCCGCGTGGAGCCACCGCTCACCATCACGCGCGAAGAGATCGACGGCTTCGTGGACGCACTGTCCGAGACGGTGGCCGAAAACGAGAGCTTCCTGCGCTTCGCGAGGGACGCCGCGGGGCGATTGCTCGCCCGCCAGTTCGGCTAGTTCGACTGCGCAGCAGGGGCTCTAGACGCGCGCGAAGTCCAGGAAGCCTTTTTCGGGGGCGGTCGCGGTGAGCTTCACGCGGACGTGATCGCCCACGTCGAGGCCGTCTTCGCCGCGCACGATGCGCCCTTCGGCCGGCGGCGATAGCAGGCGAACGAAGACGCCCTTGTCCGACCTGCCGGTGATGACGCCGTCGTACTCCTCCCCCACGTGATCGGCGAGCGCGATGGCCGCGAGCACCTTTCGCATGGTGCGTTCCACGGCGCGCGCATCGTTCTCCTTGTCGGTGCAGCGCTGCGCGACGGCCGCGAGCGCGTCGTCCGAGTACGGATTCGCGACGCCCCGCGCCGACGCGAAGAGCAGCCGCTGCGTGACGAGATCCGCGAACCTTCGGTTGGGCGCGGTCGAGTGCGTGTAGTCGTAGACGGCGAGACCGAAGTGCCCTTCGTGCGGTTTTCCCGGCTGCGCGACCACGTACTCGCCCGGACCGAGCAGCTTCACGACCGCCAGCGACACATCGCGGAAACCCGTCGGGTCCTTCTTGCGCTCGTCACCGAGGAACGCGGACAACGCGCGCGGATCCGGCTCCGCTGGCAGCTTGGTGCCGCGTGACTCCGCGAGCTCCACGATGCGAGACCATCGCTTTGGCGTCTTCACGATGCGACGGATCGAGGGAAATCCATGGGCATCGAGGTAGCGCGCCGTCGCGTTGTTCGCCGCGATCATCAGATCTTCCACGAGCTCACGCGCCCGGTTCTTCTGCACGACCGCGAGCTCCAGGTTGCCACCGGGCAGCGTGATCGTGCGGGCCTCGACGGTCTCGAATGAGAGAGCCCCGCGCTCGAACCGCTGCTTGCGCAGGCACCGCGCCACCTGGTGCTGGAGGCGCAGCTGCTCCTCGAAGCCGCGCGGCGGAGCGGGCGCATGCGGGCTTCCGTCGAGCCATGCGCCGACGTCCTCGTAGACGAGCTGCGCGCGGTTCCTGACGCGGGCCGGATAGACCTTGGGCTCCTGCACCGTGCCGTCGTCCGTCACCAGGTACTCGGTGACCATGGACAAGCGCTCGCGGTCATGGAGAAGCGACGTGCGGTCGACCGAGAGGATCTCCGGCAGCATCGGGAACACCATGGGTCCGGCGTAGAGCGTGCTCGTGTTTGCAGCTGCGAACGCATCCACCGGGCCGCCCGCGGGAGCGAAAGACGCGACGTCAGCGATGGCAATGAGCACGCGCACGCGGCCGTCAGGCAGCTTCTCCATCCACTCGATCTGATCCAGATCGCGGGACTCGCGATTGTCGATGGACGACCACGGCAGATCGCGAAGGTCGCGATCGCCCGAGTGAGGCGCGGGATGCGCGTGCTCCGCCGCCTCTTCCGCCGCACGCGGGAGGTCGACGAGGAAGCCGCGGTCGTGGAGGACACGCCGCGCAATGCGGGCGACCTTGTCGAAGTCGGTGGACTGTGGGGGAAGGGAGAGGAATGCCACGGGGGCCGAATATCGCCCGGAGCGACCACCCCGCGGAAAAAAACGAACGCACAACTTCCCAAACCGGCTCGCCAGCGAGTTAAAGGGGTGAGGCGACGACGAGAGATGCTCCGACTTCGAAAAACTAGCTTCTTTTCCGCGGCGACGTGCGCGCAGCTTGCCCTCGCGTGCGCCCTCGTCGCGACCCCGTCGAGCGCCCAGGACCCTGCACCGCCTGCCCCGACCCCTGCCCCGACCCCGACCCCGGCCCCGATCCTTCCCTCCGAAAACGCTACCGGCTCCGCGACCCCAGCCACCCCCCACCCGCACGCGTACGGCATTCTCGTAGGCACGAACGAAGGCGGCGCGGGTCAGCAGAAGCTCCGCTACGCAGAGGACGACGCGCGCAAGATCGCACAGGTGTTCCGCGAGCTAGGGCGGTTCGATGGCGCGGACATGCGCGTGCTCACACATCCGGAGCCGGACGCGGTGCTGCGCGAGATCGACGACGTGGCGAAGAAGCTCGCCGAGCACGCCGCGCGCAACGAACAGGCCGTCTTCGTCTTCTATTACTCGGGACACGCGAAGGCGAACGCGTTCAGCCTGGGCCAGAACGAGCTGCCGATCGCGCTGCTGCGAGAGCGGCTCTCCAGGCTGCCCACCACGCTCACGCTGGTCGTGCTGGACGCATGTCAGTCGGGACAGTTTGCGCGCATCAAGGGCGCGGAGCCTGCCGCGGACTTCTCGTTCAACTCCGTGTCGCGGCTCACCACGAAGGGCCTCGCGGTCATGGCGTCCAGCTCGGCGCAGGAGCTCTCGCAGGAATCGGACGAGCTGAAATCGTCCTACTTCACGCACCACCTCCTCGTGGGCCTTCGCGGCGCGGCGGACGGAGACGCAGACGGAAAGGTGTCGCTCGACGAGGCGTATCGCTACGCATACCGGCGCACGCTCGCGGCCACGGCGCAGACGCAGGTCGGCGCGCAACACGTCACGCTCGAGACCGACCTGGGCGGCCAAGGCGACGTGCCGGTCACCTACCCGTCGGGCGCCCGCGCGCAGCTCGAGTTCGCGGCCCCGCTCGAGGCGCGCGTCCTGGTCTTCCACAAGCCGAGCGGCGCGGTCGTCGCGGAGGTCCAGAAGTCCAGAGGCGGCGCCGTGCGACTCGCGTTCGCCTCGGGAAATTACGACGCCTTCGTGCGCGGACGCGAGGTCGCGGGCGCAGGCAAGATCCGCCACTGTCGCTTCGCGCTCGCGGACGATCGCGTCACCACGCTCGACCCTGCGGCGTGCGAAGAGGTCAAAGACGTCGGCGTGGCCAAGGGCAACGTGGATGATCTCGACACCGTTCGTCCCGAGCCGTGGACCCTCGAGGCGAGCACCTCCATCCTCTTCCGTCAGGAGGACGCGTGGACGAAGCGCCTTCAGCAGTTCGGCTACAAGAACGACGACTTCCTGAAGCTGCCGAACGTGCGTGCCTCCGTGGGCGCGTCGCGCGGGATCTTCCCGTACATCTCGCTCGCCATCGACGCGCACACGCTCGCGGGAGACTCGTACTACCGCAACGTCGGCAACGGCGACGACAAGGTCTCGTTCGATGCGTATGGCCTCGGTGGTTGGGTGCGCGCGCAGACGGCGCCGATCGGGCGCGACTCGCTGCATGCTGCGTACTTCCAGGTCTACGGCCAGGCGGGCGCGGGGCTGGCGATCGGCTTTCAGCATCTCAAGACTGGCACCACCGGCGGACCCCACGAGTTCTCCGGAGACACCTACTGGGGCTACCAGCTCGGCGTCATGGGCGGCGTCGCGGTGCAATCACCCGGCATTCTCGGCGCCTTCATCCAGGGCGGCTACGAGTACGCGCCCGCGATCGAGAACCTGGTCGGCGAAACCCACAACAGCGGCGGCCCCAGCGTGGGTCTCGGCTTGCGCGCGCAGATCAAGTGAGGGAAGACAGATGAGCATCATGCAGAGACGTTCGAGCCTCACCCGCCATGCTGCACGCGCGACCTTCCTCGTCGCGATCGCCGTGTCCGTGGTCGCGTGTGGTGACGTGATCAACGATCCCACGTTCCGTCAGTGGTGCGGCGACACGCTCTGCGCGTGGAAGCTCGAGGCGGGCCATATTCGCAAGGCTCCCACGTGGACGGACAAGGACTACGGCGTCGAGTTCCAGGACACGCCCACGCGCATCTCGCAGTACGTCAGCACGTCGCCGCATTGCCTCAAATTCTCGACGATCGGCGATATCGATCCAAGCACGCAGCTCACCGTCTTCATCGACTTCGACAGCGACGGCACCACGGACTTCAAGCAGCTCGTGCCCAGCGCACAGTGGACGGAGGTCGAGACCCTGGTGACCGCGCCAAAGTTCTATTCTGGATTCACGCTCGCGATCGAGAAGCAGGGCGATGGCCGCGCGGTGCTCGCCCAGATGCGTGTGCAGGAGTCAGACGAGTGCAAGGCGCCAGGGGTCGTGCTCGACAAGCCACTGCCCATCGGTGACAAGTGCAGCCTCACGGATCCATCGGCCGTCACGTGCGAGACCGGGATCTGCTGCTTCGGCGTGTGCTCCGAGTGCTGCTCCGACAAGGACTGCCACGTGTCCGGAACGCCCGACGGCGGTGACGCGGGTCCCGCGGCGATCTGCGCGACGCAGCCCGTGCAATCAGCCTTTCTCGTCCTTCCTGGCCAGTGCGGCCCCGGTGACCATCAGCACAAGTCGGGAGCACCGTGCCTCGCTGACGCCGACTGCAAGAGCGACGCGTGCGATGGGGTGATCGTCCACGGCGTGATCCCCCGAGACGATGACCACGACGACAGCGGCACGTGCGATGTTCTCGGCGGAGACGCCGGCTGCCGCCCCGAGGCGGTCGCTGGAGGGCACTGTCGCTGAGCGACATGCAGCCTGAAGGACAGCGATCGCTTTCGCGAGAGAGCGCGGATGCGTACCAGCGCTACGGGCGTGCGCTCGTTCGCAAGGCGCAGCGCATTCTGAGGAGCCGTGAGGACGCGCAGGACATGGTCCAAGGATTGTTCGTCGACATGCTTCAGAACCCCGCCCCCACGCTCGATCTCCCGTACCTGTACCGCGCGACCACGCACCGGTGCCTCTCGTACGTGCGCGACGAGAAGAACCGCGCGCGCCTCCTCGAGCGCGAGACGGGAACGCTGATCGGCGCGCCGCGCACCCGCTGCGACGACCGCGTGCTCGACATGGACCTGCTGGTGAAGCTCACGAAGACGCTGGACGACCAGACGCTCGAGATCCTGTTCTACCGGTACTTCGACGACATGACGCAGGAGGAGATCGCGGAGCAGCTGTCCACGAGCCGCAAGACGATCGGCAAGAAGCTCGACGACATCACGACCGCCGTACGCGGCCTCACCAGGGAAGGAGAAGCATCATGAGCAAGTGCACTGGCACGCCGATCTCCTTCCTGAGGCTGGAGCAGTACCAGCTGGGAGAGATTTCGAGCGAGAAAAAGCAGGCGATTGATGAGCATCTCGCGGAGTGCGAGTCCTGCAAGGCGGCGCTCGCGGGGATCGTGGAAGACGACGCGAAGCCGCTGCCAGCGATGAGGACGACTTCGACTTCGACTTCGACCTCGACCTCGACCTCGACCTCGACCTCGACCCCGACCTCGACCTCGACACCGACCTCGACCTCGACCCCCTCCAACGTCTCCTTCCTTCGCCGTGCCTGGCCTGTCGCTGGTGCGCTCGCGATTGCGGCGGCGATGTTGCTGTTCCTCTCGCGGCCCGTGGAGGGACCCGGTGACGGCGTTCGTGTGAAGGGTGATGGTGTCTCGTTCGGGCTCGTTCGCGATGACGAGGCGACGTTCGAGGAGGCCGGTGGCTCGTTTCACGACGGGGATCGCTTCAAGGTGGTGGTGACGTGTCCGCCGCACGCGCGCACGCGGGTCGACGTGGTCGTGTGGGAGAACGGCGCCCCGAGCTTCCCGCTGGCCGCGGACGACATCGATTGCGGGAACAAGGTCCCCGTGCCGGGCGCGTTCCGCGTCACGGGGCAGACGCCGATGATCGTGTGCCTCCTGACGAGCGATGCTGGGCAGATCGATCGCGATGCCGTGCGGAGAGCGGGACCCGGGGGCTCGCCGAACGCGACGTGCAAGGTGCTCATCCCGAGCCCGTGAGCGGCCTGAGCGGCGTGAAAACGCCGGGAAAATGGCCCGTCGCACGAACGCCCCTTGAAATCCGCTATAACGGATGCAATGGTGGCACCATGGCCACGACCTACACGGACCTGATCGCAGGTGTCCGCAAGCGCACGAAGGAAGTCACACTCGACGAGGTGAAGCGTCGCCTCGAGGCGAAGGAGCCGTACGTGCTGCTCGACGTGCGCGAGAAGGACGAGTTCCGTGCAGGCTACATCCCTGGCGCGATCTCGCTGCCTCGCGGCTTCCTCGAGATCCAGGTCGAGCAGAAGCTCCCCGACAAGAACGTAAAGATCGTCGCGTACTGCGCAGGCGGCACACGCTCTGCGCTCGCCGCGGCCACGCTTGCGGAGCTCGGGTACACGAACGTGGAGACCGCGAACCCGGGGTTCGTTCGCTGGAAGGATCTCGGCTACCCGCAGGAGAAGCCGCCGGAGCTCACGGACGCGCAGCGCGATCGCTACTCCCGTCACATCCTCTTGCCCGAGGTCGGTGAGGTCGGTCAGTCGAAGCTCCTGCAGAGCAAGGTGCTGCTCATCGGCGCCGGTGGTCTCGGGTCTCCTGCGGCCCTGTATCTCGCCGCGGCGGGCGTCGGGACGCTTGGCCTGGTCGACGCAGACGTGGTGGATGCATCGAACCTGCAGCGCCAGATCCTCCACGCGACCAGCCGCGTCGGCGCCTTCAAGGTGGATAGCGCGGAGAAGACGCTGCGCGATCTCAATCCGGACGTGAAGGTCATTGGCTACAAGGAGCGGCTGCTCTCCGACAACGTCGACCGCCTCTTCGGCGACTACGACGTGATCGTCGACGGCACGGACAACTTCCCCACGCGCTACCTCGTGAACGACGCGAGCGTGTTCCTGGGCAAGCCCGTGGTGCACGGCTCCATCTTTCGCTTCGACGGTCAGGTCACCACGTTCCTGCCGGAGTCCGCGGCGAAGAAGTTCGGCGTGGCGTCGGGCCCTTGCTACCGCTGTCTCTACCCCGAGCCGCCGCCACCGCACCTCGCGCCCAGCTGTCAGGAAGCGGGCGTGCTCGGCATCCTGCCCGGCATCATCGGCGTCGTGCAGGCAACGGAGGCCATCAAGCTGCTCCTCGGCCAGGGCGAGCCGCTCATCGGTCGCTTGCTCACGTACGACAGCCTGAAGATGAAGTTCCGGGAGCTCAGGCTCCGCAAGGATCCGGGCTGTCCGGTGTGCGGCAAGAACCCGACGATCACGAGCTACATCGACTACGAAGGTTTCTGCGCCATTGGCTGAAGCTCTGACGCTCTGACGTTCCGTGCCGTTCGTCGGTTCGATTGCTGCGTTCGTCGCGCGCGGGGGCGCGGTGACGGGCAGCGTGCTATCTGATTCTTCGTGAAGACGACTCCTTTTCTGGCTCGTGAGGCGTTTTACTGGCTCACCCTGGCGACGCCGGTGGTCACACTGCTGGTCGCTCAGGACGGCAGCGGGCTACCCACGCTCGAGCGCGCGGCGGGATGCCTTTTGTCGACGTGGATGTGCACCGTGGCCGCCGGCCTGTCGCTCCACCTCGCGATGAACTTCACGGCGCCGCACGTGCTCGCGGCGACGCGTTCGCGTGCGCTCGCGGCCCTTTTGCTCCTGGTGATCGGCGCCGTGACCGTGATCGCCGTGATGCTGGTTCTCCTGCCACGACTGGTGTGGCTCGACGCGAATCTCGCGGGCCCGACGGCGCCCTTCATCGGCCGCGCGCTCGCGGTGGGCGTGGTGTACGTGGCGGCGGGTCGCCTGGGCACGTTCCTCGCTGCTCGCGCGCAGGCAGAGGCGGCGCGTGCGAAGGAGAGTGAGTCGCTCGCGCTCCGTGCGCGGCTCTCCGCGCTTCAGTCGCAGGTGAACCCGCACTTCCTGTTCAACACGCTCAACGCGATCGCCAGCCTCATCCCGACGGATCCAGACCTCGCGGAGTCCACGGTGGAGCGCCTCGCGGGGGTGCTCCAGTACAGCATCGCGTCCAGCTCGCGCGACGACGTGACGATCGACGAGGAGCTCGGCGCGGTGCGCGACTATCTGGAGATCGAGCAAGCCCGCTTCGGTGACCGCCTGCGCATGCGTATCGACGTCGACGCCGGACTGCGCGAGGAGCGTCTGCCGCCGATGCTGCTCCAGCCGCTGGTCGAGAACGCGGTGCTCCACGGCTTCTCGAATCGCACGAATGGCGGCGAGATCGCGGTGTCGGGCCACAGGGACAAGGGCGACGTCGTGCTCACCGTCGCGGACGACGGCGTGGGCCCCGGCAAGTCCACGCGCAAGGGCAACAAGACGGGACTCGCCAACCTGCGTGAACGCCTCGCGCTCACGTACGGTCAACGCGCGCGGTTCTCCGTGCGAGAGCGTGAAGGCGGCGGCTTCGAGTGCGAGCTGCGCGTGCCCGCGGCGGCGGTGTGAAGGTCCTCGTTGTCGACGACGAGCCGCTCGCGCGGGCGCGGCTCATACGGCAGCTCGCGAAGATCCGCGACGTCGTTCTCGTGGGCGAGGCGGACAGCGGCGCCGCTGCGATCAGGCTCGTCTCGCAGACCGCGCCCGACACGGTGCTGCTCGACATCCAGATGCCAGGCGTGGACGGTCTGTCGGTGGCGCGGACGGTAGGCATGCCCGCCGTGATCTTCACGACCGCGCACGTCGAGTTCGCAGCGCGAGCGTTCGATCTCGACGCCGTCGACTACCTCACGAAGCCCATCAGGCAGGAGCGCCTGGAGCGAGCGCTCGAGCGCGTCCGCAGACGTGCGAGCGTCACGCCCGCGGCAGACGCGGGGAGCTGCATCATCCCCGTCCACGGAGCGCACGGCATGAGCCTCGTCGACGTTACGAAGGCGCTGGCCCTGCGAGCGACCGACAAGTACACGGAGGCGCAGGTGGACGGAGAGACCCACCTCCTTCGTGAGAGCCTGGACGCGCTCGAAGAACGGCTATCGGAGCGAGGCTTCGTGCGAGTCCACCGCAACGCGCTCGTCCGGGCGAACGCAATCCGGGAGCTGGCCTCGGACGACGGCGCGCTCGCCGCGACGCTGACGGACGGTACGTCGGTGGAGATCAGCAGGCGCCAGGGCCCTGCGATCCGCCGACTCCTCAAGCTTCGACGCTGAACATCGACCCTACAAAAGCCGGGCGCCGCGCATTCCCCCTTGGATTGCGCGGCGACCGAACTGCTCGTGAACTAAGTAAGTCGTATCAGTGTGCGGGTGTCTCGGCCGGGGTCTCGGCCGCTTCGGTGCTGTCACCGCCGACCTTGTCGGGGGCGGGGGCGGGCTTGTTCTCCGTGGTCTCCGTGGCCGGAAGCGGCCACTGGCTCACGTAGCGCGGGGCCTCGCCGGGACCGCTCGCGTCGATCCACGCGGTGTGGCCGGAGCCTGCCTCGCGGACGTCCAGGTGGACGAACGAGCTGTTCGGGTAGTAGCCGCAGCCTGTGTCGGGGATCGTCTTGCAGAACTCCGCGAGCTTCAGGTTGTCCACGCCCTCGAGGCGGAAGTCCATCGCGCGACCGAGCGAGTGAAGACTGCCAGTCGAGGTGGGCCGCGAGCCCGAGACAATCGCGACCTTCGGCGCGTGGCCGTCGGTCTTGAAGTGGTCGAGCACCTTGTCGAGGCGGAGCGCGAGCCCCGGATCGACCTTCATGATGCCCGCCGAGAACTCACTCGCCTTGTGCATCACCTTCGCGGAGTCCGCCGCCGGGCGGCTCACCGAGAACGGGCGGAGCACGACGGAGAGCTTCTCCTGCGCATGCGTTGCGACCGCGCCGTCGCACTGCGTGAGCGGGAACGAGTCCATCTCGGCGCCGCGAAGGAAGTCGACGCTGGCATGAAGGCAGGGCGCCTTCGGAGCCACGATCGCCTTCGGATCGTTCTTGGCGTCCGTCTTCGCGTCCTTCTTGCCGTGCTTCTTTGCCTCTGGCTTCGGCTCCTTCGCGACGGGCTCGTGTGCGCTCGCGTTCGAAAGCGCGGTGCTGGGCGACGGCAGCTCGGGCAGGTTCGAGTGCGAGGGCTTCGCGACGACCTGCGCAAGCGCGGACGACGGGGCGGACGACGGCGGCTCCGAGTGGCCGATGTCCGTCGACGCCTGGCCCCCGTGATCACGCGCGCCGGGATCGATCTCCAACGCAGCGTGTGTTGGGTGCTTCGCGTCGGCCTTCTTGTCGGTCTTCTTGGTCTTCGAAGGCTTCGCGTCGCGCTCCTTGATGGCCGCGGGCGTGCGCATCGTCGCCTGGACGACGGCCGGTGCCTTGTCATGACCGTGGGCGCGGGTCTTCGCGATGGTGCGAGCGTGCTGCTTGCTCGGCTTCTTCTTCGCCTCTTCCTTCCTGGACTCTTCCTTCTTGGCTTCGTCCTTCTTGGACTCTTCCTTCTTGGCGTGGTCCTTCTTGGCGGCGTGTTGGTGGGACGCCTCCACCTTCACGTTGTCCTTCGCGCCATCCGCTTCCGGGGAGGCAAAGGCAACATTCGAGGCGAGTGCAATGGCGAGAGCGAGAATCGAAACAACAGGCTTCATCGGGTCCTCCAAGGGGGAGTGAGCGGGAGCTCACGAGCAGGGCCACCGTCCTACATCTCCCCACCAGAGACAAAAAAACGACTGCCTTTTTTCGAGTGATCGTGAAGCGCTTAGTGAAGCAACGCTTCACGTCATATCGGTTTAGATTGATGCGACATGACACTCCCCGAGCTGGATGCGAAGACCTTCGAGGCACGCTATCGAGAGCTGCAGACGGCCTTCTCTCGCGGCACGGACAACGTCTCGTGCCTTCACTGCGAGCGTTGCGAGAAATGTGTAGAATGCACGTTTTGCACGCAGTCGACGGGGCTCGTGCGCTGTCACTACTGCAGCGAGTGCAAGGACTGCACGGACTGCTCGCACTCGGTTCGCTCGTCGTCGTGTCTGTCGTCTTCGCATCTCATCGAGTGCGAGCGCTGCACGCAGAGCGCGTACCTGGTTCGCTGCACGGGCCTGCGCGGATGCAACTACTGCTTCGGATGCGTGGGGCTCACCGCGAAGGACTTCCACATCCTGAACGAGCCGCACGATCGCACCGCCTACTTCGACATCGTCGGGCGGCTCTCCCGTGCGCTGCGCCTTCCGGTGCCGTGAGATGAGGGCCGTCGTACAGCGCGTCCGCGAGGCACGCGTCCTCGTGGACGGTCAGGTGACAGGCAGCATCGAGCGGGGCCTCCTCGTGTACGTGGGCGCGGGAAAGGGCGACACGCCCCGCGACGCCGAATGGCTGCTCACGAAGATCCTGAACCTGCGGGTGTTCGAGGACGACGCTGGCAAGATGGGCAGGAGCGTCGTCGACGTGGGCGGCGCATTGCTCCTGGTCAGCCAGTTCACGCTCTTCGCCGACGTGCGGCGCGGCAACCGACCCGGCTTCGACGCCGCGATGCCGATCGCGGAGGCAAAGGCGTTCTACGAGGCGTTCGTCGAGAGCGCCCGCTCCAGGATCCACGTGGAGACCGGGCGCTTCCAGGCACACATGCAGGTGATCTCCGACAACGACGGGCCCGTCACGATCTGGATCGAGAGCCCGAAATCGGAGACGATTGCTTCGTGAGCGAGCAGCCGAAGCCCGACGATGCGACCGCCCCCGCGGAGGATGCCGATGAGGGCGGCGAGGGAGAGGCCAAGGGCGAGGCGAAGGGCGAGGCGAAGGGCGAGGGCGAGGGCGAGGGCGGGGCGAAGGTTCAGGGGGAGGCTACTGGGGACATTGTCTTCGACACGCTTTGGGCTCGGGTGGTGGAGGCCTGGGACGACGACAAGCCGCATGGAGCGCTCGTGCAGTATGCGGTGAAGAACCAGAAGCTCCCGGAGCTCGCTGGCAAGTACAAGTCGATGACCGCCGATCCAGAGAAGAAGGTGCGCGCGCAGAAGCGCCTCGACGGCGTGGTGATGGCTGCGACGCAGCTGCTGTTCGCGATGAAGTCTCCTCCGGTGCCGAAGTCGAACAAGACGATCAACATCATCGCGGTCCTGATGGCCGTCTCTGCCATCGCGTTCTTCGCCTACCGGCTCATGATGTCGCGGGCGTCGCTGCCGTCGCCGTGAGCTTTCGTCATCCGGCGCGCGAGCGCGAGCGCCGCAACCATCCCGCCGGGATCCGCGCCGCCCCGGGCAGCAAGATCGTATGCAGTGCCGTGATCGACGCTGGTGCGCACGATGGGCAAGCCCAGCGTGACATTCACTGCCTCACCGAACGAAAGGAGCTTCATCGCGAGGGTTGCCTGGTCGTGGTACATCGCGACCACACCGTCCACGCTGCCGCTCTGCGCCAGACGGAACGCGTGCTCCACCGGTAGCGGCCCCGACAGCGTGATCTGCTCGCCGATCTTGGCGGTCGCTCGCGTCATCGCCGGGATGATCCGCGTGAGCTCCTCGCGCCCGAACTGCCCATGCTCGCCCGCGTGGGGATTGAGCCCAGCGATCACCACGCGGCACCGTTTTTTGCGGGAAATAGTGGTCAAAAAGCGTGCAAGATGCACGATTGTCGTCTCCACGCGCTTCGCCGTGACAGCGTGAGGAACATCCGCGAGCGCCAGGTGCGTCGTGACCAGCGCGGAGGTGAACGCGTTCCGTTCGCGCGACGCCTCTGCTGCGAACGCCATGGTCACGTCTCGCACCCCGCACAGCTTGGCAAGGTGCTCTGTGTGACCGATGAAGCCCGTCGCGCCACCGCGCACCACGACCTCCTTGCTGACGGGACCCGTGACCATGGCCGAGACGATTCGCGCGCGCGCGAGCTCGCATGCGGTGTCGACCCAGAGGAGCTGTGCGCGACCGCCAGCTACCGACGGCGTGCCGAGCACCCGCTCTTTCTCTGCGAGCGTGGGTCCCGGCTGGTACACGAAGAGAGCGTCGCCCCTGGTGGCGCGCGCGAGGCCCGCCGCCGACCGCACCGCGTTCGCGCTCACGCGATGCACGGCCACGTCGAGCCCCGCGTTCTCCACCGCACGCACCACCACGTCGAAGTCCGCGACCAGGAGAACGTCGCGCACGCGCCCCTGCAGAAGCGCGCGGACACTGACCTCTGGACCGATGCCCGACGGGCACCCAACCGACAACGCGAGCATCACGTTCCTCCTGGAGCTCGCAGCTTGTAGCCCGCGCCGCGCAAGGTCTCCAGCGGAAGCGCATCGCCGAACTTGGCGCGAAGCCTTCGCACGTGGATGTCCACGGTGCGGGGACCACCCTCGTAGCGAGCGCCCCACACGCGGGCGAGCAGCTGCTCGCGCGTGTACACGCGGCCGCGGTTCTGCATGAGGAAGAGCAGCAGCGCGAACTCCTTCGCGGTCAGCGTCACCTGGTGGCCATCGAGCTGCGCTTCGTGTGCGGCGCGGTCGATCACGATCTCGCCCATCTTGAGCCGCTCCTCGGTGGAGAACTCGCTCTTCTTCCATTCCAGCATGCGGATGCGGGCGTACAGCTCCGCGGCGAAGTACGGCGCCACGATGAAGTCGTCGAACCCGATGCTTGGCTCCATGCGCGTGACCTGGCGCTCCGGGATCACGAGCAGCGCAGGCGCCACGGCGAGCTCCTCGTCCTTCCGGATCGCGCGCAGAGCGGCCACCGCGAGGTCCGGCCTATCCTGCGCCTCGATCACCACCGCACGCACGGCCGCGTCGTCTGCCAGCGCGACGCGCGGGTCATCCCAGAGATCGATCGCAACGACGTTCGCGCCCAGCCGGGTGAGCAGCGACGCGGCTCCGTCCTCGGCCTCGAGCACCGGACGATGTCCGACGACGAGCACGACCGCACGACGGGCCTCGCGATCCCCGACGGGGGGCACGACCGACCTCTAGACCTTGGTGCCGCCGACCGTGATCGCGCTGATCTTGATCGTGGGGCATCCGACGCCGACGGGCACGCTCTGGCCGTCTTTTCCGCAGGTCCAGATGCCGTCGGAGATCTCGACGTCGTTGCCGAGCATGACGACCTTCCGGAGCACGTCGGGCCCGTTGCCGATCAGGTTCACGCCCTTCAGCGGGGCGCCGATCTTTCCGTCAACGACCAGGTAGCTCTCCGTGAGCGAGAAGACGAAATCGCCGTTCGCGATGTCCACCTGCCCGCCGCCGAACTTCTTCGCGTAGATGCCGCGCTTCACGCTCTTCACGATCTCCTCGGGATCGTGCGGGCCTGCCGTGAGGATCGTGTTCGTCATGCGGGGCATCGGCGCGGAGCCGAAGCTCTCGCGGCGGCCATTGCCGGAGGGGCCCAGCTTGTAGTGCCTCGCGCTGTGGCGGTCGTGCAGGTAGCCCACGAGCTTGCCGTTCTCGATGAGGGTCGTGGAGCGCGGCTCGTTGCCTTCGTCGTCGACGTTGATGCTGCCGCGCGACTGCAGGAGCGTGGCGTCGTCGATCACAGTGCAGAGGGTGCTCGCGACGTCGTTGCCGACCTGGCCCGCGTAGTTGCTGGTGCCGCGGCGGTTGAAGTCCGCCTCGAGTCCGTGGCCCACGGCCTCGTGCAGGAGGATTCCGCTGTCGCCCGGAGCAAGCACGACCTCCATGGTCCCGGCGGGAGCCTCCTCCGCATCGAGCATGCGCACGGCCTGCTCCGCGGCGCGCTCGGCGTGCCACTCGGGCGTCTTGCCGTCGAAGTATCCCATCGACGCGCGACCACCGCCGCCGGACGAGCCCTCCTGACGCTTGCCATCGCGCTCCGCGATCACGCGGACGCCGAAGCGCATCAGCGGCTGGATGTCGCGCGCCTTCTTGCCCTCGCTCGTGTAGATGAGGATCTCACGGATGTCCTCGTGGAAGCTTGCCTCCACCTTGATGACCTTCGAGTCGTAGGCGTGGCCTTTCGCCGCGGCGCGCTCGAGCAGCGCCTTCTTGTCCGCGCCGGGAACGTCGAGCGTGACCTTGCCCAGGTCGTAGCGGGCGGGCAGATGCACCGCCGTGACCGTGATGGGCGTGACCGAGCCGCCGCCCGTGGCGATCTGCGCGGCGGTCTCCGCGGCGCGCTTCATGGCCTCCCACGTCAGCTCTTCGGTGTACGCGTAGCCGGTGGCGTCGCCCTTCTGCGCACGCACGCCGAGGCCCATGGAGACGCCGCGCGATGCGCCCTTCAGTATGCCCTCATCGAAGGAGAACCCGCCCGCCGCGCGGTACTCGAAGAACAGGTCCGCGTAGTCGGCGCCCTTCCCCAGGGCGAGCACGAGCAGCTTGCGGGCGAGCTCGTCGTCGATCTCGGATGAGCCACCAGCAGCGAAGGGCGCGGAGTAGTTCTCGGAGAGGGTCGCCATGTGGGCAAGCTAACAAACCTTTCGCCCTCTGGATCAGCGGCATTCTTTCGGGGCAGGGGCACCTACATGCACGCCCACTGGTTCCATGCGACGGTCACGATCGGTGTGATCACACGGGAAGTATGCAATCGGCGAAAAGTGCTGGTATTCTGTCCGTGGCTCTCCCTTGTGCCTCGACCTTGACCGTCCTCCCCGTGCTCTTCAAGGCTGCGCTCGTCCCATGATCGGGATCGAGAGCTTTTCCGCGCCGACAAATCCATGTCGTGCCGCTCAGGCGAACAGGTAATTCGTGGCGATCGACCGAGAAAAGGTCAGTACGGCCGCCCAGAAGTACGTCGAGAAGAAGAAGTACGACAAGGCGGTTCTCGAGTACCAGAAGCTGGTTCAGGCGGATCCCAATGACGCCCGGACCCTTCTGAAGATCGGCGACCTCCAGCTGAAAATGGGCGCGCACGAGCAGGCGATCGCCACGTACGAGTCCGTCGGCAACCTGTACGCGAAGCAGGGGTGGGCGCTCAAGGCCATCGCTGTCTACAAGCAGATCCGCGAGATCATCGCGAAGCACGTCCCGCACCTGGACGAAAAGTACGGACACATCGCGCCGCGGCTCGCGGAGCTCTATCAGCAGCTCGGTTTGATCAGCGACGCGCTCGCCGCCCTCGACGAGGTCGCCACCAAGCTGCAGCGGCAGCAGCGAGACGGCGAGGCCATCGAGGTCTTCCAGAAGATCGTCGCGCTCGACCCGACGAATCCGCTGCCGCACCTTCGCCTCGCGGAAGCGCTCAGCCGCTCGAAGGACATCGACGGCGCCGTCTTCGAGTTCAAGACGGCGGCCGCTCAGCTTGCTGGCCTCGGCCGTCGCGACGACGCGCTGAAGGTCCTCGAGCGCTTGCTCCACCACAAGCCGGACGCGGAGCAGGCACGCATCGCCGCAGAGCTCTATCTCTCGCGCGGGCAGCAAGCGGACGGCATGCAGGCGCTCGCCAAGCTGCAGATCTGCTTCCAGGCGAACCCGCGCGATCTGGACACGCTGCAGCTGCTCGCGCGCGCGTTCAACGCGATCGGCCAGGGCACGAAGGCGCTTGAGGTCCAGAAGGAAATGGCGCGCATCGCGCGCGATGCAGGCAAGACAGATCTCGCGCGCGAGATCATCCAGCGCCTGATGCAGCTCGCCCCGAACGACGAAGGCGTGCGCAAGCTCGCGCTGGGCTCCGTGCCCGCGCCTGCGCCAATCCACAGCCAGGCTCCGCAAGCGGGCATGACGGCGCCGCCGCAGGCGCACATGATGACGCAGCCGATCCATAGCGGCATGGGTGGCGGACGGGGCGCGCAGCCGCAGTATCCGCCGCCTCCGCCTGCAGTCACGCGCAACACCGCGCCCGCTCCTTTCGCACCCGTGGGCGCGTTCCAGAACAACACCCTCGGCGCGCCACGGCCGCAGGTGCAGTCCGGGCCCATGCTGACGGGCAACGCGCACGCGCAGCAGGAGCAAGAGCACGAGGAGATCGAAGAGGTCGACGAGCTCTCGTACGAGGACGCGAGCGACGACGTCGAGAGCGTCAACGAGCAAGCGGATCCCGTGGATGGCAACCAGCAGGCGTATGCCGATGGAACCGGAGAGGCCGAGCAGGAGTACGAGGCCGACGGCCAGGCGTACGAGCTCAACCCGGACGATCCGCAGTACGGGGACGCCCCGGCCGTCAACGAGACCGGGCGCGACGGACAGCACCAGAACGATGCGGGCTACGGCGATGCAACGGAGGCCGTGCCGGAGCGTGCGTACGGCGAGTCTGCAGACTCCGCAGACGCCGGCGGCGAGATCCAGTACCAGGCCGAGGGCGAGTACCAGGAAGAGCAAGCCTACGCGGAGCAGCACGAGTACGCCGCCGACGCCGACGGCAATGATCAACAGTACGGAGCGCAGGCCGGTGAGGACGTGGGTGCGCAGCTGGCGCAGATCCTCGCGGATGCTCAGTCATTCCGCCGCGTGCGTTTGTACGCGAAGGCGACCGAGACGCTGCGTAGCGGCCTCGACATCGAGCCGCGGTCGATGGACGTGCGCGAGGCGCTTCGCGACACGCTGCTTGAAGCGGGTCAGAGCGAGGACGCAGTGCTCGAGATGCTCGCCATCGCGGGCCTCTACATCGACGCGCTCGACGGCGAGAGCGCGGCGCGTGCGCTGCAAGACGTGCTCGCGCTCGACCCCACGAATCAGCGCGCGATCGAGATGCTCCAGGAGCTCGGCTACGAGATCGTCGACGAGAGCGAGGGCGAGGGCGAACCTCAGGACACCGACGCCGGCGAGCGCACCGCTTATGTGCCAGGTGCAGCGAGCGCGGGGGACGAGGATCGTCTTCCGTCGTACGACCTGGAAGAGATGGGGCCAGAGGACGTGTCCGCCCGCTACACGGGCGAGTCACGGCGCATCCGTCCGTCGTCGCAGAGGCCGCCTCCGATGGGCGACGACGACGGCGCGCTCCCGAGCTTCCCGCTCGACGGCCCCGACGAATACGAGCCCGAGAGCCATGCTCCCTCGACCCGCCCCGGCTCGGTGGACGGCGGCCAGTACCAGGAAGACCTGGAGGGGAACGACACCGGCGAGAGCTACCAGGCCAACGGGCAGCAGGCGAATGACTACCCGCGAGGGGGCGACGGCACGGATCAGCACGGCGCGTACGACGAAGAGGCCGCGCCGTCCACCGTTGCGCCTGCCGCAGCAGCGTATTCCAGCAGCGGCGGCGGGTCCGCTGAGCTCGAGGAGGCGCTCGAGGAGAGCGAGTTCTTCGTTTCGCGCGGGCTCTACGAAGACGCGCGCGCGATCCTCGCGGACCACTACGCTCGCAACCCGAACCACCCGTTGCTCCGCGAGCGCATCGCCGAGATCGACGCACAGCTCGAAGAAATGCGCGGCGTGCAGGGTGGCAGCGGCGCGCGTGAGCGTCCGCAGGAGGACCGCAGCTTCGACATCGCCGCGAATATCGACTCGCTCGACAGCATCGAGACCGGCGCGCCGCCGCGGCAGGCCTTCCAGGAGGAGCAGCAGCAGGTCGACGTGGAGGAGGTCTTCGCGAAGTTCAAGGAGGGCGTCGCCGCGCAGATCAGCATCGAGGACTCCGAGTCGCACGAGAACCTCGGCATTGCCTACAAGGAGATGGGCCTCGTGGACGACGCCATCCGCGAGTTCGAGGTCGCCGCGCGCGATCCGAAGCGCGAGTGCGTGTGCCAGTTCAACATCGGCATGGTCGAGATGGAGCGCGGACGCATCGCCGAGGCGATCGACGCGTTCCTGCGCGGCCTGAATGCGCCCGAGAAGGAGCCGCAGCAGGAGACCATGCTCTGCTACGAGATCGGCGCCGCGTACGAGCAGATGAAAATGAATCGCGAGGCGCTCACGTACTTCCAGAAGACGATGCGTCGCGACCCGGCCTACCGCGACGTGCAGGAGCGCGTGCGCAGGCTCGCAAAGCCAGAGCCGAAGGCGGCCCCCATCAAGGCGGCCGTGGGTGCGGACGACGAGTTCGATCGCGCGTTCGACGACCTGCTCGGCGGCAAGTCCTGAAGTAGACTCTCGCGTCCAGGGTTAGACCATGACAACGCTCGACGACCTCAAGGGCCGGCTCCTGGAGGTGGACGATCTCTCCAGTGCGGCGTCGCTGCTGAAGTGGGATCAGGCCACGTACATGCCTTCTGGCGGCGGCATCGCGCGCGGCAGGCAGGTCGCCACGCTCACGCGCCTCGCGCATGAGAAGCTCACGGATCCGGCGGTCGGCAAGCTGCTCGACGTGCTCGACAAGGAGCTCGCGACGCGCCCCGATGACGACACCGATCGCGCGCTCCTTCGCGTCACGCGGCGCACGTGGGAGCAGTCGGTTCGCATCCCCGGCGCGCTCGTCTCGGAGATGAGCGAGCACACTGCGCGCACCTACCAGGCATGGACCGTGGCGCGTCCGAGCAACGATTTCGAGCTCACGCGGCCCCTTCTGGAGAAGACCCTCGACCTGTCGCGTCGCATGGCGAACTGCTTCCCGGGGTACGAGAGCATCGCCGATCCGCTCATCGCGTTCTCCGACTACGGCGTGACGGCGAAGAGCGTGCGTGCGCTCTTCACGGAGCTGCGGGGCCGCCTGGTGCCGCTGGTTCGCGCCATCACGAAGCGCGCGCCAGCGGACGACGCGTGCCTGAAAAAGCACACGCCTGAAGCCGACCAGCTCGCGTTTGGCCTGGAGGTCATCAAGCGCTACGGCTACGACTTCGACCGCGGGCGCCAGGACAAGACCCACCACCCGTTCATGACCAAGTTCTCGCAAGGCGACGTGCGCATCACAACGCGTGTGCGCGAGGACGACATGGCGGATGCCCTGTTCTCCACCCTGCACGAATGCGGGCACGCGCTCTACGAGCAGGGAATCCGCGCCGACCTCGACGGAACACCGCTCTCTGCGGGCACGTCCTCGGGCGTGCACGAGAGCCAGTCGCGCCTCTGGGAGAACGTCGTCGGACGCAGCCGCGGCTTCTGGACGCATTTCTATCCGGAGATCCAGCGCGCCTTCGCGACGCAGCTCGGCGCGGTGGACCTGGACACCTTCTATCGCGCCATCAACAAGGTGGAGCGCTCGCACGTGCGCGTGGACGCGGACGAGGTGACGTACAATTTGCACGTGATGCTGCGCTTCGATCTGGAGCTCGACATGCTGGAAGGGCGCGTCGCGGTGAAGGACCTGCCACGCGTCTGGGGTGAGCGCTTCCACGCAGACTTCGGTCTCGCGGTTCCATCGGACAAGGACGGCGTGCTGCAGGATGTGCACTGGTACGACGGGCCGATCGGCGGTGCATTCCAGGGCTACACGCTAGGCAATGTCCTCTCTGCGCAGTTCTTCGACGCGGCCGTGAAGGCGCACCCGCAGATCCCCGCTCACATCGAGCGCGGTGACTTCGCGCAGCTCCGCGACTGGCTCACGCAGAACATCTACCAGCACGGCGCGGCATTCACGCCCGCAGAGCTGGTCTCGCGCGCGACGGGCTCACCCATGTCCATCGAGCCGTACCTGGACTACCTCTGGAAGAAGTACCAGCCGCTCTACGCCCTGACCGAAGACGAACGCCGCTGACTTACGTGTCAGATCCGCCGTATCAAGTTGTCTGCTCGAAGCTCACGCGGGCGGCGTGGACGCGGGCGTAGTACTTGGCGACCTCCGCAGTGGGGTGGTGCTTCTGGAGCCAGCCCTCTGCCGAGCTCAGATCCTTCAACTGCCGCTTCTCGATCGCGTCCTTTGACTCGTAGGAGAAGCGGCTCTTGTAGTAGCCGCAGCCCTCGTGCGCGATGAGCACGACGTGCTTGATGTGGTGCGCGACCACCAGGAACGACAGCGATTTGCGCAGCGCGATGAGCGACGCCGAATCGGAGGACAGCATCTCGAGCAGCGCAGGGCCGCCCGGGATCGTCAACGTGTCCAGGCGCGGGTAGCCGAGCTTGCGCAGGAGCGCCTCTACCGCGTCTGTGAAGCGCCCATCGGAGCAATAGAGAGCGAGCGCATCGGGGTGGGTCGCATCGAACGGGTGACCATCAGCGGTCTTCGACATGTGCCCGAGTCTACATGAGCGGGTTCAGCGCGCGGAGACGGCGGTGCCGGTTGTGTGAAGGTCGATGTCCGCGACGTCCGTGCCGAAGCGCTGCATGTTCTGGACCTTCACGCGGTCCTCGGCGATCGAATAGACGAGGTCGTCCAGGAAGACACTGCGCTTCACCGCGGACGTGGCGTTGGACCACCAGGTGCCGCAGTTCACGCCGTGACCGCCGTGCTCGACGCCGCCCTTCTTCGTGAAGCCGCGCTCGGTGTCGACGTCGTAGACGAGGAGCCCGCTGAAGGCGACAGTGGTGCCGTTCGAGCCGTCTCCGCCGCCCTCGCAGGTGGTCATCGGGATCGCGAGGAGGCCGCGGTCGGCGACGTAGTTGAACGCGAGGTGATCGGTGGCGGCCTGCGAGCTGCTGCCGCGCGTGCCGATCTTCTCCTTGTGCATCAACTTCGGGTCGGTGGGGTTCTTCACGTCGAACATCTGGAGGATCACGCCGTCGAAGTAGGCGAAGTCGCCGTGGTCGTTCGCGTCGAAGCCGATCGAGAGCAGGTGATCGGGATCGATCCGGTGGATGTAGGTCGAGAAGCCGGGGATCTTGAGCTCACCGAGGATCTGCGGTTGCGCGGGCTGGTAGAGGTCCATCACGAAGAGCGGGTCGGTCTTCTTGAAGGTGACGACGTACGCGCGGTCGTCGTCGAATCGCACGGCGCGGATGTCCTCGCCCTTCGCGATGTTCTCGATCGCGCCGACGCGGATCAGGTTGCCGCCTTGCGCCTCGGTCAGGATGGAGACGGTGCTCGCGACGCCGGGATCCGGCACGCGGCCCGTGGTCGTCGCGATGCGCAGGTAGCCATAGTACTCGTCCATCGCGAACTGGTTCAGCACGTGACCGGGGACCAGGCCGCTGCCGAGGTAGTGCGTGTCGCGCGGGCTCTCACCGATGCGGAACTTGTGAATCTCGCTCACCTCGCTCACGTTGGGATACGAGCGGTACCAGCCCGACGTCGCGCCCTTCTGGTGAACGACAGAGACATAGAGGGAGTCCGCGGAGGCGAAGACCGCGCCCGGGCGGCTCTCCAGCGTGGCAGTCGTGGGCCGCTGCTTGTCATCCTCCAGATCGAACGAAACGACGCTGGTGAACGCCTGGCCGTCGTGCAGGGGCGTGCGCAGGAAGCCGCCGGAGCACATGGCCTGCGCGTTGCCGTTCTCGCGAAGGGTGGGGAATGACGTGGTCGCGCTGCGGATCTTCCGCTCGTTGTCGACCTTCAGCTTCGCGAACTTCGCGCGGACCTTGTCCTCCATGGTGCCGCACATCTCGAAGTCCTCGGGGAGGAGATCGTAAGCGGGCGCAGCGGCGTCGTTGTCGGACACCACGGTGTGCACGGCGTGCCCGATGCGCCGGGCCGCGATCAGCGAGCCGGACAGCGTCATCTCGCGCACGACCTTGGGCGCCGCGTGATCCTTGATGTCGAAGACGGTGACCGTGGTGCTCGTGCCGTCGCCGCCGAACTGGCAGTCGTAGCCATACGTGCAGGACGTGCCGCTGCCGCCGCTCGACGTGTAGACCACCGCGCGATCGCCCATCACGAAGAGCTCGCGCGCCACGCCGGGCACCTCGCTCACGGACACGACACGCGGGTTCATGGCCTCCACGATCCGGAGAGCGCCATTGGATGCAAGATACACGTAAGCGCCGTCGGTCTTGACGATGTCGGCCTCGTCCACCCCAGCGACCTGGTTGTTGGTGCCGGAGGCCTTGTTCGCCTTCGCGGGCTGTGCGGCGGACGACGTCGGCGCGGGCGTTACGGGGACCATGCTGGCCTTCGCGGCGGGTGCTGCTGCGCTTGGGCCGGCCGAACCGCCGCCGTATCCCGAGCCGAACGCGGAGTCCGCCATCGAGCGCGGCGGTGGCGCATAGCGCGGCTGCATCGGCCGCTCGTAGCTGCTCTCCTGCTCGCGCTCCATCTCCTTGCGCATCAGGTACTGCTCGCGATCGTCGGCCCAGCACTGCGGCTGCGCGTCGTGCCACTCGCGGAAGGAGCCATCCACCGCGGCGCGCATCGCACGGACACGCGCGTCGATCTCTTCGCGCGACGCCTTCTCGCAGGTCAACGTCTGGAGCCGCGCCTCCGCGAGCGCCTTCGCGTCCGGATCGCCCTTCATCGGTGAGGTCACGACGGACGGCGGGGGACGACGCGCCACGGGCGGTCGAGCGGCGCCGGCCTGGCCCGGAGCGACCGCAACGCCAGCGCTGTTGGCGATGCCGCCCTTCGCCGCGCCGGGCGCGTCCTTGCTCTGGTGTAAGGCAGGCGCACACGCGGGAGCGAGCGCAAGCGAGACGAGAATGGCCGGTGCCGCGAGTACGAGTCTATTGCGCGCCATGTCGGAGAGCCTCCAGGGGACCGCTCTGCCTCACGTGGTGTGGGCGCAGCCTCCTGGGAAACTCATACGGACGAAGGCGCGGGAGGATCTTGACAACGCGACGCCCGGGAAAAGAAGCCGCAAAGCTGCGCCACGAACGGGTCGGTCCCGGCCCCCGACGCGAGGGCGACGTCGCGAACGGCCACCGCCCGCGGAGCCCCACTCTTGTAGAGTACACGGAATGCGGCGGCGAGCGCGCGCACGGAGCCCGCAGGTACACCGCGACGCGCGAGCCCGACCTTGTTGAGCGCACGAACGCGCGCGCGATCACCCTGGACGATCATGAACGGGGGGACGTCGTGCTCGACCATCGCGCCGCCAGCCACGAACGCGCTCTCACCCACGAGAACGAACTGGCTGATGGCCGCGAGGCCGCCGATCGTCACGTGATCCTCCACGCCCACATGCCCTGCGAGCTGTACGCCATTCGCCAGCGTGCAGTGAGAGCCGAGCGCGACGTCGTGCGCCACGTGCACACCGACCATGAACAGGTTGTTCGAGCCGATGCGCGTTTCGTTGCCCTCCGTGCCGCGATGGATGGTGACGTGCTCGCGGACGACGTTGTCGTCGCCCATCGAGAGGCGCGAGACCCTGGTCTGCGGCCTCTTGTGCTGCGCCGCCGCGCCGGTCACGGAGAACGGGAAGAACCGGTTCCGCGCGCCGATCCTGCTCGGGCCTTCGACCACGGCGTGTGCCGACAGCTCGCACCCGTCACCGAGCATCACGCCCGCACCGACGATCGCGTATGGCCCCACGATGACGTTCTGGCCGAGCTCCGCGCGCGGATCGACGATGGCCGTGGGATGCACCCGAGTCATGCCTGCTCGGTCTAGTCCCTCCCCTCCCCGACCGCAATCGACGTGGTAGCCTCCAGACAACGGACGGATCAAGTCATGGAAAGACCCAGGGACCAAAGTCGATGTCTGTTCTGCGGCAGCCGCCTCGACGCGCGCGTTTCGTGCGGCACCTGCGGCAGGGAAGCTCCGCCGCTCGATGCGCCGCGGGCCCATGAGCTCGCATCACCGAAGTCCGGCGGCGTGACATGCCCGCGCTGCTTCATCCGGCTGGAGCTCGAGCGCCAGGAGAACGGCGCGGAGTTCCTCTACTGCATCGGTTGCCACGGCTGCTTCGTGCCGTCCGGGGACTGGGGCGTCCTGGTCGACGACGCCGCAGAGCGGACCGACGACGCGCCGGGCTTGGGCGCGGAGCTCAAGGTGCTGCCACCCGAACAGGGCCTCACACACGGAGCGCTGCACGAGCGCGTGGGCTGCCCCGTCTGCCGCACCGACATGGAGCGCGCCACGTTCCCCCACGCGAGCGAGGTCGTTGATATATGCAGTCTACACGGAATCTGGTTCGACGCCGCCGAGATGCAGGCCGTCCTGCGCGAGTCCACCAGGCCGCCGGTTGACAGCGAGGCCCCCACGGATCGCAAGGGCCGCCAGCGCTCCGCCATCGCGCGGTTCGCCCGCCTCGTCACGGGCGGCTAGTCCGACGATCACGCCTTCGGGAACGCAGAGGCCACGCCGCGCAGCCAGCGCATGCGCGCCATGGCGGGGTAGCCTGCGACCGTGGCGCCTTCGGGCACGTCGCCGATGACGCCGCTCTTCGCTGCGATCTTCGCGCCCGCGCCGATGTGACAGTGATCGGCGACGCCGACCTGCCCGCCGAGGACCGCGCCTCTTCCGATGATGACCGACCCCGCGAGCCCCGTCTGCGCGCAGAGGATCGCGCCTTCGCCGATGTCCGCGTTGTGACCGACATGCACGTGGGCGTCCAGCTTGGCGCCGCGGCGGATGATGGTGGGACCGAGCGTCCCTGCGTCCACCGTGGTGAGCGCGCCGATGGAGACGTCGTCCTCGATGGTGACGCCGCCGAGCTGCGGGACTGCGCGTGCCTGGCCATCAGGCGTCTCCACCCAGCCGAATCCGGGGCTCCCGATGACCGCGCCCGGACCTATGCGCACCCGCGCGCCGATGCGCACGCGGGGCCCGATGATCGCGGTGGGTGCGATCACGCAGTCTTCTCCGATAACGGCAGGCGTGTCCTCGGCGCGCGCGTGGTCGAGCAGGCACGACATGGCCCACGTCGCGTGCGGATGCACCCAGTCCGCTGCAAGATCCAGATCGCGGAGCTTCGCGTCCACGAGCAAGAGCGCGCCGCGGGAGAGCGCTTCACGCGCGTCCGCCTGGTACCGGCGCGAGAGCAGCGGGGTGATGTCGCCAGCGCCCGCGAGCTGCGGCGGCGCGATACGCGAGGCCGGACGATCGGCGCGCGACGACACGAGCTGCCCGCCGAGCTCGTGCGCGAGCGCGCGGAGTGTCTTCGGCGGGATCTCGATCACTGCGTCCGCAAGCTTACTTCTGCGGCGCGGGAGCCGGAGCGGGCGCCGGAGCCGGAGCGGCGCCGCCGTTGTACATCTGGATGCACTTGTCCGTGAGGTCCAGATCCGTGCGGACGTAGGCGACCATCGGACGATCCACGATGAGGTCGATGCCTTCGCGCGCGGCGAGCTGCTTCACGATGCCGAGCACCTTCTCGATGATCGGATCGGTGAGCTCCTTCTGCTTCTTCTGCAGCTCCTGGTTGTACTGCACGAACACGCTCTGGAGCTCCACCATCTGCTTCTGCCAGTCGTCGATGCGCTTCTGGAGGGCTTCCTTCGAGAGGACCTTCGCCTGCTTGTCGATGTCCTCCTTCTGCTTGCCGAGCTCGACCTGCTTCCGGTCCAGCTCCACCTGCTTCGCGTCGAAGAGCTTCTTCAGCGTGGCCTGCGCGCGGAGACCGTCCTCCGTCTGCATCACGGCGCGCTGAACGTCGACGACGGCCACCTTCATCTCCGCCCGCGCAAGCGCCGGAACGAAGAAGAGCGCCGCCGAAAGGAGCAAGGTGAGAACGGAACGAAGGTTCATGGCTCCCGGGTAGCCAATGCCTGCGCCCAGGTCAATCACCTTCGTCGTTCGGGCAATTCGCAGGTGATGTAACCGGTGGTTCACGGCCAAACCGGCATCCACGTCGTACGGTCCAAAAGGGGCCCCCTCCGGGACCCTGGATTTCTGGCGGTTTCCAGCTACGACCGGGTTGGCACGCAGGTTGGATACACGTCTCCGAACCCTGTGTATCGAGGAGTGAGCGCCACCATGTTCTGGAAGCACCTTCCTTTCATTCTCTTTGCAGCAAGCGCCGTCTCCGCGGCGGCCGGCACCAGCATCGGCTGCGGCCCCAGCAACTCCGATCGCTACTACTGCGACGTCACCGGCTGCTTCCAGTGCGACGGCTACGGATGTTCTTCCGTGGCCCCGCCCACGCCCACGCAATGCACCGGCTCCTCCAGCTGTACCAGCGGCACCACCTGCACCGCCGCTGGGTGCGTGCAGAACTGCGCCGTGGACACTGACTGCGCGAAGGGAACCGTCTGTCAGGGCGGGCTCTGCCTCGCGCCGCAGCAGCAGCCTCCCGCCACGAAGGAGTGCACGACCAACACGGACTGCGGCACCGGCAAGGCCTGCGCGGCCGGCAAGTGTGAAACGTGCGGCGGCACCGCGGGCCCCTGCCCGTGCGCTGCGAGCACGGACTGCGCGAGCACCGAGACGTGCGTCTCTGGCGCGTGCACCGCAAAGACCAACACGTGCCAGTTCTCGAGCCAGTGCGGCAGCGGGAAGGTCTGCGCCGATGGCCAGTGCCTCGCCGAGTGCGACGCACAGACCATGTGCACCGGAAACACGACGTGCGTGAAGGGCGTGTGCGAGCCCAACACGGTCGGCACCGGCGGCGATGCCGGCGCGGACGCAGGCCCGAGCGGCTGCTTGAACGACTCGCAGTGCCTCGACACCGCCGCGCCCAACTGCGTCAGCGGTCAGTGCGTCGCGTCGTGCACCGCGGACCCGCAGTGCGGCAACGGCAAGTTCTGCGACCAGGGCGCCTGCGTGGTCGACACGCGGCCCATGCCGAACTGCACCACGAACGCGCAGTGCACTGGCAGCAACCAGACGTGTATGGCCGGGTACTGCAAGTATGGCTGCACCACGGACAAGACCTGCGAGCTCATCGACTCGCGCATCGGCTACTGCGGCCAGGACAAGGTCTGTCGCACGCAGGCAGAAGCGCACCCACAGTGCACCCAGAAGAGCGACTGCTCGGGCACACAAAACTGCATCGGCAATATCTGCAAGTAGCGGCCTGCAAGTAGCGGCCTACAAGTAACGACCGCTTTTCCCCGATAGCTACTTCGCTACTTGCTGCGTTTCCTGGGCGCGGTTGAGGTATCATCGGGAGACATGCGTTCCAGAGCTTTGCTGCTTTCTCTTGTTGCCCCGGTGGTGGTGTCACTCGGCGCTTGTGCCTCGTCGGCGGAGAGCATCGGCGACACTGGCGGCGCGGCTCTTTCGCAGGACTGGGACCGCGCGGTCAAGCGTCCGCCGAGCGAGAAGACCGCGGCAGGGCTCCGCGGCGAATGCACCTACAAGCGCGGGGCGCTGCCTGGGGAGACGCTCGGCCCGGAGACGCTGCTCGACAAGGAGATCCCGATCCGCACCGTGGTCGTGATCATGCAGGAGAACCGCTCGTTCGACTCCTACTTCGGTCACCTCAACAAGTACGCCGGTCGCACCGACATCGAGTCCGCACCTGCTGGCACCTCGAACCCCGAGAAGATCGGCGTGGAGGGCAGCCCGAAGCATCCATGGACGCACGGACAGATGCTCTGCATCTCCGACACCAACCACGAGTGGGCGGGCAGCCATCTCGAGTACGACAACGGCAGGATGGATGGCTTCTTCCAGGCCAACCAGGGCTTCACGGAGAGCGGCCAACCCAGGGTCGCCGCCTCCGCCACTACGGGCGACCGCGCCATGTGGTGGTACGACGAGCGCGACATCCCGTTCTACTACGAGCTCGCGAGCACGTTCGGCATCGGCGATCACTATCACTCGTCGCTGCTCGGCCCCACGTACCCGAACCGCGACTTCCTCTACGCCGCGACCAGCCTCGGGGTGACCACCGGCCACTCCATGGACCTGTCGGACCGTGGCCCGGAGAAGAACATCTTCATCTTCGACGAGCTCGACAAGCGCAACATCAGCTGGACGATCTACGTGGACGGCTTCCCGCACATCCCGCGCGTGGGCGCTGCCGTCGGTCTGGGCTTCGGGTCGCGCTGGGGCACCGGCGATCAGTACAACGCGCACTTCGCGCCGATGTACAAGTTCCGCTCCGACTCCAACGCTGGGACGCTGCCGCAGGTCGTGTTCGTGGACGCCAACATCACGGAGGACTCACGCGGCGAGGACGAGCACCCGCCGAGCGACATCCAGGTGGGGCAGAAGTTCGTGAGCGACACGATCCACACGCTCTTCGCCAGCCCTTCGTGGAAGGACATGGCCATCTTCTTCACGTACGACGAGCACGGCGGCATCTACGACCACGTCGCGCCGCCGGCTGCCTGCCCGCCGGACGACCTCACGCCCGTGCTCGAGACCGACGAGGACAAGGAGTATCCGGGCTCGTTCGACCGCCTCGGCGTGCGCGTCCCGTTCGTGGTGGTGTCGCCTTACGCGAAGAAGGGCTTCGTCTCGCACAAGACCTACGACCACACGAGCATCACGCGCTTCATCGAGACCAAGTTCAAGCTGCCCGCGCTCTCCAATCGCGACGCGAACGCCGACCCGCTGATGGACTTCTTCGACTTCGACAACCCGCCGTTCGTCACGCCACCCACCATCGCGGAGCCCGTGGTGGACAAGGCCGGCTACTCAGCGTGTCAGCAGCTCTTCAATCCGCCGAAGCAGAGCTACGGCCCCCATCACTGAAACTCACGGCTCTTCTTCCTCTTCGTAGCGAGAGAGGGGGGCTTCGCAGTCGGCGTCTTCGGGCTCTACCTGGACCGTCACGTATTCCACGTTCAGCTTGTGGCGGATCTGCTTCTCCACTGCGGTGGCGAGTCCAGGCTTCTTCATGTCGGACGTGACGTGAACCATCACTGCGTCGCGGCCGGCGCCCAGCGTCCACAGGTGCAGATCGTGGACGTCGATCACGCCCGGCACGCTTCGAACGAGCTCGCGAACAGAGGCCACCGACACGTGCTTCGGCGCGGCCTCCAGCAGCACCACCAGGGCGTCACGCAAGAGGCGCAGCGCGCCGACGACGAGGATGATCACCACGATGAAGCTCGCGAGCGGGTCCACCGCGGACGAGCCCCCGAAGTGGATGACCAGCGCGGCGATCAACGCAGCCACGCTGCCCAGCGCGTCACCGAGGAGGTGAAGCCACGCGCCGCGCAGGTTCAGGTGCTGATGGGAGCCGTGCGCGCCGGCCCCGTGATCGTGCCCGTGCCCATCGTGGGTGTGGATGGCGCCGTGGAGCAGCCACGCGCTCACGCCGTTGACCACCAGCGCCGCGGCCGCGACCGCGAGCATGATATTCTCGCGCGGGGGCGCGCCGCGATGCATGAGATCCCCGACGGCGTCGCGGACGATCTCCGTGGCGGCGAACAGCACGAGGATCGCATTGAACACCGCGGCCACGGGCTCCGCGCGGCGAAGGCCGAACGTGAAGCGCGCCGTGGGGCGACGCACCGCGAGCCTCATGGCGAACAGGCTCATGCCCAGCGCCAGCACGTCCATCAGCAGATGGATGGCGTCTGCCTGGAGCACGTCGCTCTGGGCGATGCGCGCGCCTGCGAACTCGACGCCGAAGAACAACGTGACGATCACGAGGACGATCGTGAGGCGCCGCATCTGCCGCGCTTCCGCCGGTGAGAACTGCGGCTTCTGATCGTGATCGTGATCGGGATGCCCGTGAGGATGCGCGGGCGCCGCGGCCTTTGCCTTCACCAGCTCCTGCTCGTGCTCGTGCTCGTGCTCGTGCTGGTGCGCATGCCCGTGATGCTCGTGCTCGTGCTCGTGCGAGGAGCCGCCCTTGGTCAAATGAGCACCAGCTCGTCGCCGGCCTCTCCGACCATCGTCTCCACTTGACCGGTGAGCGCGCTGGTTGTCTCTTCGTCACGCTCCACGGCGAGCAGGTACAGGCTCGCGACGATCGCGGGGTGCTCGCGGATCAGGCCCATGAAGTCCTCGCGCGGAAGGTGCAGCGTCACTGTCGGGATCACGGCGACCACGTCGGCGTTGGCCTTGCGGCGCAGCACCACCGCGACCTCACCCACGACCTGACCCACGCCCAGGGTGCTGATCACGAAGCTTTCGCCCCCCTCCTCGTGCCCGACCACCGCGACCTCGCCCGAGGCGATCAGGTGGAGGCCGGAGGGATCGCACTTGTCCTCGACGATCTTCTCGCCCTTCTCGTAGACCTTGGTCTCGAACCGCTCGACGAGCGCGGGACGCTCCTCCGGCGGCACGGCGAGCAGCACGGGAGAGGTGCGCACCAGGTTGGCCACCATGCGACGACGGCAGTGCGCGGCGAGCTCCACGCCAACGTCTGCGCGCTTCTCGGCAACGACCTCGAGCGCATCGCGGCGGGCCACGAGCAGGATGCTGGGGCGCAGCGCGACGACACTGCCAGCGCGCGGCGCACGCGACAGGAGCGCCATCTCCCCGAAGAGGGCCCCGTTGCCGAGCCGCGCGAGTGAAATGGTCTGCTCATCGGACACGCTGCGACGCACCTCGAGCTCACCGCGCGCGACGATGTATGCCTCCGCGCCCTCTTCGCCCTCGGTGATGACGTTCTTGCCGGCGGAGACCGTGATCATCTCGAAGCAGGAGATGAGCGCGAGAAGACCCTCGTGTTCGAGCGCGGAGAACAGCGGCAACGGCGTGACCATCGGCGGGGCGGTCTCTCCGCGGTCCTCGTACTCCATGCTCGCCTTGTGGAGGATCTCCGTGGCCTTCGACAGCAACGCAGGCCCCGTGAGGAACGACGAGAGCGGCTCGAACTGCGGGGCGGTGGGCAGCGGCGGGGGCGGCGGCGCGATGGTGTCGTTCAGGCGCGCGGAGCCCGCACAGAACGCGCGCGCGATGTCCGTCATGTGCTGCGAGACGTCGGTGCCGAGCTTCTTCAGGTCTGCGGCGGCGGCGACCGCGAGGGGCAGGTTGCCTGCGTCGATGGCGCGCGAGAGCCCGAGCTTGAAGCCCGCGACCGCGGCCTCCGTGCGACCGGCATCTGCGAGGAGGCGGCACGTGAGGATGAGCGAGCTCGGCACGGAGCCGTCCTGTTGCACCGCCGCCGCGCACCAACGGAGAGCGGCATCCCCCTCACCCGCGAGCATCAGCGCGAGGGCGCGATCGAGCGGGGAATCCGAGAACTGGCTGCCAGGTAGATCCGGAGGCGCCGTACGCATGGGTTGTAGGGAGGTATACCAGGCTTTCCAGCCCAGATCAGTCCTCATCCTCGTCGGCGGCCGTGTGCCGTTCGAGGCGGTTTCCGCTCTCGTCGCGCGCGGCGTGGCCGTTGTCGTGGTGGCGTCCGATGAAGGCGCTCATCGCGCTGGCGGTGGCGGCCACCAGCGGCACGACCTTCGGGTAGTCCATCCGCGTAGGACCGATGACGCCCACGCTGCCCGCCGAGCGCCCGTGGTCGGAGTAGATGGCGCCGATGATCGCTAGCTGACCGGCGCCCAGCGCGCCTGCCTCCGCGCCGACGACGACGCTCGTGCCGTTCGCCGCGACGGTCGCGTCCAGCAGCTGGACGAGGCGCTCCTGCTCATCGAGCGCGGACACCACGTCCTTCACGCCAGAGGAGGCGAAGTCCGGCAGGTCGAGCAGCTTGCTCCGACCCTCGATAACCACATCGGGCCGCTGCGACCCGGTCACGCCCGCGACGGCGGCCTCACCGAGCTCGAAGGCTTGCCTGCGCAGCTCGTCGTGACGGACGCGCTCGGTCTGCAGGCGCCGCACGAAGAGGTCGCGCAGATCGCCGAGCGAGCGACCTTCGATCACGTCGTCGAGGAGGTTGTGGATGCGAACGAGGTCGTCCTCGCTCACGGCCGCCTGGAGGAAGCGGTTCTGCACTGCGCCGTTCGACATGACGAGCACCGCGAGCACCTGCCCAGGCACCGTGCGGATGAAGCGCAGATGCTTGAGCGTGAGGTTCTCCACGCGCGGCGCGACGACGACGGCCGCCGTGCCGGTGAGCTCGGACAGGAGCTTCCCCGCGGTCTGCAGCACGTCGTCACCGCCGCGTAGCTGCGCGAAGCCCTCGTCGATGCGCGCGCGGTCGCCCGTGGAGAGCTCCTGCAGCTGCATGAGCGCGTCGATGAAGAGTCGGAACGCGCGGTCCGTCGGGATGCGGCCCGCGCTGGTGTGCGGCTGCTTCAGATAGCCTGCGTCCTCCAGATCGGACAGCACGTTGCGGATACTGGCGGGCGAAAGGTCGATGCCCCGCTTGGCGAGCGTTCGTGATCCGACGGGCTCGCCCGTGGCCACGAACTCCGTGACGGCGGCGTACAAGATCTGCTTGGCGCGATGGGACAGATCACTCATGGCGCAACACAAGGATAGCGTACCACAGGCCTGCAATTGGCGCGTCCCGGGCCCGAGTGCTACCCATTCAGGCGTGGTCCTGCTCCGCCCCAGGTCGTTATTCGCGGCCGTCGCGTTCTTCCTTGCGACGCCGCCGCCGCCTGCGCATTCGCTGCCGGGGCTCCCAGCGCCTGCCACCGCACCAGCCGACGAGCCTGCCGGTGCACTGGATACCGACGACGTCGCGGCCCCGTCCGAGGAGATCCCCACCGCGAATCCCGCCGACGCGAACGCACCGGCGCGAAGGTACGGCGCGATGGATGCGCCCACGTGCGAGCGCGAGCTGCGCGGACGTGGCGTCCATTTCGAGAAAGCGCCCGAGCAGCGCGGCGTGCTGCTGCCCGTGCGGCTGACCGCGCCCGTGCATGGCGTCACGTATCGAACGGCGCTCGGCGAGCGCGCGCGCAAGACCTCGCCCTACGAGATCACGGACTGCCGGCTGGCGCTGGCGCTGGACGACTTCGCGAAGATCCTGGCCGTTCATGACATCGTGGAGGTGATCCACTACTCGATGTATCGCCCGCCTTCTCCGCGCTCGCTCGCGCCGGGCGCGCTGGGCACGCGACACTCGGGCGCGCTCGCGATCGACGCGGGAGCGTTCATCAAGAAGGACGGCTCCAAGATCGACGTGGAGAAGGACTTCCACGGCGGCATCGGTCAGCGCGCGTGCGGCGTCACGCCACCGACCGACCCGCGGGCGAAGGAGCTCCGCGAGATCGTCTGCGGCGCCGCGTCGGCGCACCTGTTCAACGTGGCGCTCACGCCCGACTACAACTGGCAGCACCGGAATCACTTCCACCTCGAAGTGACGCCCAAGGTGAGCTGGTTCATCATTCACTGAGCGACCTCCGCTCGATCTCCGCTCGGCTCGACCGCGTGACCTTCCCCGATGGCACGAAGTGGAAGCTCCAGGGCGAGTGGTCGAACGCCGCGTACAACGCCGGCACCGGCTACCCGAACCTCAGCGGTCAGAAGGGCTGCCTCGACGGGCACTGACGGCGCTGCTTACGCGGCTTCGTGAAACGATCTAGCCTGGGCTGCATGAGTAAGCCCAGGCTGATTTATTTCGATGCACCCGTGAGTCGCGGCGAGGAATGCCGTCTCGCGCTCCATCTCGCCAACATCGATTTCGAGGACGTGCGCCTGAAGCGTGATGAGTGGATGGCGCGAAAGCCCACCACGCCATACGGCAGCGTGCCCGTGTACGAGGTCGCTGGAAAGCCGCCGATCGCGCACTCGAACGCGATCCTCGTCTACATCGGCCGCGGCCAAGGTCTGCACCCGAAGGACGACTTCGAGGCCGCGCGTCACGAAGCGATGATGTGCCACGTGGAAGACCTTCGAGGGAACGTCGCTCCCACCCTGCGCATCACCGACGAGGCGGAGAAGAAGAAGGCGCGAGAGGCGCTCGCGACCGGGTATCTGCTCACGTGGGCAGGCTTCGCGGAGAAGCAGCTGGGCGACGGACCGTTCTTCGGCGGCGCCGCTCTGCAGGTCGTCGACCTCAAGCTGTTCATGACCGTGCGCTGGCTCACGAGCGGCACGCTGGACGGGATCCCCGCGACCATCTTCGCGCCATTCCCGAAGCTCACGCGGGTGTTCGAAGCCGTGCGCGATGACGCCCGCATCAAGGCCTATCACGCCAAGGGCTGACCCGCAGCCCGCGGCTCCGTGCTAGGAGACGGCCGCTCATGTCGACCGATCCTGACGACGTCGCCCCACCGCACAACCATCCGCCGCCCAGCGTCCCCCCGGCGGAAGCCACGACGAACGCGGCGGCTGCTGACGATGCTCCTGTCCCCGTGACGAAGTTCGAGAAGATGGTCGGGCACCCGCCCGGCCTCTTCATCCTGTTCTTCACGGAGATGTGGGAGCGCTTCTCGTTCTACGGGATGCGCGGGTTGCTCAAGGGGTACATGGTCTACTTCCTCTTCATCGAGGCAAGGCAGACGCTCTACATCCCGGACGACGCGGCAGAGGGCGCGAAGAGCCCGATCGTGTCGGGTGATCCTGGTGGCGTCGCGGGGTGGCACTGGCTGCAGCATGTGCTCCTCTCGATCGATCCGAAGATGGAGCTGCAGGGGCAAGCGTCCATCGTGTACGGCCTCTACAACGGGCTCGTGTACCTGACGCCCGTGATGGGCGGGTATCTCGCAGACAAATATTTCGGGCAGCGGAAGATCGTCGTCGCGGGCGCGATCTTGATGGCCGCGGGCGAGTTCCTGATGGGCTCGGACCACCTGTTCTTCGTCGCGCTGCTCGTGCTCATCGTCGGCAACGGCGCATTCAAGCCGAACATCTCCACGCAGGTCGGCAACCTGTACAAGGATGGCGATCCGCGGCGCGATCGCGCGTACTCGATCTTCTACGTTGGCATCAACGTCGGCTCGTTCATCTGCAACCTGGTGTGCGGCACGCTCGCGGCGGTCTATGGCTGGAAGTACGGCTTCTGGGCGGCGGGCGTGGGACTCTTGCTCGGGCTCGTCGTGTACGTCGCGGGACAGAAGTACCTCGCGAAGGACAACATGATGAAGTCCAAGGCGACGGCCGACGACGAGCACAAGGAGGAGGCCCGCGAGAAGAGCTACCGCGAGCCCGCGAAGAAGAAGGTAGAGGAGCCGAAGAAGGCGCTCTCCAAGGACGAGAAGCTCGTCATCTGGGCGCTCGTCGGTTTGTGCGCGCTCAACGTTCCGTTCTGGGCCGTGTACGAGCAGCAGGGCAACACGATGCAGACGTGGGCCGACAAGAACACCGTGTGGCCGACGATCGGCCACTGGCAGATCCCCACGTCGTGGTTCCAGTCGTTCAACCCGCTCATGATCATGCTCCTCACGCCGGTCGTGAACCTGGTGTGGGACTGGCAGTACAAGCGCGGCAAGGAGCCCAGCACGGTCTCGAAGATGGCGATCGGCTCGCTCGTGCTCGGCCTGTCCTTCGTGGTGATGGCGCTGGGCGTGCGTGTCATCGGCGAGGGGGGCAAGGGCAGCCTCTTCTGGCCGTTCTTCGCGACGCTGGTGATCACGATCGGCGAGCTCTATCTCTCCCCCATCGGTCTCTCGCTGGTGACGAAGGCAGCGCCGAAGCACCTCGTCTCGCTCATGATGGGCGTCTGGTTCGTATCGAGCTTCCTCGGCGGCTTCGGCTCCGGCGTACTGGGTGTATTCTACACCGATGGACACCACGAGCGCTTCTTCTGGCTCATGGTCGCCATCGGCATCGGCACCGCCGTAGCCATGTGGGCCTTCAACAAGCCGCTCAGGCGGATTCTGGGCGCAAACGCCTAGCGGCCCCCGGAGCTCCGCTCGGAGTCCGCCCCCCCACATCGGCTTCGCCGACTCTATGATATCGCACGAGGCAGGCCAGGACTGGAACGAGGAGCCATGCGGGCAGCAGGGATAGTGACGGGAGTGATGATGCTCGGAGGCTGTGCGGCAACGCGAACGGCGACTTCGACAGCGACGTCGACCCCGACATCGACATCGACATCGACATCGACTCCGACGACGACCTCGACCTCGACCTCGACCTCGACCTTGCCCTCGACCTTGCCCTCGACCTCGACCTCGACCTCGACCTCGACCTTGCCCTCGACCTCTCCCTTGCCCTCTTCCCCTTCTTGCCTCGCCGACGATCCGGCGAAGTACTCTCGGATTGCCATCGTTGGCGACTCGATGACTCAGGGGTTGGCGGAGCCTCTCGAGAAGCTCTTTCATGCGAAGCGGTGGGTGATGGGGAACTATCACTCGCTCGGGTTTTCGCGGTTTGCGAAGGCGTCGGCGCCTCGCGCGGTGATCGAGACGAATCGGCCGGAGCTCGTGTTCTTCGTGCTTGGCTCGAACAACGTGAAGGCGTCGTATCCGGAGTCGCTCGCGCCCGACATTCACGAGGTAGTGAAGATGGCTGGCGGCGCGCGATGCTGGTTCATCGGACCGCCCGACTGGGATGACGACCATCGGCTGTCGCGCGTGCTCGAGAAGACCGTCGCCCCATGCGCGTTCTTCGACTCCGGCGCGGTGACCCTGGCGCGTGGCACCGATCACATTCATCCGACGCACGAAGCCTACGAAGTATGGGCGAAGGCTATCGTCGACCGCATGACGTGCGCGCCGGACGGCCCGAAGGCAGAGCCCACGGTTCAGGCTTTGGATCACTGAGCGGCCGACGAAAGAGAAGGCGCGGTGGCATCACTTGCAAAAGGAGTCGGCGCTCTTGCAGCCGGGGGTCGTCTTCTTGCAGTCCTTGATGGGCGCGATCGTCAGGCATGACGGGCCCGTGCAATCGAGCTTCACGTCCAGGCACTGCGCTCCGGTGTGGCACGAGACAGTGACGTCGACCATCGCCTGAATCTCCGTGGAGTCTGGTGTGGCGATCACGATCGCGTCCTCGTTCGAGCTCGCAGTGTCGAGGTCGTTGTTGCCGTTCTCGTCGATGAAGAGGACGAGGTGGAAGGCTCCGTTCTCCTCGCTCCACATCGCCGTGCCCAGATCGCACATGTCGACGGAGAAGGCGACCTCGCCCTTCGCGGCGTCGACCTTGAAGCTGGAGTACGCGTGCAGGCGCCCGCCGACCTTCTCTTCACCCGCGATGAGCGAGAAGCCATGCCGGAGCGCGACGCGGAGCCTGGACGTCGTCGCGTTCTTCACCTTCGCAGGATCGAAGTGCGCGACGCCCGTGATCCATGAACCCTCGAGGCCGCAGCCGCTCTTCTTCGGCGCGGCGCACGCGGGCGCGGCATCCGCCACGACCGACCCGGCGTCCGAACCGCCGTCGCCATCCGCGGGGTTTGTCGCAGAGGTGTCGGTGCTCGTCGACCCTTGGCTGCTGCAGCCGGACAGAAGGAACATCGCGAGAGGCAGGGCAGAGAGGAGCTTCTTCATGAGGTGGACCCTACGGCCCAGCCACCGATCGAGCCTGTTAATAGAGGTTAAATGCCGCCCGAATGTCTGGATTCAGGAGACGCCGAGGAGGGTACGCAGCTCCGTGAGCGGCTTCTCCCAGTGGTCTTCCCAGCGGAACGTCGCGAGCGGGCGCGTGCGGAGCCCGAGGCGATAAGCCTGACGCACCCGCGCGTAGTGGCGGGGCCGGAGCGCGAAATACCGCGCCGTGCCCAGGCTGGTGATCAGCGCCGCGCTGGGCGCGCGCGTCTGACCGAAGGTGAACGCCTGCAGGAGGATCTCACCCTCGACGTTGGGGCGGTAGCCCGTCACCACGTGCCAGAGATCGTGGGTCTGACGCAGGCGCATGACGAGGTACGCGGCGCGCTCGTCGCCGACCTCAGGAATGTCGCAGAAGACGTCGGGCGTGATCCCGTTGTCGGTGAGGAAGCGGATGTACTCGCGCCCCAGCGTCCCGTCGGGCATGCGGCCCAGCGCCGCGAGGTCGACCGACGCGCTGTCGATGCGTGGCCGCTGCGCGAAGAGCGCCCTGCCCTCGTCGGTCTGGCCCAGCTCACGCACGCCGCGGCGCGCGGTCCCGAGGTTCACCGACACGTTGAGCGCCAGCACCTGATCGAGCCGGCTCGAATCACGCGACAACGTGTAGAGCGCATGTGCCGCCGTCCTCGCCCGCTTGAGGGGCGAAGGAATGGGTGACTGGCCAGGAGGATGGGCGGGAGCATGGCCGGGAGGATGAGCGCCCGGGCGGGCAACGGTGGAACGGCTGGCTTCGTGGCTGGACGTGGCTGCAAGGGACATGATCTTCACCTCGTTATTGGCAAGTCTGACAATAGCGCCGGTCTCGCTATTGTCAACGTTGCCAATTGTAAAGCGGGCTTCGTTACCCGCGATGGGGGATAGAGTCGAAGGATGCCCAGGACCGAACCCGTGAAGCGGACGAAGGCGGTGGCGCCCAGGAAGCGGGTGCGGCGAACTCCCGAGGATGCCCGCGCGCTCATCCTCGATGCGGCCGAGGGCGTGTTCCGCGCGAGGCTGCCGGATTCGGTGGGTCTCGTCGACGTGGCCCGCGCCGCGGGCGTGAGCCATGCGCTGATCACACACTACTTCGGTACGTACGAGGCGCTCGTGGAGGCGGCGCTCGAGCGACGGGTGAGCGTTGTCCGCGAGCAGCTCGTGGCCGCCGCCGCGAAGGGGTTCTCCGATCAGGTGGACACCGGTTCGCTCCTGGTGCAGTACCGCGAGGCCCTGGCGAACGCGGTGACGGATCCGGTGACGGTGCGCCTTGCGGTCTGGGCGGTCCTCTCGGGTCGCTCGACCGCTGCCGACTTCTTCCCGGCGAGGGGCCAGGGCCTCCGCGTCTTCGCAGACATGATCGTCGCAAGAGAGGGCCCCGAGGTGACCCGAGAGCGAGTGGAGTTCGCCCTGGTCACGTCGTTCTCGATGATCGTGACGTGGTCGCTGGGAAAGAAGGCGCTCCTCGCAGCGATGGGAAAGAAGCCAGGGAGAGAGACGGACGAGTGGTTCGAAGAGGAGCTAGGAAAAATGCTGAGGGCGTACCTGAAGGGGTAGACCTCGACCTCGACCTCGACCTCGACCTCGACCTCGACCCGGCCCTTACTTCTCCTTTTTCGCTCTCAGCTCTTCCAGCAGGCCCCTCATGTCCTCCGGCATCGGATCCTTGAAGAGCACCTCCTGCTGCGTCTTCGGATGCACGAAACCCAGCTCCGTCGCGTGCAGCATCAGCCGCGGCGCGTACAAGCGCTCGCCCTTGTAGTTCCTGATGTAGACGCGCTCCCCCGCTAGCGGATGCCCCGCCTCGGAGAGATGAACCCTGATCTGGTGCGTTCGTCCCGTCTCCAGGACGCACACGACGAGCGCCGCCCCCGGCAGCTCCTCCTCCACCGTGATGTGCGTGATCGCGAGCTGCGAGCCTTCCTTGCTCTTCAGGCGGTTCACCTCGACGGAGCCGCGGAGACCGTCGCCGCGGTTCTCCACGAGGTGCGTCTTGAAGGTGCCAGTGCGCGGATGCCCGTGTACGAGCGCGATGTAACGCCTTCGCACCGAGTGCTCGCGGAACTGCTGTGTGAGCGACTCCTTCGCGAGCCACGTGCGCGTGAACACGACCAGGCCCGAGGTCTCCTTGTCTATGCGATGCACGACGCCGAGCGACGGCCGCCCGCGCTCGCCGAATTTCTTGGCGAGGAACATGCGCACGCGCTCGTCCAGCGTGCCCGTCTCGTTCTCGTCAAACGGGATGGTGCTGATGCCCGCTGGCTTGCGCACGACGACGACGTGCGTGTCCACATGGATGATCGCGCCTTCGGGGAGGTCCGTCTCGGGCCTCGGTCGGCGCGCGTTCTCGGTGAAGGTCACCGTGTTGCCGATCTTCACGCGGGCGAGGATGTTGGTGGTCACGACGCCGTTGACCGCGATCTTCCCGGTCTCCACGTACCCGCGCGCGGCATTCCACGAGACGCCGAGCACCTCGCGGACGACGGCGTCCAGGCGTTCGCCGAAGAGCGCCGCGGGCACCTCCTGCACCACGCCCGACACCGCCTGCCCTGCGATCGGGCGCGCGGGACGGGCCGGACCCACGGGAGGCGCCGCCTGACCAGCACGAAGCGACGCGGGCTCCGGTTTGGGCGAATTGCGCTTCCCGTTCCCTTTAGTTAACCGTTTCCTTGACATAGGACCCCGTGCCTCGCGACAATTGCGCACCCTACATGCGTTTCGCCGACCGTGGTGAGCGCGTTTAAGAACCAGACCGAGGAGCCCCGTCGTGCCGAAAACCCTGCTCGCCGTCGATGACAGCGTCACGATGCGCAAAGCCCTGGAGATCACCTTCTCAGCCGACGACTTCCGCGTCGTCACTGCCGAGGGGTCTCAGGCCGCCGCCGCAAAGGCTTCCGATGCCGATGCGATCGTGATCGACACGGTGCTGGGCTCCGAGGACGGCTACGCCCTCGCCAAGCAACTGCGGGCGCAGCGCCCCGGCGCGGCCATCATCCTGCTCGCGAGCCGCTACGCTCCCTACGACGCCGCGCGCGGCAAGGACGCTGGCGCCGATGACTTCGCGGACAAGCCGTTCGACACGCAGGCCCTGATCGACAAGGTCAAGAAGGCCCTCGAGGCGCGCGCCTCCGGTGTTGGCGCAGCTCCGGCAGCAGCCGCCGCAGGCGCTCCATACCGCGCTCCCGCCCCCCCGGTCCCTTCGCCCGCTGCTTCTCCCCAGCCCGCCGCCGCGATGCCGAAGCCCACGCAGCAGTCGCTCGGTGAGGCCCGCGCTGCCGCGCTCTCGCCGCAGGCTCCCGCACGGCCGGCGCCGCCCGCGCCGGGCTCCGGTCCCGCGGTCTCGCGTGGCCCGCTTCCGCCGCAGCCGTCCGCTGCGCCGCGTCCGCCCGCCCCGGCGCCCGTCGCGGCAGCGCCCGTTCACGCTCCCGCGCCCGTTGTCCATGCGGCTCCTGCTCCTGTCGCGCATGCCCCCGCTGCCGCAGGTCACGCGGGTGCAGCCGTCGCCGCGGCGAACGGGCAGCTCGCTGGCAAGCTGTCGGGCCTCGGCCTCTCGCAGGCCCAGGTCGAAGGCGTCCTTGCCCTCTCGCGCGAGCTCGTCGAGCAGGTCGTGTGGGAGGTCGTTCCGACCCTCGCCGAGACGCTCATCAAGGAAGAGATCGCGCGCCTCACACGCGAGTGATGCTAGGCCGGACGCGTGGCTGAGCCCGACAGGCCTACTGATGCGCAGCCGGAGCGCCGGTTCGACTACGAGAGCATCCCGAACGGGTACTACGACCGCGTCCTGCGGAACGGGAATCCTGTTCGCCGGCTCTGGCACATCTCCAAGTTCGAGCGCGTGCTCGACTACCTGCCCGAAGAGAACGGCGGCTCGCTGCTCGACGTGGGCTGCTTCGCGGGCAGCTTCCTCTCCATGGTGCCGCGCTACCGCTTCGAGCGGCAGGTGGGCGTGGACATCCTGCCCGGCCAGGTCGCCTACGCGACGCACAACCACGGCAGCGCGTTCCGCACGTTCCACTACGTGCCCGAGGTCACGCAGCTGCGCGACATCGGTGAGCCGTTCGACTGGATCACCTTCATCGAGGTCATCGAGCACCTGAAGCCGGAGGAGATCCGCACGATCTTCGAGCGCTTCACTGCCCTTCTGGCCCCCGGCGGGCGCATCGTGCTCACCACGCCGAACTACACCAGCGCGTGGCCGCTCATCGAGCGCGTGCTGAACCGCGTGAGCGACGTGTCGTACGAAGAGCAGCACATCTGCAAGTTCGACTTCTTCCGCTTCGAGGAGCAGCTCGCGCGCGTCGTCCCCGGCGTGTGGAGCGACTACTCGCTCGACATGAAGACCACGACGCACTTCCTGACGCCGTTCCTCGCGCTCGGCTCGTTCGACATCGCGCGCGGGTTGTCTCGCGTGGTGCCCCACCAGACCTGGCGGCACCCGTTCGGCAACCTGATGCTCACCGTGCTCAAGAAGAAATGAGAGCGCGCAAGCGGCTCGCGGCTGCATGCGCGCTGCTTGCGGTGTGCTGGGCGGCGTACGCGGCGCTCGTCATCAAGGACTTCAGCGGTCCGCTCGTGGGCACGCGCGACACGAGCTACTTCGAGTACCTCGGCTACCACCTGCTCTGGCACTACAAGCCTGGACTGCCGCCGGACCTGGGCTTCGTCACTGACGAGGTCGGCTACTGGCAGGGCACCAGCATCGCCTACCTCTCGTGGTGCGCAGAGCGCGATCTCTTCTGCGCCGCGCTGCTCCGGCTGTTCGGTGCGGGCCCCTGGATCCAGGTGTACTGCGCGATCTCGCCCGGCATCGGCGCGTTCGGCACGCTGCTCCTCCTCAAGAAGGACCTCGGCATCACGCGCGCGACGCTGGTCGCGTTCGCGGGAACGTTCATGGCGTTCTATGCAGGCTACAAGTTTCCCAACCACCTCAACATGTCGGTGCTGCACTGGGGCACGCTGTGCATCGTCTGCGACTACGTGATCACGCGCCACGTGATCGCGGACCGGCCGATCCCCGCGCAGCTGCTCCTCGCGCGATGTGCGCTCATGGTGCTGCTCATTGGCATCGACGTGGGCTACGTCGCTGGCTACGCGCTCACGTTCTTCACGGTGTGCGTCGCGATCTGGCTCGGCCGCTGGGCGTTCTCTGCGCGCAAGCGGGGCGTACGCCTCTCCGCCTACTTCCCGAGCCACCCGCTCCGCGACCTTCGCGAGACGCCGCGGCTCACCGCGCTCTACGTGGTGGGCCTCTTGTGGGGCCTCCTCGTGTACGTGCCGTTCGCCTTCGCGCTCGTGCGCGGCGCGACCGTCTACAAGTTCCCCGACGCAGGCGGGAACTTCTGGGCCAGCTGGTTCCGCATCCTCATCCCGTTCCTTCCCGGCGCGAACCCCGGCTCGGGATGGGTCCAGAGCATCTTCGGCGAGCCGGAGGGCGTCGCGGAGTACTCCGTCGGCTGGGCGCTGCTCGCGCTCGCGGCGTTCGGCCTGCGCACCGCGTGGCAGCGGCGCGAGCTCTCTCTCGTCGCGCCGCTGGTGGTCACCTTCATCCTCTGCTTTGCGTTCCACCCCACGCGCATGCCCACGCTGCACGTCTTCCCGTGGTTCTTCTTCAACCGCGTGTCCGGCCGCGCGACCATCTTCTTCCCGCTGATGCTCGCGCTCGCTGCTGCGTCGTGGGACCCGGGCCGCAAGAAGAATGCACTCTACATGTTGTTCGGCCTGGGCGCGCTGGAGACGGTGACCGCCTACAGCATGGTGAACGACTACCGGCCCGTGCGCCTGACGCCCGACGCGGTCTCCTACTTCGACGCCGTGCGCGCGCAGAAGGGCGAGGCGCTGCTCGAGTGGCCGTTCTGCATCGCAGGCGCGAACGGCGTGGGCACCACGGAGCTGTGCCCGTACTACGGCCTCATGGCCACGGCTTACTCGAACCGCCGCTTCCACAGGAAAAAGGTGATGAGCTTCTACCTGTCGCGTTTGCACCCATCGCAGGTGGCGCCGCGCATGGAGCTCGCGGTCCTCTTCTCACCGGATGCGCCGGACCCGCACGACGCGAAGCACGAGACGCGCTGCTTCGACGACGCGAGGTGGGCACTGTTCGATCGCACCTTCCGAGAGCACGACTTCGGGGCGCTGCAGCTCTACACGGACATGCTGCCGGATGAGTGCGTGAAGCAGTTCCACGAGAGGTACGGGAAGCCGGTCGCCACAGGGACGTTGCCCGCGGTGGGTCGTGTGGAGCTGATCCCGAAGCGGTAGTTGATCTCGACCCTGGATCTTCGGCCCCTCAGATCTGGGTCCATTCCGTCCCACCTTTGCGCACACTGACCGCTCGGAACGGCATTTTCGCCAATGATTCTGTTCTCACCTTGGGCCGAACGACATCTGCCTACATTGGCATCCAACATGCGAGTACTGCTGTCATGCGTACTACCATCCTCAACATCTCGGCTCTCGCTCTCCTCGCCACATTCTCGGGCACCCTCGCAGGTTGCGCCGCCGATGCGTCGACGGATGATCAGACCGAAGGTGACTTCACCAGCAACCAGGCCACGCTCCTGAACTTCGAGTTCGACTCCGAGCTCGTGACGAACGAGTCGGTCTTCGACAACAAGCAGACCATCGAAGACCAGCTGCTCTTCACGATCGGCCACCTCAACGGAAACAACTCCGTCGGCCGCCTCGACAACGTCGACCTGTCGAACATCAAGAAGACGACCGTCGCTGGCAAGACGACCATCAGCTATCACGCGAAGCTGCCCGTCGCGTGGGGCGCCAAGACCAAGCTCCCGAAGACATACACGTTCATCCTTCCGCACGACGTGAGCCAGGACGGCCAGAACGCGCTGCTCAACGCGCACAAGGGCGACTGCGTGGACCCGGGCTCCGCAGGCGAGCTCGACATCGGCAGCATCTGGTATTTCTACCGACCGAACGAGTCCGGCTGCAAGCTCGCGGCGAGCGAGGTCATCAAGTCCCCCGTCAAGGTCACGAAGTCCACGCAGAACACCAAAGCGAAGTACCCCGAGTACCAGAAGGTGTGGGAGGACGACACGCTCAACGTCGTCGCGATCTTCGGCAAGTTCGAGTCGGGCGCGAAGACCACGTCGGACGCCGGCATCTCCGGCTTCGACGAGTTTGTCACCACGATGCAGTCGACCCTGGCGCCCTACAAGCCGGTGACCATCCCCGCGAAGCTCTCCGCCACGCCCGCCGTCGACATGCCGGACGTCACGTTCAACGCGACGCTGCCGGACGGCAAGAAGGTCAGCGTCACCGTGCTCCTCACGGATGGCATCGCCGAGGCGCCGCAGTCCTTCTACGATCGCTACGAGACGCTGTCGGCTGACGCGGACATCATCGCGTACAACGGCCACTCGGGCCTTGGCCAGAACGTCCGCGCTCTTGCGAGCCACGGCAAGTTCAAGAAGGGCAAGTATCAGATCTTCTTCATGAACGGCTGCGACTCCTTCGCGTACGTCGACGGCTCGCTCGCGCAGACCCGCGCCGCGCTGAACTCCGATGACCCCACCGGCACGAAGTACCTGGAGTTCGTCACCAACGCGATGCCCTCCTTCTTCTCCTCGATGCCGAACGCCACCACGTCGCTCATGAACGGCATGCTCGGCTTCAAGACCCCGAAAACCTACGACCAGATCTTCACCAGCATCGACAACGCAGAGGTCGTGCTTGTCACCGGCGAAGAGGACAACGTCTTCAAGCCCGGCATGAAGATCGGCTCACACTGAGCTCCAGCTAACCCAACCGAGGCAAGACGGCCTTCGCGACAAGAGCGCGAGGGCCGTTTCCTTTTGCGAGGGGCGCGACGACGGATAGCGACACCCGAACTTGCCCCCGGAGGCGCAGTGGGCGAAGATCCGAGACGATGCAGGAATCCCGACGAAGCGCGCGCGTCGCGACTCCACTCTCCGTGGCGGTGGAAGGCGTCGACGAGATACCCGCGCTCCGCTCGGGCAACATCAGCGCGACCGGCGTCTACTTCGAGTACGACCGCGACATCGGTGAGGTCGGCTCGCTGCAGCTCTTGCACCTGGGCTCCGTGGACGCCCAGCGCAGCATCGAGGTGATGGCCCTCGTCGCGCGCGTGCTCGACATCGCCGACGTCGCGGGTCGCGTGCGCGGAGTCGCGCTGCAGTTCATGCCACGGAACGTGGAGCAAGAGGCGGAGCTGCGCGCGTTCGTCGACTACGTGCTGAAGCTCCCTCCGCCGCCCCGGCGCGCGGCGATGGGAGACCTGGGCGCGCACGTGCCGGGGATCCAGGGCCCGCACATTCAGCCACGGCTGCACGCATGGACCACGCCCGAGGGCGGCGCGGGGTCGGATGCGACGCTCGATCGGCTCAGCGTGCGCTCGATGCTGCTCGAGACGACGATGCCGTTCAAGCCAGGCGATCAGGTGCGCGTGGAGGTGTCCGCGCCCGGCATGACGCACTCGGTGAGGCTCAAGGGTCGCGCCGTCAGCGTGGCCGAGTCGCCCGCGACTGGAGAACAGAAGCCGCGCTACCAGATCGAGGTGGAGGTCCACGACGAGAAGGGCGCGCCGCTCATGCGCTCGTCATCGCTCGCGATGCCCGCGGTGAATCCGAACGCGCCGCCGCTGTCTACGCGCACGCCATCTGGAAGGCTCGTCGCCGCCGCGCCTGCGCCGTCTCCGCAAGAGGAGCACACCGATGACGACTTCGTGGGCCGGACACTGGAGCAGCTCTTCTCCGCGCTGATCGAGCCCCGAGACCCCGGCGCGGCCCGCGCGCCCAGGCCGCAGCACCTCTCCGGTCAGCTGGATCGCGTGAGGCTGCCGGCGCTCTTCGCGCTGTTCGAGATGCAGAGGATGACCGGCGTGCTCATCATGCACAGTTTCGTGCATACTGCACGCATCTTCGTGCGCGATGGCGCCATCGTGGACATCGAGCCGCGGCAGGCGAACGAGGCCACGCCGCGTGAGTCCGCATCTCGCGTGTTCAGGTGGGAGGTCGGCTCGTTCGAGTTCGAGGTGGGCCCCGTGGAGCGAGCAGACAAGGTCGGGATGAGCGTGACAGCGCTGCTGCTCGATCTGGCGAGAGAGTCCGACGAAGAGTCGCGATAGAACGCGACTTCGACTTCGACCTCGACCTCGACCTCGACCTCGACTTCGACCTCGACCTCGACTTGGACTAGAGTCAGGGCAATGCAGTATCTCCGCGCTTCTGCTCTCGCTCTCGTGGTGGCGGGATGTTCTTCGTCTTCGTCTTCACCCTCGCCGACGGTGGCGCACCCCACGTCGACGGCGCTCGGCTGCCCTGGTGGGACGCCTTGCACGGTCAACATCGTCGCAACCGACAACGAGGACCGCATCGCGAACGTGTTCGCGACCGCGACGGCTGGTGAGACGATCCAGATCGCAGCGGGGACGTACACGTTCACGAACGAGCTCGTCGTTCCGAACAACAACGTCTCCATCGTGGGCGCGGGCAAGGGCAAGACGATCCTCGATTTCAAGGGTCAGCTCATCGGAAGCGAGGGCGTCTTCGCCGAGGGGCTCGCGAACATTCGCCTCGAGGGCTTCACCGTGCGGGACACGAAGGGCAACGGCATCAAGGTGCTCGGGAGCACGGGCGTCATCTTCCGCGACGTCGCGGCCACGTGGACGGGCACGAACCCTACGCTGCACGGCGCGTATGGCCTCTACCCGGTGCAGTGCAAGAACGTCCTCATCGAGGCGTGCACGGCGAGCGGCGCGTCCGACAGCGGCCTCTACATCGGCCAGTCGGATGGCGTGGTCGTCCGCAAGAGCGAGGCGTTCGGCAACGTCGCCGGCATCGAGATCGAGAACACCTTCAACGCGGACGTCTACGACAACGACTCGCACGACAACACGGGTGGCCTCCTTGTCTTCGACCTGCCGAACCTGCAGCAGCTCGGCGGCCACGGCGTGCGCGTGCACGACAACAAGGTGCACGACAACAACGCCGCGAACTTCGCGCCCACCGGAAACATCGTCGGCGTCGTGCCCGCAGGCATCGGCTCGTTCGTGATGGCCAACCACGACGTCGAGATCTTCGGCAACACGTTCACGAACAACAACACCGCGAACATGTCGGTGATCAGCTACCTCATCACGCAGTTCGCGATCAACGACCCCCTCTACTACCCCTACCCGGTCAGTGTGTACGTCCACGACAACACGTTCGTGGGCGGCGGCACGATGCCGGACAAGACACGGGACCTGGGAAATTTGCTGTCCACGGCGATCGACGCGTTCCCGGACAAGCACATCTCCGACGTCCTCTACGACGGCATCACGGACCCCGCGAAGGGCATGGGTCCGAACACGATGAAGATCTGCGTGCACCAGCCGGGCTCGCACACGGAAAACCTCCACATGGACATGCTGGACCCGAAGCTCCCCGCCCTCTACGCGGTGATGAAGGCCGATCCACCGGAGCTCGATTGCATTTTGCCCTCGCTGCCCGCCGTCTCCTTCCCGGGGCTCACGCCATGAGCGCGCGCATCGCATTCTCGCTCGCGTTGCTCGGGTCCGCGCTGCTCTCGTCCGCCGCGATGTCCTGTTCCTCGAAGTCGAACAGCACCACGACCTCCAGCGCCACGTGCACGCCCGGCGCGGATGGTTCGTATGTGAACGGCCTCTACGACTCGCTGTCGGACTACTGCATGGTGGACATCGAGAACGGACAGGTGCGCCCGCTGTCCGAGCGCGTGGTCCCGTACTCGCTCGCGACGCCGCTCTTCTCCGACTACGCGGTGAAGTACCGCACCGTCTGGACGCCTCCTGGGCAGAGCGCGCCGTACTCGGCCACAGGTCAGCTCGATCTGCCGAAGGGCACGATCATCACCAAGTCGTTCGGCTTCCCGATCGATCCCGCCGCGCCCGACGGCGCGATCCGCTGGGTGGAGACGCGCATCATGGCGCGCGGTGAAACAGGCTGGCTTGCGTCTTCGTACCTGTGGAACGACGCCCAGACGGAGGCCACGAACCAGCCCGGCGGCAAGGTCATCCCGCTCGACATCACCGGCACCGACGGCGTGAAGCAGCACGCGACCTACCTGGTACCGAGCACGACGCAGTGCCCGAAATGCCACGGCCAGGAGCCCGTGAAGCTGCTCCCGATCGGCACGCGCGCCGATCAGCTCACGGGCAGCATGGACTACGGCCACGGGCCCGAGTCCCAGCTCACGCACTGGCAGACCGAGGGCATCCTCACCGGCGTCGCGGCCGATGGCACGGGGCCCACGCCGCTCCCCACATGGAACGATCCGAACACCGGTGACGTTGCTTCACGCGCGCGCGCGTATCTGGACGCGAACTGCGCGTACTGCCACAGCGAGCATGGAGAGGCGCGCACCACGGGGCTCTTCCTTGCGTTCACGGAGACGGACCCGCTTCGCCTCGGCATCTGCAAGGCGCCGGTCGCGGCCGGCCGCGCGAGCACCACGAACTCGTTCGACGTGGTGCCCGGCAAGCCCGACGAGTCGATCCTCATTCACAGAGTCGAGGCCACCGAAGCGAGCATCGCGATGCCGGAGATCGGTCGCAGCACGATCCATCACGAAGCTGCGACGTTGCTTCGTCAGTGGGTGAGCGGACTTCCCGGCACCTGCCCCGCCGGGAAGTAAGGTGTTATAAACACCCGCGCGATGACCGAAGAGAACGCGCGACCGGACCTCGAGAAGCCCTACGATCCCAGCGCCGTGGAGTCACGGTGGTACGATTTCTGGGAGAAATCCGGGGTCTTCGAGGCCTCCGACGATCCGAAGGACACGCGCCCCGCATACGTGATCCCGATGCCGCCGCCCAACGTGACGGGCTCGCTGCACATGGGTCACGCGCAGCGCTGCACGCTCGAGGACGTCCTCACGCGCTGGTACCGCATGCGCGGCTACAACACGCTGTGGCAGCCCGGGATCGATCACGCGGGCATCGCCACTCAGACCGTGGTGGAGCGACAGTTGAAGCGCGACGGCAAGACCCGCCACGACCTGGGACGCGAGGCCTTCCTGGAGAAGGTGTGGGCATGGAAGGCGGAGAGCGGCGGACGCATCGCGCTCCAGCAGCGCACGCTCGGCGCGAGCCCCGACTGGAAGCGCTCCAAGTTCACCATGGACCCGGACATGAACCGCGCCGTGGTGCACGCGTTCGTAACGCTCTTCGAGCAAGGGCTCATGTACCGCGCCACGCGCCTCATCAACTGGTGCCCGGAGTGCATGACGGCGCTGTCGGACCTGGAAGTGGAGACCGAGGAAGGCGCCAACGGGGAGCTCTTCGAGTTCGCGTACAAGGTGGACGGAGAGCCGGAGCGTGAGATCGTGGTCGCCACGACGCGCCCCGAGACGATGATCGGCGATACCGCCGTGGCCGTGCATCCCGACGATCCTCGCTACAAGGATCTGCACGGCAAGATGCTCGTGCACCCTTTTGTGGAGCGGAAGATCCCGATCGTCTGCGACTCGATCCTGGTCGACATGAAGTTCGGCACCGGCGCCGTGAAGGTGACGCCGGCGCACGACTTCAACGACTTCGCGACGGGCAAACGTCACAAGCTCGAAGAGATCAACATCCTCCACAAGGACGGCACGCTCAACGAGAACGCGGGCCCGTTCGCAGGGCTCGATCGCAAGCGCGCGCGCACCGCCGTGAAGAAGGCGCTCGACGAGAAGGGCCTCGCGCGCGGCAGCAAGCCGCACACGCTGGCGCTCCCGAAGTGCCAGCGCTCCGGCGGCGTGGTGGAGCCGATGATCAGCACGCAGTGGTTCCTCTCCATGAAGGAGATGGCGGACGCTGCGCTGAAAGCAGTGCACGAGAAGCGCGTGGAGATAATCCCCGAGGAGTGGGTGAAGACGTACGACCACTTCCTGGGCGAGATCCAGGACTGGTGCGTGTCGCGACAGCTCTGGTGGGGACACCAGATCCCCGCGTGGCACGGCCCCAACGGCGAGATCAAGGTCGCGGCGACGCGGCCGCCCGAGTGCACCGAGGCCGCAGGCTGGACGCAGGATCCGGACGTGCTCGACACGTGGTTCTCCTCTGCGCTCTGGCCGTTCGCCACGCTCGGCTGGCCCGAGAAGACGGACGCGCTCGCGAAGTTCTACCCCACGAACCCGAAGCAGCTCTCCGATCTGGAGACCGGCTACGACATCCTTTTCTTCTGGGTCGCCCGCATGATCATGTTCGGGCTGCACTTCACGAACGAGGTGCCGTTCCGCCGCGTGCTCCTGTCGGGCCTCATCGTCGATGAGACCGGCGACAAGATGAGCAAGGTGAAGGGCAACGTGATCGACCCGCTGGATCTCATCCACGGCGCCACGTTCAAGGAGATGGTCGCGAAGACCATGCCTGGCGCGCCCGAAGCGGAGGCGCTCTCGAAGTTCACGAAAGCGTATCCGTCGGCGGCGACCATGGGCTCGGGGTTTCCGGCGTTCGGCGCGGACGCGCTTCGCTTCACGCTCTCCACCTTCCCGCCTTCGAACAAGCGCATCGCGCTCGCGCCCAAGCGGCTCGAGGGATACCGCCAGTTCATCAACAAGATCTGGAACGCCACGCGGCTGTCGCTGGATCTGATGGGTGCAGACTACACGCATGACGCAAGCGTGAACGTCACGTCGCCAAAGGGCTTCTGGAGCCGGTTCATCGTGAGCGAGATGGCCAGCGCGATCGACGCGAGCAACGGCGGCATCGTGGGCTTCCGCGTGGACGAGTGCGCGAACGAGGTCTACCGCTTCTTCTGGACGGAGTTCTGCTCCTGGTACCTGGAGGTGGCGAAGATCATCGTGCGCGAATCGACGGACGCGGAGCTCGTGAAGGAGACCCGCGCGGTGCTCGGGCACGTGCTCGAGACCTCGCTGCGGATGATGCACCCGCTCATGCCGTTCGTGACGGAGGAGCTGTGGCAGCGCCTGCCGAAGCCCGCGGGCCGCAAGGCGAGCATCGCGTTTGGTCCGTATCCAGAGGTGGGAACGGACGCGAAGAAGGACGCGGACGTCACGCGACAGACGAACCTCTTGAAGGCGATCATCTCCGCTGCGCGTACCGTGCGGTCGGAGCACGAGGTGCCGCCGGGCTCGAAGGTCCCCGTCTGGATCCGCACGGACGCGGACGACACGCGCGCGCTCCTCGCCGAGCACGCGGCCTTCGTGTCCGCGCTCGTGAAGATCGAGGGCGCGGCCACGGTGGAGAAGACGGGCGCCGCGCGTCCGCAAGGAGCGACGACCGCGGTGGTGCCGAGCGATCTCGGCGCAGTGGAGGTCCTCATCGGCCTGAAGGGCCTCGTGACGCGAGAGCAGCAGCTCGCGCGCATCGAGAGAGACCTGAAGCGGATCGAGAAGGACCTTGGTCAGCTCGAGAAGAAGCTCGCCAACAAAGGCTTCATGGATCGAGCCCCGCCGGAGGTCGTTGCAGAAGCGAGAGCGCAGCAGGCCGCCTTCGTGGAGGCGCGCTCCCGCCTGGAGGACGCCAAGAAGCTCGCCGAAGAGCTCTAGACGTCGACCTCGATTGACCTGGATCGAACGGCCTCCGTCTCCCCAGTGGGACACCACCGGACGTTGTCCCACCCGCGAGAATGCCCGCGTTTTTCCCCTGAATCACCGACAGCGCACGTAGGCACACACCTTGCTCCAAGGTAGGCATGATGCTCAAGTCCGCTCTCGTGGCCGGTTTCGCTCTCGCCGTCGTTGCTTGCTCGGGCGCCTCCGAAACAGGGGACGGAGAGGTCGCTGCGGACACGCAGAACATGAGCACTGCGATCCACACGACCTACGGCATCACGACCTTCGGTGGGCCAGGCGATTACCAGACGCTCGCCTGCACCGGGAAGAGCTCGCGGGTCGACCAGCAGTACTTCGTCGCGTCGTCGCAGCGCTACGGATGCGGCGTTCACCTGAAGCTCGTCACCGCCTCCGGCAAGTGCGTCGTCGCACGCACCGACGATGCCGGCCCCGCCACCTTCGTCGAGACCCACGCCGGGATCGCAGTCATGGACTCCTCGCCCACCGTCACCAAGTACCTCTTCGGCATCAGTGACGGACTCGGTAACTCCGACCTTCGCCAGCACCCGGGTCGCTACAACGTCACGGTCACGAAGACCACGCTTCCGCTCGGCCCGTGCGACGGCTCGGCCGACCCGGGAACATCTGATCCCGGCTCTGGCGGCGGCTCTGGCGGCGGCTCTGGCGGCGGCTCTGGCGGCGGCTCGAGCGGCGGCGGCGCGAGCTGCCACGCGGACGGAGACTGCAATCCGGGCAACGATGGCTCCGGCATGATCTGCACGTCTGGCGAGTGTGTCTCGGGATGTCACTCGAACGCGCAGTGCCCCGGAAATACGACCTGCCACGGCGGTCAGTGCCAGTGAAATCCAGCGAACTTCCCTGACGTCAGGGCGCATCGACGCCCCCTGGCTTCCCGGTCGCAAAGTTGCTAAGCGTCCGTCGGCTTCGTCCGACTTACCATGAGCGACCTCAAGACCGAAACGCCTGCCAGCGAAGACCCGCCCCCGCCCTCCGTGCCGGAAGAGGCGGAGGCGAAGCCGGATACGTCCGAGTCCAAGGTCGACGAGGAGGTCGAGGTCGACGCGAAGGTCGAGGTCGACGCGAAGGTCGCCAAGGTCGAGGAGCGGCTCATTCCTCGTGGGAATCCGGTGCGGCGTGGCGCGCTGATCCTGGGATCGGCTTCGGCGTTGTTTGCGTTCTTGCTCATGGCGAAAAATGGCCAGCTGCGCATCGGCGTGCCACTCGGTGTGATCTTCGTGATGCTCGCTTCGTTCGCGGTGCTCGACTACATGGGCTCGTTCGACGACGCTCCCCAGGAAGGCCAGGCGCTCGAGAAGCGCACGCTCTCCGAAGTGCTCTCGCCTCTCGCGCTCAGCGTCGGGGCGTTGATCGCGTTCGCTTGCACGGTGTCACTGGCAGGGCTCGGGCTCTTCAAGGGCATGGTCGGCGGTGTGCTCGTGACCGCGGCGTTCATCGCGCTCATCATGGCGATCTTCAAGCTGGGCGTGGCGCTCGGTCCGTGGAAGCACGACGAGGACGGCAAGGCTCGCCCGCTGCATCTGCGCCACGGCTTCTGGGTGCTCGTCACTGGCGCGCTGCTCTACTTCCCGACGCTGGGCCTGTTCTCGCTCTGGGATCCGTGGGAGACGCACTACGGTGAGGTCGCCCGCGAGATCCTCGCGCGCGACGACTGGATCTCGCTCTGGTGGGCGCAGGACGGATGGTTCTGGTCGAAGCCGATCCTGAACTTCTGGATCCAGTCACTGTCGATGTCCACGCTGGGCACGCACTTCCACTCCGATCAGATGATGCAGGGGTTTGGCGGTGACGGCGTCGGGCATCCGGAATGGGTCGTGCGCACGCCGAACGTGCTCTTCACGCTCACCGCGATGTACCTGCTCTACAAGGGCGTCGCGAAGGTCTTCGGGCGCCGCGCCGGGATGATCGGCGCCATCGTGCTCGCCACGATGCCTGACTGGTTCTTCCTCGCGCACCAGACCATGACGGACATGCCGTTCGTCGCCGCCATGACCGCCGCGATGGGCCTGCTCATGCTTGGCCTCTACACGGAGGAGGAGAAGAAGGTCGCGCTGTACGAGGTCGACATCGGCTCGCGGAAGCTGCGCTTCTCTCTGTTCCATCTCGTCTTCGGGATCATCATCCTCTGCGCGCTGCCGCAGGCGCTCTATCTGCTGTCGCGCAACATGGAGCTCGTGCTGTCCGGCAACGGAGCAAAGGGCTTCCGTCCGCACTTCGACGAGTTCCGCAGCGGCTCCGCCGTCAACTGCGGCATTCCAGGCAACGAGGCGTGCGCCACCGTCGCGCCTTCGCAGGTCCCCAAGGGGCTCGGCATCGGCATCGGCGGAATGCTCTGGCACTTCATCGGCGGCATCGAGCCGTTCCTCCAGGGCATCGTGTGGCTCGTCGTGCTCGGCGTTCTGCTCTGGGTGAACTGGGGTGAGCGTCGCGTGCGCCGCCTCTGCTACATCGCCGCGTGGTTCTGCACGGCGATCGCGACGATGGGCAAGGGCCCGGCCGGCTTCATTCTCCCTGCGGTCTGCGCGTTCGCATACCTGGGCACGAAGCGAAAGTGGAGCGAGCTGCTCCGCCTCGAGTTCCTGAGCGGCCTCCTGGTCCTCGCGTGCGTCGCGGCGCCGTGGTTCGTCGCCATGTACGTGCGGCATGGCTCGCCGTTCATCGACCGGCTCTTCTTCCACGACATGTTCAACCGCGCCTTCGGCCACGTGCACGACACGAACGAGGGGGACGACACGAGCTTCCGCTTCTACATCTGGCAGCTCGGCTACGCGACGTTCCCGTGGGTGGGCCTGGTTCCGCTCGGACTCACCTACTGGCTGCGCCGCGGCGACTCGGCGGACAAGGGCAAGGGCGACCTGTCCGTGCTCCTCGTGATGTGGGCGCTGTTCGCGTTCGCGCTCTTCTCGTTCATGGGGACCAAGTTCCACCACTACATCTTCCCGGCCGTGCCGCCGATCGCGATGCTCATCGGCGTGGTGCTCGACGACATGCTCGGCAAGCGTCCGCTCACGCGCGGTGGTGCGTCGTCCGTGCCGTACTACTTGACGCTCGGCGTCGGCGCGGCGTTGTTCGTGTTCGGCATCTCGCGGTTGTTCCCCGGCTCGCTCTTCGGCACGATCGCAGGGCACGATCTGGAGGCACTCGCCCACGCGGACAAGCTCGAGGGCTCCACGCTCACGAAGGTCTTCACGTTCGCGTGGCGCGCGAAATTCGCGGTCGCTGGCGCGGCGGTCATCGCTCTTGGCATCAGGTTCTTCGGCAGCCCCATGCTCGAGCGCGAAGAGGGCGACGAGTACGAGGAGGCGGAGGTCTCGAACCCCACGGCCTCCGCGTATCGCGGCACCTCCGACCCATCGAGCCACCGCGAGACGGTCGTCTCACGCTTCGCACACGAGCGCCTCATGGTGGGCGCTGCGGCGGTGTCTGGCGTGGGGCTCCTCGCGCTCGTCGGTCGCGATCTCTCGCTCGATGCGAAGGGCACCGGCGATCAGCCTGGCGCGATTCGCCTGCTCCAGCTCTTCACGTACAACTATCGGCGTCCGTTCCCGGAGTCGCTCGACTTCACGTCGGTGCTCACGGCGTTCAGCATCGCAGCGGCGCTGCTGATGATGTTCCTGGCGGTGCGCCGGCTGCGCGCGCATGCCGTGGCCGCGTTCGCTGCGTTCGCGCTGGTGTGGGGCCTCTGGGGAACGGATGTCTACATGATGAAGACGTCCCCCCACTGGGGACAGCACGAGCTCATCGAGGCGTACTACCGCGACCGAAAGAGCCCGAGCGAGATGCTGATCGCCTACCAGATGAACTGGAAGGGCGAAAACTTCTACACGGGCAACCACGTCCCTGCGTTCGTCTCCACCGGAAGCACCTTCACGAACTGGATGAAGGAGCAGAGGTCGAAGGGCACGAAGACGATGTACTTCATCACCGAGCACGGACGGACCGGCGGACTGAAGAGCGAGATCACGCCGAAGACGTACACCGAGCTCACGGACAAGAACCTCTGCAACAAGTTCGTGCTGGTCCGAGCCGAGCTCTGACCGAGCCCGCTTTGCACGAGACGAGACGTCAGTTGGTGTCGCAGTAGCTCATCAGGGCGGCGAACGTAGCAATGAAGGCGAGCAGCGCGAGGATGAGTCGCGCCGCGGTCCGCACGCGATCGCCGCGCGGCGCCGAGAGGCGCTCCTTGTCCTTGAGGCATCGCGCGCAGAGCCCATCGGGGCCACGCGCGAGATCATGCCGGGTGCAGCGGTTCACACAGAGAGTGTAGCGACGACGAAGAGGACTGCGACCTCGACCTCGACCCCGACCCCGACCTCGACCCCGACCTCGACCTCGACCTCGACCTCGACCTCCCACCCCGACCTCGACCTCGCCGGATTCAAATGCGCTCCGGAAATCCCCCTGTTTCCGCAGATCTCGGTCGATTTTGCCGTGCCCCCTTTCCGACTCGTCCCAAGTGCTTTATTAACTGAATGAGCATTCATTCGTCGCGCGTCCGGCGCGGCACTTGACGAGAACGAGGAGAGCCGCCGTGGAAAAACCCGTGCAAGCCATCAACCGTTACAAGGCCGACCTCCGCGATTTCAACTTCCTCCTGTTCGAGCAGTTCAAGCTGCAAGACCTCTGTGGCAAGGCGCCGTTCGAGGCCTGGGGTGAGGAGGAGATTCGCAGCTCGCTCACCGAGTGTTACCGGTTCGCGCGCGAGGTCACCGGCCCGCTCAACGCCATCGGCGACGCGACGGGATGCAAGATCGAGAACGGGCGCGTCATCGCGCCGAGGCAGTTCGAGGACGCGTGGAAGAAGCTCTACGAGGCAGGCTGGATCAGCATCGGCGTCTCGCCCGACCACGGCGGCGCCGGCGCACCGCTCTCCGTTGCGGTGCTCACGCTGGAGCTCCTCGCCGGGTCCAACGCCGCGTTCGCGATGTACCCGGGCCTCGCGCACGGCGCGGGTGAGGTCATCGCAGCGTTCGGCACGGAGGAGCAGCAACACCTCTTCTGCGAGCGCATGTTCGCCGGCAAGTGGGGCGGCACCATGTGCCTCACCGAGCCGCACGCCGGCACCGACGTCGGCAGCGCGAAGACCACCGCGAAGAAGAACGCGGACGGCAGCTACAACATCACCGGCACGAAGATCTTCATCACGGGCGGTGACCACCAGCTCGCGGAGAACATCATTCACCTCGTGCTCGCGCGCGTCGAAGGCGCACCGCCTGGCACGAAGGGACTCACGCTCTTCATCGTCCCGAGCGTCCGCACCTCGCCGGACGGCACGCTTGGCGAGCGCAACGACGCGAACGTCGCCAGCATCGAGCACAAGATGGGCATCAACGGCTCTGCCACGTGCGTGCTCAACTTCGGTGAGAACGGCAAGTGCATCGGCTGGCCCGTTGGCGGTGAAGAGAAGCTCAATCAGGGCATGCCGCAGATGTTCAGGATGATGAACGGCGCGCGCATCGCCGTCGGCGTGCAGGGCGTGGCCGTCGCGAGCAGCGCGTACCTCAACGCGCTCGAGTACGCGCGCGAGCGCAAGCAGGGCTCGTCGATCACGCACTGGAAAGACGCCAGCGCGCCGCGCGTGCCCATCATCGATCACGCGGACGTGCGCCGCATGCTCCTGGACATGAAGTGCCGCGTCGAGGGCATCCGCGCACTCGCCGTGAAGCTCGCCTTCCATCGCGACGCGGTCAGCGTGTACGGCGCCACCGACGAGAAGGTCGCCGTCTATCACCAGGGGCAGGTCGACCTGCTCGTGCCGCTCGTGAAGGCCTACGGCTCCGATCAGGGCTTCCGTGTCTGCGAGACCGCGATCCAGACCTACGGCGGCGCCGGCTACACGCGCGACTACCCTGTCGAGCAGTACTGCCGCGACGCGAAGATCTTCAGCATCTACGAGGGCACGAATCACATCCAGGCCATGGACCTCGTGGGACGCAAGCTGGGTCAAGCCGGCGGCGCGAACCTCCAGTCATTCCTCGGTGACGTATCGAAGTTCGTCGCGGCGCAGTCGAGCCACCCAGTGCTCGGTGATGCCGTGAAGCGGCTCGGCAAGGCGCAGGAGCAGGTCGGCGCGACGGCGATGCGCATGCTCATGTGGTTCCAGTCCGGCAACCTCGGCATGGTCCCGCTCTCCGCGAACCGCGTCCTCGAGATGATGTCGGAGCTCACGGTGGCGTGGCTCCTGCTCGACGCCGCCGTCATCGCCGAGGAGGAGAAGAAGAAGGTGGACGCAGGTCACCCCGACTTCGCCTTCTACTCCGGCAAGACCCAGGCAGCGCTCTACTACGCACGCAACGTCCTCCCTGGCGTCGAGTTCAAGGGCAAGCTCCTCGAGGAAGAGGACAAGAGCCCGCTGGACATCCCGAACGAAGCCTTCGCCACAGTCTAACAGCATCGCCTGGCGCGAGATCCATCCCGCCATGCTTCGTTTCGAGCTGCGCGCGGTGCTCACGTACCAGAGTCTCACGATTGATCGGATCTTTCCGCCCGCGCTTGCCAGCCGACCTCGAGCAGTAGGAGGTCGTGGTAACCGCGGGCGAGGACTTGCCAACCTGGGTCGCCGTTGTTTTTGATGTGGCCGCCGAGCGCTGCAATGGCGA
>JANXLV010000152.1 GCA_025355005.1 Myxococcales bacterium | reverse complement strand
CTCGCCCAAAACGGTAAGGTCTTCGACGTCCGATTGAGTCGCGGTGATCTGCGGGCCGCTCAGCAGGACATCTACGAGGCATTCGACTCTGGCGAGGCTCCGCGGCGCGGCTTTGTGTATGTGGCGTGGTGCAAGAAACCCCAGCGCATCATCTACGTGGGCAAGGCGACGTCGACCGATCGCCTGAACCTCGCTCAGCACGGCAAGCTCGCGCACGCCACTACGAACGCCACCCTGCTATCGCTCCTCTTCCCGACACAGAGCAAGGAGGAAATCCTGCTCGGCGTCGAAGCGAGCGTGATCGAACTCGTTCGCTGTCACACTGGCAAGCCGCCCGAGCTGAACGACAGGCTCGAAAAGGTGCCTGGCGGCTCAGGCCAATTGAGGCTGAAAGATCTTGCGACGTTCCTGATCAACGTCGGTGTCAACGTAGACCCGCAGTAGAATGCGACAGCGCTACTTCCGCCGCTTCTCCTTTGCCTCCGGCGCCATCGCGTCGAGCCCCCTACGCAGCGCGACGCGCAGAACATCGGCGCGCGTGACCACGAGGCCAGGCTCACTGCGAGCTTCGGCGATGCGCTGAGCATCGTCGAGCCACGCGCCGGGCAGCGTGATCGTGACCTGGCTGTCCTTGTCGGACTTCGGGCGGGGCATCGTGGTCGGGTTGCCCATGGTTTCTCCTACTTCATCCGACCGTAGCAAGGTTTTCTAAACTCCTCTACGCTTCAGAAGCCATGCAACTCGCGGGGCTGAGGAGAGGGAGTCGGTCATGACGAGAAGCGGTCCGTTCTGGTGGTTGGTCGCTGGGTGCGTGTCGCTCTGCGCGTGCGGGGCGTTCGGTGGGACGGACGCAAGCTCCGAGGACGGTGGCAGCGTCGGCGCGACGGGCGACGCGTCGACCTACGACGCGCGCAACGACGGCTCGCTCAACTCGGGCGGCGATGGCGCGCTGGGCTCTGACGCGGCTGCCAGTGTCGTTGATGCCGGCGCGTGTGAAGGGGGAACGCTCTACTCGCACTCCGCCGGTCCCGGTGACGCTGGTTGGACCGATTGCACCCCCCTGGGGACGCACACGCCGGACGAGGCGATGAAGGCGTGTCAGGCGTATACGGGCGGCGTGTTCGGCACGTGCAACGTGAAGGCACTCTGCGCGTCCGGCTCGTGTCCTCCTGGGTGCAGCTCGCAGGTCACGGCTTACTATGGGCTGCGCGGATGGAAACTCGACGGCACCATCACGCAGTACGACGGATCCACCATGTGCTACGCGGACGGGGTGTGGAACTAGCTGGCGCGTGCTCACGCGGCTTGTTCGAGGACGACCTGTGAGACATGCACACGCGGACGTTCCTTCGACCCCGCACTCGCTCGGCTCGCGATCGACACTACCCAGGTCTTGCCTTCCATCGGAAGCCGCGAGAGCGGCGCGATCGTGTCAGGACGAACGTACGGCGCATTCTCCTGGAGCATGCGGATCGCTTCCACGCGTGATGTGATGTGACTCTCGTGCTCTCTCCAGGGTCGGTCCGGGTCGCGCAGGATCATCATCACGACGTCGTCGCCGTGCTCGCGCTGAGCGTCGAGCAGACCCGGCGAGACCCAGTTTGGTTTCGGCTTCCAACGCGATCCCTTCAACGCGCGTTTGCCCGCTGCGTGCATCGCGCGAATCGTGGTCTCCGCGTCAACGACAACTCGCTGCATGGAGTCGATGACGCCGCAGTGGACGCAGTATTGTAGGTTCTCGCCTTCATCGGTCTCCTCTTTGGGTGTCGCGTCCTCTTTGTCTTCGGTCTTCGTCGCGCCACGCAGCGCGCCGTACATCTGAGAGAGCTTCGTGTTGCCCATCGTCGCGATCTCCCAGCGCGCCGCGAGCGTCGGATGCATCACCTCGCGCGTCTCCCCTGCGAGCCAGTCTTCGCTCATCGGCGAGTTCGACTTCGTGACGTACTTCGCGACTTCGGCGGCGAGCGAACTGAGATCCCCCTTCGCTTCCTGGATGTAAGTGAAACCGTGGCTGACGCCCGGCGGAAGTTTCTTCACCTGTCGGATGACACTTTCGAGCTGCGCCTTGGGGACGTAGGGACCGTAGTGGAGCAGGTGAACGTGGACGTTCCCGGTTCCAGCGATCTCCAGCTTGCTGTAGACCGCCGCGCCTTTCTCACGGCCGAGAAACGTGTCCCAGACGTGCTTGACGATGGTCTTCAGCGCCTCGGCTCGGGCTAGCAGAGCGTCGACGGTGTGGAGGCCGGGATCACATGGGTTGCGCCTGAGCGTCATCTCCATCGAGCGCCACGTGTAGCCCTCGACGTCGGGGACAGCCTCCATCGCATCGAGGAGCTCATGGAACTGCTCCATGGACCGGTGGCGCGCGCACAGCGGACACGCGCGCGCGTGGCAGCCCATCGTCACGAGCTTTCCGGTCCCCTCCGCGTACTCGCCGCATGCCCCGCACTGGTCGATCTCCATCTTCGAGGCACACAGGCGCATCGTGAACGCTCTTCGTGCCGCATGGCGACGCAGGATGAGCGCGTCCTCGGCCTTCGCGTTCGCCTCTGCAACGACGCGCATCGTCTCGGCCCAACTCGATGCCTTGGCTGCGACATCGAGCGCTGCGGCGGGGTCGGCCTTCATAGTGCTTGCCGCCTTCTGCAACGCCTTGGCCACCTTCTGGACGCGGACCGCAAGGCCCGCGGCAATCTCGGCCGTCTGGACGCCGTTCCCAAAGCGCGAGGCTCTGTCAGCCGCTTTGGCGACGGCGAGCAATGGACGCGCGCGACGGCCTTTCTCAAGCGCAGCAGCAGTCGTAGCGGCCTCTGCCACAGCTTTCCCGGTCCGTCGGAGGCTGGGAGCATCGAGTGGGATGAACGTCCCTGCCTTCTCTTTGCACGCCGTCTCGTAGGCGAGAGACTCTGTCTCCAGGGCAGCGGCCACCTGTTGCTGATTGTCCCTGAACGAGAGCCACTGCATCTGAAAGAGCGCGGCGTTGCCGAGATGGGACCGCTTTTCGGCCCGGACGTCGTTGGCACCGGTGCACGGATCGGAATAGTCGCGTCTGGTGTGTACTGAAGGCCCGGCTTCGCCGTGCCCCCCGAGGGGCTGCGCCCCTCGTCCCGCTGCGCGGGCCTCACCCCGGACCCCCGGCGCGGCTCCGCCTCTCTCGACCAGGCTCACGGCGTCCTCCGTCCACGTGCATCGAGGTCTCGGTCGGCGTATGCCGGCCGGGGGCCTCTCGTCCGCTGGGTAGGCGGCCGAGACCTCGATGCACCTGGAGAAGCGTCGTGAGCGCGAAGCGCCCGATGGAGTGTAGCCAGCGGGACGCGCAACGCCACCGCGATGGCGCG
>JANXLV010000105.1 GCA_025355005.1 Myxococcales bacterium | reverse complement strand
AGCGGGAGCGAGTCCACCGATACGCCGGGATGGTCGCTGCCGCTGACCACGTTGGCCTGGGTCGCGCTGCCCATCACGTTCTTGCTCCATGACGTGGATTGCACGCTCGGCGCGTCGAGGTCGCGCGTCACCTGATCGTTCCTCGGCCCCTGCTGCTCCGGAAGTGTCGTCTGGGATTCGGGCGGGGGCTCGGACGCGGCGATCGCGGAAGACGGCGCAGCGTCGGCCGTGTCCATGCGCGACATCACGAGGCCGAGAATGCACACGACCGCGCCGACGGCGGTGACCCCCGCGACGACCAGGCGCGCGGTCCGCAGCGCGCGCGGCTTGCGAACAGCGACCTGCACGGAGAGAGAGGCGTCGGCCGTCTCCTTCCACTGGAACGCCGGGTGCTGCGCGCTCATCAGGGCCTGCGGCTCGCGCGCCGGGAGCTCCACGGGGTAGAGGCTCTCGGGGACGCGCACGCTCGGCGGCGTGCTCCGCGTCACCATGTGGCGCGCTGGAGGCGCTGCGATGTAGGGCGCGACGAGGACCTTGCGTTCACTTGCGCGAACGATCTCGTCTGCGCGCGCATCGCCGATCGCGCGGCCAAGCGCCTGCCAGGTGTCGTCAGGGCGGTGCCGCGGAGACGGGTCGCCCGTCACGTCGACATCGATCGAGAGCTCGTCATGCGCCTGGGATGCGGAGTGGATTTGGTTCACGGCGCGCGAAGCATCCCTGATCTTCGGCTTCGCACAAGGTCACCCATGCATTTCGGTGCGTGTGGGTGCGAGACTTTCGCCGCGTACCTGGAAAGCGCGCGTGGGGCGGTAATTTCTGACCCGGCGCGGGACCGTGGCGAGATCGCGCAGGGCGCTCCGGATCGAGTACGGTGTTCGTGAAATGCGCCGCTGGCTCCTGCCTCTACTCGTCTGCGCGGCGTGCGCACCGACGGAGTTTCCAAGACAGACCCGCGCAACCAACGCGCGCAATGGCGATCCCTGGCTCGAGGGGCGCGAGTGTCCTCCTGACGGAATCGGTTCGGCGCTGCGCATCGAGGAGCTCGTCCCCGGCACCGGGCTCCCCGTGCAGGACGGCGAGACCGTCCGCGTCCATTATGTGGCGACGCTCGCGACGGGCGAGACCGTCCATGCCTCGCGCGATAGCGGACTTCCCGTGGAGCTCGTTGTCGGCAGCCAGAGGACGGTGTGCGGATTCGATCGCGCGCTCGTCGGGATGCGACCTGGCGGACAGCGCAAGGTCGCGGTGCCCGCCGCGTTTGCATTCGCCGACGCGGGCCGCGCCCCCAGCGTCCCGTCGAACGCCGATCTGGTCTTCGTGATCGATCTCTATCTGCCCGCGGACAACACGCGGGAGCCGCACTCCGCGCCCGCCAATCCCGGCGGCCGCCGCCGCTGAAGAGCCGCGCTCAGCCGAACATCGGGCCGACGACAGCCGTCACGACGCCGACCTCGCTGAGGGCACCCTTCACGTCGCCCCACAGCCCGCCCCACTCGAGGCCGGTGCCGGACTGCGCCTGCCAGCTCCAGCCCGTCTGCAGATCCGCCCACGCAGCAGCAAGCTCCGCCTCCGTGCCTTCGAGCTTCCACGTGAAGTCACGCGAGCCCGCGCCGAGCGTTCCCGACACCGCGCCGTCCGCGGCGAACGTGAACAGCGCGCCCTTCGCCGAGCGCACGGCGAAGAGGATGTTCACGTCGAACGCGGAGAACCCGGAGCCGTGGAAATGCCCGTGGAACTCCCAGCCACCATCCTGCTTGAGGGACAGCTCCGCCCCGCCGCTCACCGGGATACCGCCGTCGAACACGATCGGATCCCACTTCATGGACAACGTCTTTTGACCGGGGCTCTTGCCCGCGCCGCCAGTGCCCGTGCCTTCCGGTTGCCACCAGAGCTCCGCGATGCGCCCGTCGGGCTGACGATAGACCGCGTGCTGGGTCTTCTGCAGCTCGAACGAGTACCCGGCGGCGCGGCCGGCGACGTGGGGACCGATCGCACCAGGCGCGTCGTGGTGCCATCCATTGACGTCCCACCAGAGCTCATGGAGCCCTTCATCCGCCGCGCGATAGAGCACGTGCTGCGTGCCCTGCAGGTTGAAGACGTAGCCCGTGGGCTCCCCTGTGGCGAGCGGCGCGCTGGTCTTCGCGGTCAGGTCCTCGTGGTGGGTACCCTTCGCGTCCGACCAAAGCTGATGGATGCGTCCATCCGTGCTGCGGTAGCTGACGTGCCGCGTGGCCTGACCGTCGAAGATGTAGAGGGTCGGATCACCCGCCGCGGGCGCTGCGCCGTGCGCGAGCGCGGAAAGGTTCTGCGCCTTCCACGGCCCCGTCTCCTCGAGGAGCTCGTGGACCTGCCCTTCCTTGTCGCGGTAGACGACGTGCACGGCGCCGCTCGCCTCGTGCGTGCGCGCGGAGAGATCGCCGGCTGCCAGAGCAGCACCGCGAACCGCGCCCGTGAGCTCCTCGTGACGCCACGCGCCGCTCTCGAATGCGAGCTCGTGGACGTGCCCGCCCTCGGCGCGGAAGAACACGTGACGCGAACCCTTCTTCTCGAGCGCGCATGCAGTGGGGTTGCCCAGCACCACGGCGGTGCTCTTCGCGACCGCATGCAGATCGGTGTGGCGCCACTCAGCCGTGCCACCAGCGCTGGCGAGCTCGTGCACGTGACCGTCCTTGCCGACGTAGATGACGTGCCGCGTGCCGGCGCGCAGCGAAGCGATGGCGACCGGATCACCGACGGCGAGCGGCGCGGTCAAGGAGGCATGGAGATCGCTGTGCCGCCAGCCGCGCCGGTCCCAGAGGAGCTCGTGGATGTGATCATCCGAGCCGCGGAAGTAGACGTGCTGCGTGCCGCGCGAAGGGAGCACGAAGCCAGTCGGGTTGCTGGCCGCAGCGGGCGCGCCGGCAGAAGAAGCGAGGTCGTTCAGATTCCAGCCCATGATGATCTCCTCGAGGGCCTCAACAATCGTCGCCTTGCGCGTGTCCGTCAACCCCTACGGCACGGCTTGCAGGGCTCCGGATCGCGGATTTGCATGCCCGATTTTCATTTCTGCACGACCTCGCCTGGATCGGGGCCCCCATCCGCCGCGAAGCAAGCGACGCATGGTGACGCCGCCGTGGCACGCAACTAGCTTGTAGACATGCAGACGCTGCGACGACGACCTAATCCCCCCCCAGGTCGTTGCGCGGCGTCTTCTCTTTTAAACGGCTTGTACGGCTTGACCAGCCCGAGCGACCGTTCGCGCATCATATCCGTGGTGTGCATCGTCATCACCGTCGGCGCTGGCCTGTTGACCCGGCGCATCCCGGTCCTCGCAGCGTTCGGCAAATACCCAGGCGATGGGCTGTGGGCGCTGATGATGTTCTTCATCGTCGGGCTCATCCGACCGCGCACGAGCACGTGGCGCGCGGCGCTCATCGCGCTTGCCATCTCGTATGTCGTGGAGGTGAGCCAGCTCTATGAGCCGCCGTGGCTCGTGAGCATCCGATCGACCACGCTCGGACACCTGGTCCTGGGCTCCAAGTTCCACGTCGGCGATCTGGTCGCGTATTCCGTGGCGATAGCGCTGGGCGCGGCCCTCGAGATCGGCTGGAAGGCACACCGTGCTAGGCGAGGACGGCGAGAAGCGGCATGACGAGCGTGCGGGTCTCGAACGAGCCACCGCTCGCCAGCGCATGCGTCTCCTCCGCAAGCACGCTGGTGAGCGCGGGGCTCTCACGCAGGAGCCACTGCGCCGTCTCGAGCGCGAGCGCGGCATGACGGGCCTCGTCCTCCATGATCTTCCCGTAGAACGTCCGCAGCGCGGCGTCGGTCGCGAGCTTCTGCTGCGTCTCGGCGTGCGCGGCTGCGAGGGTCTCACCGATCACGCCTCCGCGCAGCACGTCCACGAGTAGCTCCGCGGCCGCGTCGTCGCCAGAGCGCAGCGGCGCCACGGCAGCGGGAAGTCGCCCGAGCACGGGACGCTCGCCGGTGGCGGCGGTGATCAGATCGAGCGTCATCTCGGTGTGATGGATCTCGTCGGCGAGCGCGGCCTGCGTCTTCTGGAGGAGCGAGAGCGGCGCACCCAGCGCCATGAGCTCGGTGACCGTCCGCGCGAACGCCGCGACGCTGGCGTGCTCCTCGCGTGCCGCGCGCATCAGCTCCTCGAGCTCGTGCGACGACACCACGGGGGCGCGCGCGTAGCTCGCCATCCGTGCCGTCCCATCCACCACGAGCGGCCGACCCAGGTGGTAGTTCTGGCGATGCTGGCAATGCCCGGCGGGCTTTCCACCATCCGCAGCGCCAGGGGCGATCACGCACTGGAGGTAACCCTGCCCGCAGTCCTGATCGACAGTGCAGGTCTTCATGCCATCGGAAGGAACGGGCGGGGTCGACGTCGGAGTCGAAGTCGAAGTGGCGATCGGGGTCGAGGTCGTCGTCGAAGTCGTCGTCGAGGTCGTCGTCGAGGTCGGGGTCGAGGTCGAGGTCGAGGTCGGAGTCGTCGTTGGCGTCGCTCCCGTCGGCGCTACTACTGGCGGCGCCTCCTCCTGCTTGCACGCCGCGAAGGGCAATAGACCAAGGTTGGCGAGCACCAGGAACGGGACGCGGGAGTTGTGCATGGGTCGATCCTACGTCAGCACTGCTCGAAGTCGACCATCACGTCCAGGTCCTCCTCGTGCGCGGGCAGCTTGCAGGAGAGGTGGAGCGTGCCGCTCGCGAAGCTGCCGTCGTTGCCGTCGATCGTCTGGGAATGCACGTGTGCGCTGAACTCGTTGCAGACGCGGCGTGTGAGGGTGACGTTCGTGGGTGCAATGATGACGTCCACGTGGGTCGGGGAGCTCTCGTAGGGGATGTCGATCACCGTGACCCTTTTGGAGTCTTCGTTCTTGAACGTGAGCCGCACGGCTTCCCCCACGCCGCGAGACTTCTCGCGCTGGCAGTGGCCCTCGGTCCCGTGGAGCACGCCCATCTCGCGGCCCGTCGCCTTCACGCTGCCGACCACGCTGTGAGCGGGTGGTGTGGAGGCGCATCCGGACGCGAACAGCGACACGGAAGCCAGCGCGGCCAGCCAGATCGATCTCATGATTCGCTTCAGTGCAACGCTCGTTCCGCGAGCTCCAGGCCCAGAATCCGGCGGAACCCGGAGGTCGTCGCGGTGTTGTGCATGATCCGCTTCGCCGTCCTCGGGAGAACTGCAGTCGCATCGCGGACAGGTTCGCCATGTCGGGACGACTTGTGTTAGCCCCGCCACATGTCCGCCGTGACCGCTCCCATAAAGAACCGCCCCGCGCTGGCGATCGCCTGTCTCTCGGCGTCGCTCTTCTTGCAAGAGGTCCTGCTCACGCGGCTCTTCTCCGTGATTCTCTATCACCACTTCGCGTTCATCGCGATCTCGGTGGGCATGCTCGGCCTCGCCGCGGGAGGCGTCCGCGTGGCGCTCTGGCCCGAGCGCTTCACCGAAGCGAGCGCAGGCGAGGACACGCGCAAGGCTGCGTTGCGCTTCGCTGCATGCGCGGTCGGCGCGCTCGCGATCCTCGCCCAGATGGGCCTCTCGCCGGATCGCTATACGATCTGGCGCGCGCTCGGTGTGGCCTTCGTCTACGTGATCTCGTTCATCCCCTTCTACTTCGGTGGCGTCGCGATCGCGCTCGTCTTCACGCACTCGCGGAAGCAGTTCGCAAAGCTCTACGCCATCGACCTGGTGGCCGCGGGTGGCAGCGGTCTCCTGGTTGCGCCCCTCCTCTCGATGTTCGGCGCGCCATCTGCGCTCCTGCTCGCCAGTCTCGTCGCCGCGCTCGGGGGCGTCCTCGCGTTCAGCACGACGTCCGCGCGCGAGAAGAAGCTCGGCTCGATCGTCATCGGCATCGTCGTGCTCGCGTTCATCGGTGACCGCTCCTTCGGCCTGATGCGCGTGCGCTGGGCAAAGGAAGTGGAGCACGCGAAACCCTCGTACGAGGCGTGGAATGCGATATCGCGCCTCGCTGTCTACGACGAGGCCTTCGGGCCCTGGGCGCTCGGCACGAAGTACAAGGGCCCGCCGCCGGAAGGTCGCCTGATGGACATCGACGCGTCCGCCGCGACGCCGATCCTCCACGGCATGACTGGCCCCGGCGTGGAGCACCTGGACTCCGAGCTCACCGCCGTCGGCTACGTCGCATCGCCCCACGATCACTCGCTCGTCATCGGTGCCGGCGGCGGTCGCGACGTGCTCTGCGCGCTGCGCTCCGGCATGCGCCACGTGGACGCGGTGGAGATCAACCCGATCATCGCGAACGACGTCATGCGCGGGCGCTTCCAGGAGTACTCCGGCGGCATCTACGTGGACCCGCGTGTCACCGTGCACGTCATGGACGGCCGCTCCTTCGTGCGCGGCTCGCACGACCACTTCGACGTGATCCAGGCCTCGCTCGTGGACACTTGGGCCTCCACGGCCGCAGGCGCGTTCGCTCTTTCGGAGAACAACCTCTACACGCTCGAGGCGATCACCGAGTACATCGACCACCTCTCGGACGACGGCGTCCTCACGCTCATTCGATGGCAGGGACCCGAGGTTTATCGCCTGATCGTGATGGTGGATGCCGCCGCGCGCTCACTGGGGATCAAGGACGTCGGCTCGCACCTCGCCATCCTGGAGGCCCCGAACACGCCACGCGTGGCCGTCACGGTGACCAACCTGCTCTTCAAGAAGTCGCCATGGGACGCGACCACCGCGAAGAAGCTGGACGACAAGGCGGAGAGCACTGGCTTCACCTGGGCACACCACCCGCTTCGTGATGTCGGCGGTCGCACGACCGAGATCGCCCGCGCGGAGAGCCCCTTTGCGGAGGCGAGCCGCACGGAGAGCTACGAGCTCTCTCCGTCGACCGACGACTGGCCGTTCTTCTTCTATCGCCCCCAGCACCGCTTCTTCGCAGACGTGATCGAGCAGCCGAAGCGCCTCTACTACGACGGTCCGTACCTGCTCGCGGAGATCATGCTGCTCTCGGGGGTGCTCGCGTTCGGGTGCCTCCTCCTGCCGCTATGGAAGCGAGGTCGGCGCGCACTCGCGACCGCTCCGAAGGCCGCGATGGGAATGGGCTCCTACTTCGTCTGCATCGGTATCGGCTTCATGTTCCTGGAGGTGAGCATGATGCAGCGCTTCGTGCTCTTCCTCGGCCATCCCACGTACGCGCTCACGGCCGTGATGGTCGCGCTGCTGCTCGGCGCGGGCGCCGGCTCACAGCTCGCGGGTCGCTTCGCCACCAACGATGTCGGCGTGCCGCGCGGGTTTTACGCGGGGCTGCTCGCCGCTCTTGCGATCGGGATCTCCGCGGTCGGTCATCCCGCGGTGTTCGCGTCCACGCAGCACTGGTCCTTCATCACCAAGATCTTGCTGACGCAGGTCCTCGTCCTGCCGCTGGGCGTGCTGCTCGGCGCGCTCATGCCGCTCGGCGTTGCCCGGCTCACGCGCGTGGCGCCGGCGCTCGTACCCTGGGCGTGGGGCGTGAACGGGTTCGCATCCGTCGTGGGCTCGTGCATGGCAGTGTTGCTCTCCATGTCGTATGGATTCTCCACCACGTTTCATCTTGCTGCCGCGTGCTACGGCGCCGCTGCGCTCTTCGCGTTCGTCGCATTCCGTGGGGCGCCGGCCGCGGCCACCGGCGTCTCCGCCGACGAGCCCGAGGGCACCGGCGTCTCCGCCTGATCTCGAGCTGCGCGCGTCTTTACGGTGCGATCGCGATGCCCACGAGCGGGCGCGCGTGCGCGATCTGGCCGACCGCCGCCGCGGCGCCGGTCTTGAGATCGATCTTGTAGAGGCCAGTGACGCCGTTGACCGTGAGCGCCGCGAAGGCCTCTAGCTTCGGATCCTTACCCCAGATGTCGAACCCCGCGGCTTGATCGATGTCGACGCCGAGCGCACCGACCGTGTCGATCGCTCCGCCATTCGGATTCACGAGCTTCGTGAGCAGGTTTCGCGTCGAGTCGATGGCATAGAGCATGGTGGTCGTCTGCGCGCCGCTCACGCTGTTCGTGTACGCGGTGCCGACCAGGTTCGGGCTCTGCTCGTAGTTCGGATCGCCGCTCGCGAACGCGAGCATGGCGTCCTGCGTGACGGCGCCAGTCTGCGGATCCACGCGCAGGTTCTGGTCGATGTCCGTCTGGATGCGAATGCGATCACTCACCGGATCGATGTCGAAGCCATGCGCCTGCCCCATGACGCCCGGGGTGCCACTCACGCCCACCGCGGTCGCGACGCCGGTGGTGGTGTTGATCATGTAGAGGGTGGTGTTGCTGCTCATCCCGTAGAGAGCGCCGGTCTTCGCTCTGAAGTCGATGCCAAGGATCCATTCTCCGGGAGCGAGCCCCGTGATCGGGATCCCGCTGACGGCACCGGGCGAAGCGGTACCAAAGCGAACGAGCTCGTTCTGACCGTCGACGCCAAACACGACATGTCCCGTCACCGCCAGAGCGCCCGCCTCCGGGTCCATCATCCCTGCCTCGGGCGGTGCGCTGCTGCTGCCATCTCCGCTGTTGCCGCCAAGGGCGTCGAAGTCGAAGGCAGGAGAGGCTGCGTCGGCGGAGTAGTTATTCACGGCGCTCGAGCCGAGTGCGCTCTCCGGCTCCATGGGAGATGCGGAGTCATGGTCGCCGCCCGCAACGAGCGTGCACCCGAGACCACCCAGCGCCACGGCGCTCGCAAACGAAACGAGGCACGCGAGCCGCAGCGTCATCGTGAGAACCTCCGCCGAGCCTACGAGCGAGCCGCGCGAACGGATCCGACGCGCCTCACTCACTGGAGGTCGGCTAGTTCGCGGGCTTGAAATCCAGCGGATAGGTGACCGTGACGATGCCGCCCTCTGGCTGCGGGAAGCTCAGGCTCTCGAAGGCGCTGACGATGCACGAGACCACGCCGCTGTCGGTGAGCTCCGAGCCGCCGTCCGCAGCGGTGGAGACGGAGCCGCTTCTGTCGATCACGAACTTCACGACGACGCGGCCGCGGAGCGTCGGATCCCTGTGCAGGCCGTTCTCGTAGCAGAGACGGAAGCGGCCCAGGTGCTGACGAACGATACGCTGGATGACCTCCGGCGGCAGGCGCCCGTTCACGCTCACCCCACCCTGGCCGACGAGCGTGCGACCGGAAGGCGCGGGCGGCGGTGCGCGGACGCCGTCGTCGAGCTGTCGCTCGAGCGCGTAGGTGTCGAGGTGGCCCTGATACGCGCTCTCCACTGCGGCGATCGTTCGCACCACGCGGTCCATCGTGTCGGTCGGCCGGACCACGTACCGGATGCGTGACACGCTCGAGAAGGTCCGCCTGTCGCGGGCCGGCGAAGCGTCGGACGGCAGCGGCAACGCGACGCGTGTTCCGTCGATCTCCAGCGCATCGTCCGCGACGATCTTCACCAGCATGTCCGTCGCACTGGAACGGGGTCCGTCGGGATCGTCATCGATCGTCGCGGCGAGGTACTCGGTGGTGCCGAGGAAGCCGGCGTAATCACCGAGGCGCGCGTCGAGCTCGGGCGGGTGCTCGCGCCTGGCGACGAAGATCAGGTTCTTGCCGCAGGCGGGCGCCTTGGGCTCTCCGATGCGCATGCGCAGCATCGCGATCGTCGACGCGCGGTCCGCAAAGATCGCGATCTGCGGATGGGTACATGACGACTCGGGCGCGTAGTCCGCATGCAAGTCGTCGCTGGAAGAGCTCACGCCGGAGCCGTCGGCCCGGATGATCAGTCGCCGGCTGTCCCAGCGCGGGCCCGAGCCGCGATCCGAGAACGCTTCGAGGATTGTGGGAACCGTCACGCCAAAGGGTTCGCGATCGCCTTTCATGGACGCGAGCAGGCGCGGGGCTGCGGTGCGAGAGTGCGAGAGCGCGAGGGTTCCTGAAAGGAGCGCGAGACCCGTGATCGCGGCGGCCACTGCGCTCGGTGTGGCCGGATTTCGTCCATTGCCGAGGGCCGGTGCGAGCGCTAGCCCAAAGGTGGCGGCGCCGAGCAACGCATGGAGCGCGTACGAGATCGGTGCAAGATTTCCCGCCCCGAGCGCCTCGGCGAGGATGCGGGCGCGCTGCGAATCGTCCACGCTCTCGCCGGAGATGGCGCCGAGCGAGCGCGCCAGGAAGCTCGACTCGATCGCGCGTGAAAGAACGAGCACCGCGAGGAGCGCAGAGAGCCCAGCAACGACGATGGCGCCAGCAGCGCGCGAGGCCTCTTCACGATCATGCCACGCACGGAGCACGGAGGCGCTTCGGCCGGCGAGCACCGCAAGCGGCACGAGCACGAACACCGGCAGCGCAGTCACCAGGACCACCCCGCCCGCCGCGCGAACGCGGACCATCGAGAGCACGAGCGACGCGAGCAGCCACAGGCCACCGGCGACTCCCGCGCCGATCGCACCGGATGAAGACGGCGCAGCCCCACCACGCGATGCTGCGTTGCGATCGATGGTCGCGACCGCTGCTGCGGCCCCCGCTGCCGCGACGAGGGCGATGCCGCACACGACGAACCCGCCGAGAAGATCCGTGGACATCGTCTCCGCGGTGCCTTCGGCGAGGATGCGTCCCTTCTGTTCGGGGTCGACGGACTCACCGCTGATGGCGGACAGCGTCATGCGCAGGCCCGACCACGCCCCGAGCAGCGCCACGACGAACGGAAGCCCGGCACCGATGAAGAGCAAGCCCACCGGGATGCGCCGGCCGCGCAGCACGAACGATCCGAGCGCCGCCGCGATGACGGGCCCAAGCAATCCGCAGAGCAGGATGAGCCACATGGACCCGCCGCCATCACGGAAGATGCGCCACGCGCCCGCCATTCCACGACCGGTCACGGCCAGCAGCGCAGGCGGCATGACGATCGCCATGAACGCGAGCACCGCGACAACGCCCGTGAAGAGCGCGAGGTTCGAGCGCGGAAGGGGCAACCCGCCCGCGCCCCCCGCCTCACGATAGATTCCCTGGTTCGCCACGGTCTGCGCCGACTACTCGACCACGACCTTGTCTCCGGCTCCTCGGCCGAAGACCTCGGGGCTGTACATCTCTTCGGCCTTGGGCGGCGGGACGATGAAGGTGCCCGGGGTGGTGGCGCGTGCAGTATACACGTATTCGTGGACGCCTTCCCACACGAGGGACGAGAACGCCTCCACGCGCTCGTCGCGCATGTTCTGGTGCTCGTACCAGGTGGAGTGCCAGTACCAGTACGGGTCTGCGTTCTTCTGTGCGTTCGGATCCTGGGGGATGGTGCCCGTCACCGCGAGCGCCGGGTTCATCGGCTCGATGCCTGCGGGGATCGGGTCCACCAGCGCAACGTGATAGCGACGCGACGGGACCACCATGGTCACGCGCGCGCGCACCTTCTTGCCGGCCTTGAAGTGCCAGACGCCGTCGGCGTCCTTCTTCACGTCGCCGTCGTCCTCGACGGTCTCGTACGTGCGGTTGACGGTGAAGCCCTGGTCCATGGGCGGCGGCCGCAGGTCCTCCGGCGCGTATTGCATGCCGAGCCGGAAATACAAGCGTCCAGCGCCTTCCTTGGCCACCGTGAGGTTGCCCTCCTTCATGTCTGCCAGGAACTGCATCGGTATGTCGATCTGGCTGTAGTCCGTGGAGCGGCCCTTGAACGTGTGGTCGCCCGCGTACCTCTCGCCGAGCCACACGCGCGCGACGAAGTCCGGCGTCACCGATTCGTACTTGTTGAAGTACTTGTCGAGCGCGAGGAGCACGAACGCGTTCTCTTGCGTGCTGCCCCAGCGCCCCGCCTTGCGGTGGTTCAGGAGGCCCTTCACGAGCTTGGGGATCAGATCGCTGTCGGGCTGATCGACGATCATGGCCTCGAGAAGGATCCCGTCCGCACGACGATCGGAGTGGAGGAGCAGGTACGCGCCGTCACCGTATGACGTGATGAAGTGCGCGGCGCCGGCGGTCTCCGTGACGCGGTTCGCGACCGCCTTGCGAATGGCGGCGTTCTCCGCGGCGGAGCCCTTCACGTCCTCGCTGATCGTCGGCCAGATCCAGCCCACGGCCTCGAGGTTCATCTTCGCCGCGCCGCCATACTCCTTGATGAGCTGGCGTGCGCGCGCGGGGTCCGCGTCCTTCCAGAGCCTGCGGACGTAGAGCGCGTACGCGATGATCGCGCGACGCGATTCCAGGTCGTACCAGTGCGGGATGTGGCTCTCGACGCTGCGCAGATACGCGAGCGAGCGCTGCTTCACCGTCTCGTCCACCTTGTAGCCCTTGGCCGCGGAGCGAGCGAGCGCATGCGAGACGTGGATGGATAGATACGGCCACTCCTCACCCCACCAGAAGGCCCAGCCGCCGTCCCACTTCTGGCGGGTCTTCAGCTTGTCGATGTCGGTGAGCATGCTCGCCTCCATCTCCTTCGGGGAAGGCATGTCCTTCGACTTGAAGGCGGTGAGCACATCGCGCAGCGACGCGATCGCGAGCATGCGCGAGCTTATCTGCTCGTTGCACTCGAACGGATAGTGGACCAGGTAGAGCACCGCGTCCGTGAGGCCCTGCATCGCCGTGGACGAGGTCGTGATCTCGAGCCCACCGAACTGCGTCACCACGTGGCCCGGCATCTTCACTGGCTGCGCTATCGCGCCATTGTCGATCACGCCGTACGTCGCGAACGCCTCTGTAGTTGCAGGTGTCCACACCGGTAGCTCGATGTTGCTCGCATCGGCGAAATTCCCGGCTGCGGCGCCGATCTGGAAGCGCGCCTTGCCCGGCTTGTCGGCCGAAGCGAGGAAGCGGACCTCCACGCGATCGTTCGGCGCGATGTCCACGCGCTTGCCTGGCGTGTCCGTGATCATCGCGTTCAGCGATCGCACCGCGAGCGCCACGTTGATCGGTTTGTCGGTCTGGTTCTGCAGCACCACCGGCAGCTCGAACTTGTCACCGAAGTTCAAGAAGCGCGGCGCAGACGGACGAACCATCAGCGGCAGACGCGCCGTGATGGTGGACTCCTGCGAGCCGAACTCGCGCTCGTGCGCTACGACGACCGCCATCACGCGATAGCGCGTGAGGCTGTCCGGCAGCTTCACCGGCACCTCCAGGTGGCCGCGCGAGTCCGTGGTCGCCTTCGGCTGAAACACGGCGAGCGCAGAAAAATCGGTACGAACGACGATCGCCTTCGTGGAGCCGCCGCTTTCGCCGCCGCTCTTCCCGTCGTCTGCCTTGCCGCCAGCCGCCTTGGTCGCCTTCGGTGCTTCCTTCTTCGCGGCCACCTCCATCGCAGGCGGAGGAGGGGCTGCCGACGCTGCGGCAATGGGTGCGGGTGCGGACATGCTCCGCGTAGGCCCACGCGGACCTCCGCCAGCGCCTGGTTTGTCCGAGATGCCGTCGTGGTCCTCGTCGCGCTCTCGCGAGAGCGTGTCGATCGATGACCGCACCTTCGTCTCGCTCGGCTTCGCGAGCAGCACCATCGAGCGCGAGTCGTCCTCCGTGATCCACGCGTCACGCGTGGGATAGAACGTCGTCACGGGGTTTGGCAGCGTGTATCCAGAGAGCGCGAGGATGGACTCGTCCACCACCACGACGGCGACCTCGGCGCCGGGGATGGGTGTCCCGCGCGCGTCCTTCACGTCGACGTCCACCGTGGTGCTCCCACCTGGCTCCACGGCCTTGTCGCGCGGAGCCACCGCGACCTTCAACGTGCGATGAAGCGGCGGTATGGAGATGTTCACCACGCCGCGCGCATATGCCGGCTTCTTCGGCAGCGACGGGTTTGGTGTTCCCGAGTCGTCGTCGCGGACGGAGGCACCGGTGAGCAGCACGTGCGCGACGATGTTCGGCGTCTGCGCGTCCTCGACCTTCACCTTGAGCGTCTGCGTGCGCGACGTCATCGTGAAGCGCTGTGTGGTGAGGATGCCCGAGCGCCCGACCACCAGGAGACCTTCGGCAGGCGTGAACGGCGCCACCACGAGGATCTCGGCGGTGTCGCCCGGCGCATACTCCTTCTTGTCCGTCACCAGCTCCGCGGAGTCCTCCTTGAGCCCGCGGTTCTGCGGCATGTCGCGATCCATCACCCACACGGAGGTCGCGGTCTGGCTCTTGCGCCCGAGCTCGTCCTCCACGATCGCGGTGATGCGGTAACGCCCGCCCTTCTTCGTGGGCAGCGCGCACGGCACCGGCGCGTCGCTCGACGTGATCGAGCACGTCTGCTGATCGACCTCCTTTTCTTCGTACCCTGCGGCGGTCTGCTCCCAGTCGAGCCGCGCGGCCTTCACGGCGACGGGGCGCTTTGCGACCAGCCCGCCGTCCAGATCGCTCACGATGACGTTCGCGCGCAGGCTCTCACCCGCGTTGATGAACGAGCGATCGAACTTGAGCCCTACGTAGACGCTCGCCGGGTGCACGAGCATGGTCGTGCTCGCGGCCCACGCCTGCCGGTTCACGTCCATCACGCTCGCGTTCAGCGAGAGCGACATCGGATACGCAGGCTCCAGCGCGTCGAAGTCCACGCGCATGTGGTGCGCGCCCTGCGGGTTCGTATTTCCCTTCCACTGCTCGTTCGTGCGCGGTTGCTTCCCGTTGGGGCGGCGCCAGAGACGCATCGGCCCTTCGTCGTTCTTGCCGAACACGTACTCGTCGCGGTTCGGCGGACGGAACGCGCCGTCGGTCCGCGTGACGTTCCATGTGACCTCCGCGTTCGGTAGCCCGCCGCCCGCGTAGTATTTCGCCTCGACCGTCGCGGTCGCGTGCTCGCCGACGAAATTGGGGCCAGGCGTCGCGCTCGCGCTCACCTCGAACTCAGGGCGGCGGAACTCCTGGATCTGGAATGAGTGGTAGCCCTCGTCCTCGCCGGGGACGGTGATGTGGACCTGCGCGTCACCGAGGTTCGCGTTGTTCGGTGTCTTCACGATGAAGTCGAAGCCGCCCAGCGCGGTGAGCTGTGTGTCGCCCTTCGAGAGCTCCGCGCCGCGTGGGTCGTTCGCGACCCAGTGCAGGCTCTTCTTGCCCACGTCGCGCGGCAAGGTCACGTCGCCGCCCTTGTCGTAGCCCACGTGACGAAGCCAGCCCTTCACGTGGACCTCTTCGCCGGGCTTGTACATCTTGCGATCGTCGAACGTGAAGTACTGCGTCTCGGACGAGCGCCCGTAGTAGCCATGGAAGCCGTCGGGCATGAACGCCACGTCCGAGCCCTTGCGCGCGATCACGACCTCGCCTTCGCGCGCCTTGATCATGGCCGTGCCGTCGGCCCCGGTGGTGCCCCGCGGCGCGCTCTGTCCGCGACCCGCAGCCACCTCGACGCCGACGAGCGGCGCGCCCGTGTCGAGCGCGGTCTCCCACGCGAGGTACGTGGACGGATCCGCCACGCCCGACATGCCGATGTGTGTAACCTGCAACCATTCGCGGACCCACTGCTTCATCCACGGCTTCGGCGCGGGGCGCGTGGTCTCCACGATCGCGAGCACCTGTCCAAAGCCGTCCTTCAGCGCTGCCGTCAGATCGATCGGCGTCTCGGTGAGCTCGTCCGCGTTCGGCTTCGGGTGGATGATCTTGTCGGAGATGAGGCGACCGGGCGGCGTGGTCATCTTGCCGTCGTAATCGTAGTCCTGACGCCACTTCAGGTACGCGGGGTAGTCCTCGGGCTTCACCGCGAGGAGACGAACGCGCAGGTTCGGATCGTTCACGGAGAAGACGGGGACCTTGGGTCCGGCGCTCGCGGGATCCAGCACCGCGATCTGTTGCTCCTCGGAGAACAGCACGCTGTCGGCGGGGCCGATGTCGAACGTGGCGGAGTCGTCCTGACCCAGCGTCTGGTCGAAGACGTCCGTGAGCTCCTTGCCGAGCGTGACCTTGTACTTGGTGCGACCCTTCTTGCGCCCCGACACGGTGACCCAGCGCCCCGAGAGCGTGGTCTTCATGTCCGGGATCTCAGGCGACACCTTGACGGTGCGCTTGTCGAACTTCGAGAGATCCAGCTCGTTCGTGAGCTCGAACGTCAGCGACGCGAACGGATCACACTTTCCGCACTCGTGGCGGACGACGCGGAGCGGCCCATACGTGCGGAAGCTCCAGCTCTGGCTCGACTGCGTGGTCTTCGGCCCCTCGCCAGAGGGCGTTCCCGCCGGGAAATCGACCTCGATGTTCGCGGCCGTGCTGAGCGCCGCGGTCGGCTTGACGATGATCATGCGGCCCTTCGCCGCGTTGCCTTCGTACTGGCCGCCCGCCGTGCGCTTGTAGTCGCCGACGCCGAGCGAGAGGGGCCCGTCGTCCTGGTTGCGCTCGAGCAAGCTCGACACGGTCTGGTCGTCGCCGATCTCGTC
>JANXLV010000074.1 GCA_025355005.1 Myxococcales bacterium | reverse complement strand
CGAGCAGCGCTACGACGAGGCCATCAGCGTCCTCAAGCCGCTCACCGACGACATGGTCTACGCCAGCCCCGAGAGCGCGTGGGGCAACCTCGGCTGGGCCTACCTGCTCCGCGGCAGCGGGGACGAGGCGGTCGACGCGCTCCACCGCGCGGTCGCGGTGCAGCCGCTCTTCTGCGTCGGCCAGTACCGGCTCGGTCTCGCCTTCGAGAAGAAGGGCGATCTCGGCGCCGCGCGCGACGCGCTCACCAAGGCCGTGAAGACCGAGCAGCCGCAGTGCCAGCGGCTTCAAGACGCGTTCAGCGTGCGGGCCCGCGTGTTCACCCGCCAGGGCCTGCGCGACGAGGCCCGGGCGGATCTCGAGCACTGCCGCGACATGGGCCCCCAGACCCCGATCGGGATGAAGTGCGCCGCCCAGCTTCAAGCGTACCCATAACTCGAGGCGGCCTGCCCCTTCACCAGGGTGCGGCGTCGCCGAAGCAGCAGCTCGGAAGGGATCCCCCCGAAGGTAACGTGGTCCAACAGGCTCGACGAACAGGCAGATAGAAATGGATTCGATCGGCCGCTACCTGAAGCGCACCCGCGAGACGCGGGCGATGAGCGTCGAGGAGCTCGCGAGAGCCACGCGCATCCCCGTGTCCTCGATCGAGAAGATCGAGGCGGACCACTTCGACGATCTGCCAGGCGAGGTCTTCGTCCGCGGCTTCCTCAAGGCATACGCGCAGGCCGTCTCCATTGACGGCAGCGACATCATCGCGCGCTACACGGCGAGCCGTCGCGTCGCGATCGTCACGCCGCTCCCCGTCACCTCGCCGGTGCAAGCCGCGCGTGAGGGCCAGGGCCGTCGGTTCGGCGTCGCGATCGCGCTCGTGCTGCTGCTCATCCTGTTCACGCTCGCGATCTCGATCGTACTGAAGCCGCGCGGACGCGACATCCCGCACGAGCTCTCTGGTCTCGAGCCGCAGGTCACAGGGACGCACGACATGCAGCCCACGCCGCAGGTCTGAGGGCGCTTGGCGCGGAGCGGAGCCTCCCCAGGCAAGAGCTTCGAATCGGAGGGCTTCCTCCTTCACCGCGTGCCCTACGGCGAGAGTGACGTGATCGCCACGTTCCTCACCGCGCAGCACGGCAAGCTCGGCATGATCGCGCGGGGCGCTCGTCGCTCATCGAAGCGCTTCCAGGGCGTGCTCGAGCCGCTCTCCACCGTTCTCCTCACGTACGAGGATCGCGGCCGCGACCTCTGCACCCTGAAGGAAGGACGCGTCACCGTGCCGCGCACGCGCATCATGGAGGACCTGGACGCGCTGGAGGCCGCTGGCAAGGCGCTCCGCTTCGTGCGTGCGCTGTGCCCCGCGCGCACGCCGGAGCCCGAGGTGACGATGAGCCTCGTCACGCTGCTCGACGCGCTCCAGGAAGGCCGCCGCACGCAGGCGGAGCTGCTTCGCTTCTCGTTCGCGCTGCTCACGGGCGTGGGCTATGGGCTCGAGCTCTCGCGCTGTTTGCGCTGCGGAAAACCGCGGCCCGCAGGTCGCCCGGCGTACGTGGATCCGGACAAGGGCGGCGTGGTGTGCGCGTCGTGCGGCGGCGGAAAGATTTTGGTGCCCGCCGAGCTCATAGAGGAGGCGCAGCGACTCACCTCCGGCGAGCCCGTCGAGCTCTCGGACCTGCACGTGGGCACGCTGCTGCGCGTCGCGGAGGAGGCGATCCTCGCGCACGCAGGTGTGGAAGCGTAGTACATAGACGGCGATGACATCCCCCCTCGATGTTTCCTGCTTCGGAGAGGTGCTGTTCGATGCGTTCGAAGCGGACCCCAAGACGGCACCGTTCCCGACGTCGCGCGGCTTCAAGCTGGAGCTCGGCGGCGCACCCGCAAACCTGGCCGTTGGTCTTGCGCGGCTCGGGCTTTCGTCTGCGGTCGTCGGTGCGGTGGGCGCGGACCGCTTCGGTGATGCGCTCCGTGCGCTGCTCGAGGCGGACGGCGTCGACGTCTCGTATCTCGCGAAGCTGACGAAGCGCACCGGCCTCGCGTTCGCGTTCCGCAACGACAAGGGCGAGCCGAATTTCCTCGTCTATCGCGAGAACACCGCGGACATGAGCATGACGGACAAGCACATCACGCCTGCGTGCGCGAAGGCGCGGTTCGGTGTGCTGGGCACGAGCACGCTGCTCGGCGCGGACATGAAGAAGGCCACGCTGAAGTTTGTGGAGCTGGTGAAGAAGGCGAAGGGCACCGTGGTCCTGGACCTGAACGTGCGCGCGCACCTGTGGTCGGATGCGGAGCAGATGAAGTCCGAGATCGCAGAGCTCGTGAAGAGCGCGGACGTCGTGAAGGCGTCGGAGGCGGACCTCGATGTGCTTGCAGGCAAGCGCGGCATCACGTGGCTCACGTCCCACGCGAAGCACGCAACCTGGCTGCTCACGCGCGGCGAGAACGGCGCCGCCGCCGTGGGCAAGCACGGTGAGGTCACTGCTCCCACGAAGCGTGTAAGATGCATCGATGCGGTGGGCGCGGGGGACGCGTTCCTGGCCGGCGCGCTGGCGGTGCTGGTGTCCGCCGGCACTTCGCCGTCGCAGGGGTCCTGGTCGGATGCGAAGCTCTGGTCGCGCGCGCTCGAGGCAGGACATCTGATGGGCGCGAAGGCTGTCTCCGCTCCCGGCGCCGTGTCGGGGCTCATCGCGCTGGACGACGTGAAGTCGAAGATGGCGTCGGCGAAAAAGGCATAACCATCGTGTCCGAGCAGCACTTTCGTCCGCTCAAGATCCGGTCGCCTCGCGGCGCGATGACGACGGAGATCGACTGGGCTGACGGGCACAAGGGCGTGCTGCCGCACGAGGTCCTGCGCGGCTATTGCCCGTGCGCAGGTTGCCAGGGACACTCGGGCACCATCAAGTTCATCCAGCCCGAGTCCGGGGATCACGAAGGGCGCCGAAACCAGCTCGAGGTCGACGCGTTCGAGCCCGTTGGCAACTACGCGATCAAGATCGTCTGGTTCGACGGACACGACAGCGGCCTCTATTCGTACCGCTACCTGCGCGCGCTCTGCCAGTGCCCGGAGTGCCACAAGGACGGCGAGGACCGCGGCGAGCGCCCGCGTCTATGACGGTGGCAGGTGGGACGGGGGGTAGCGGCGGGGCTGGTGCGTCCGAGCGAAAGAGCCTCGCGAAGCGCGCGGGCATCGTCGCCGTGGGAACGCTCGCCTCGCGCATCCTCGGGCTCGGGCGCGACATGGCGCTCGCAGCGCTGTTCTCGCGTGCGGTGACGGACGCGTTCTTCGTGGCGTTCACGATCCCGAACGCGCTCCGCCAGATCCTGGGTGAGGGCGCGGTCAGTAGCTCCGTCGTCCCCGTGCTCTCGAAGAAGATCGAGGACGGCGGTGATGAGGCGGGGCAGGCGTTCTTCGCGCGAGCGCGCGGCGCCTCGCTCCTGATGCTGCTGCTCGTCACGGTCCTGGGGATGCTCTGCGCGCGTCCGCTCTCGGAGCTGTTCGCCGGCGGCTACCACGATCGCCCGGAGGAGTTCGAGCGCGTGGTCGGCCTCACGCGCACCGTGTTCCCGTACATCTTCTTCATGGGCACCGCCGCGCTCGGCATGGCGGCCCTCAATGCGAAGCGTAAGTTCGCGGTCGCTGCCTTCGCGCCTGGCCTGCTCAACGTCGCGTTCCTGCTGTGCGCGTTCACGCTGCCCGCGGTGCTCGCCTCACGCGGCATCGACGGCGCCCAGACGCTCGCGATCGGCGCGCTGCTGGGCGGCCTCTTGCAGGTGGTGGCGCAGTGGCCAGCGCTCCGCGCCATCGGCTATGCCGGCCGCCCCATCGTGGATTTCAAGGACCCCGCCGTGCGGGACATGGGCCGTCGCCTCCTGCCGATGACCCTCGGCATAGGTGTATATTACATAGATCTGGTGCTCTCCCGCCGCTTCCTGTCGGAGATGGGCGAAGGCGCGCAGAGCTACTTCTCCTGGGCCCAGCGCCTCGCGGATTTTCCGCAGGGAATCTTCGTGATGGCGATCTCCACCGCCGCCCTCCCGTCGCTCGCCACCCTCGCCGCAAAGGGCGAGCATGAGGAGATGAAGAAGACCTTCGCGTACGGCCTGCGGCTCGCGCTGTTCGTCGCCGTCCCCGCGAGCGTCGCGCTCGTCATCCTCGCGGAGCCCACGGTGCGCGCCATGTTCCAGCGCGGCGCGTTCGACGCGACCGCCACCGCGGAGACCGCACGCGCACTCGTGTGGCAGGGTGGCTCGCTCTTCACCGTCGCCGTCGTGCGGCAGGTGGTGCCCATGTTCTATGCGCTGGGCGACACACGAACACCGGTCATCGTGAGCTTGCTCGACCTGCTTGTCTTCGTCGCCATGGCCGTCGGACTCAAGAGCCTCTGGGGGCACGTGGGCGTCAGCGCCGCCGTCGCCGGCTCCAGCTTCGCGCAGATGGTGATGTTGCTCTACGCGCTCCGCAGGAAGCTCGGCTCGCTCCACGGCGCGGAGATCATGTCCTCCGTGGGGCGCACGCTCCTCGCCTCGGCGGTCGGTGCGGTGGGCGGACGGTCGGTGGTGTGGCTCTACGGCTCCGGCCCGCCCGTCGTCACTGGTGCGGTCGCGCTCGTCGTGTTCGGTGGGCTCTTCGCGCTCGCCGGGTGGGGCCTCAAGTCGCCCGAGCTCGAGGCGATAGTCACCGCCGTCAGCAGGCGGCTCGGTCGCAAGCCCGCCTGAAGAGGCTGGTGGAGCGCGAGCCGTGGTAAGGAGGAGCGCATGGATCCCAACGCGGGCAACTACAACGTCGTGGAGGCGAGCTTCGTCGCGGCAGGTCCCACGCTCGACGCGCTTCCGGCGCCCGCGCTTCCGGAGATCGCGTTCGCAGGTCGCTCGAACGTCGGGAAATCAAGCCTCCTCAACATGCTCCTCTCGCGCATCAAGCTCGTCCGCACGAGCTCGTCGCCGGGCTGCACGCGCACGCTGAACCTCTTCCACGTGAAGCTCGCGTCTGGCCTCGAGATGCAGGTGACGGACCTTCCGGGCTACGGATACGCGAAGCTCTCGCGCTCGGAGTCGAAGTCGTTTCAGGCCATGGTCGAGGGCTACCTCACGCGCAGACCCTCGCTCGTCGCGCTCGTCATCCTGGTGGACGTGCGCCGCGGCGTCGAGGACGAGGAGCGTCAGCTCGTGTCCTACATGGAGCAGCCCAGCGTCGATCGCGCACGCAAGCCGGTGGTCATCTTCGTTGCCACCAAGCTCGACAAGCTCTCGCGAAGCGAGCAAAAGCCCGCGCTCGGCCGCCTCGAAAAGGCAGCCGGCATGAAGGGCATCCTGGGTGTGTCGGCCGAGACCGGCGCCGGGCGCGACGAGCTGTGGCAGAAGCTCGAGCGCGCGCTCGTTCTGGTATAGTCAGAGGCACATGCGCGTCCCTCGCCGCCGTCTGGTCTCGTCGCTGTGCCTCATGGCGGGCATCGCCGTGCTGGGGTTCGCATGCACGCCGCCCCCGAAGGCGGCGACATACGTGGCAAGCCAGGAGTCATGGTGCCCGGAGGGCTTCGAGCAAGGCCCGGACGACGCATGCTTCGCGCTCCCCGAGCAGCGCGGCGACAAGACCGCCGTCCTGATTTACTTGCATCATGCATATTCCGGCGCTGGCCCCTCCGGCGAATGGGACATCGTCAAGAAGGCCACGGAGAAGGGCTTCGCCGTGGTGCTCGTGCGCGGTCGACGCGCGCTGTGCGATCTGCCGGGCAATCCGCCAGGCGCAGAGTTCTGCTGGCCGCACGACCCCGACGACACCATCACCATGAAGCAGATGGCGGGCAGCTGGGACAAGACCATCTGGCAGGCCGACGCCCTCTTGGAGCAGGGACCACACAAGCACTACGTCCTGGGCTACGGCGCGGGCGGCAACTTCGTGGGCACGCTGGCCACACAGGGCTTCCTGGAGGCGTCGGGCTATGCCGTCATCGGCACGGGCGCCTCGATGCCCACGCCTGCCGCGGGCCGCAAGCCGCCGCTCGTGATCCTGATGGCGAGCGACTCCGACGAGGCGGGCGCGCAGGCGAGGTCCACGAGCGACGCGCTCGAGAAGGCGACCTGGCCGCACGCGCGCTGTCCGCACGCGCAGAAGACGCTCGCCAAGGAGGACCTGGATGTGGTGCTGAAGACGTTCTCGCGGGAGCGCGCAGGTGACCTCGCGGGCTTCCTTGCCTCCACCACGAAGAACACTCCTTGCGATCCGCCCGGCGGCCCCGTGACCGCGCCCAAGAAGAAGTGATGTTCGCGGATGGTGAAGCAAACGCTTGCACCCTACAAGTATCCGCGGTGGGAGCTGCCGAAGACCGCCACGGGGAAAATCCAGCGCTACAAGCTGCGCGCCTGACAGGGTAGAGTGCAGCCGGCATGGACGAAGCGAAGAACATCCTGGGCGGTCAACTCAAGAGCTGCAGCACCAATCCGATGACGGGCTTCTTCCGTGACGGGTGCTGCAACACGGACGAGAACGATAGCGGCTCACACACCGTGTGCACGCGCGTCACCGCCGAGTTTCTGGAGTTCTCGAAGCAGCGAGGTAACGATCTGTCCACGCCGCGTCCCGAGTACGGCTTTCTGGGCCTCAAGCCGGGCGACCAGTGGTGCCTGTGCGCCTCGCGATGGAAGGAGGCCTACGAGGCCGGCGCGGCGCCCCACGTCATCCTCCAGTCCACGCACGAGCGCGCGGGGGACATTGTCCCGATCGCGGCGCTGAAGAAGCTCGCGCTCGACCTCAACTGATCCGCTGCTCCGCGGGTCCAAAAATTGGATCAGACGTTCAGGAGCTCACGGATCTCCGCGATCGATTTCCCTGCGAAGAGCGCCTGCGATTGCTCGGCGGTCGCGAACGAGCGCGTCAGCATCCTGTCGATGTAGAGCGTGCCGTCCAGGTGGTCGATCTCGTGCTGGAAGATGCGCGCCGGCCAGCCCACCGCATGGAACGACTGCGCCTCGCCGTGCTCGTCGAGCCCGGTGACCTCCACCTCTCGGTAGCGGTCGACCATCCCCACGAAGCCGTTCACGCTGAGGCAGCCCTCGAAGAAGGTGGCCTTCTCGTCCCCGCGGATCTTCATCGTGGGGTTCACGACGACGCGCGTGGAGAACGGCGTGCGCTCGCGTTCCTTCTGCTCGCCGGACGAGAGCTTCGTGACGAGGTCTGCGCGATCCTCGAGTACGATGAGCCGCCACGGAATTCCGATCTGCGGCGCGGCGAGCCCCACACCGGGCGCCTCCCGCATGGTCTCCACCATCGTCTGGATCAGCGCCTGGAACTCCGGCGTGACGATCCGCGAAAGGGGAACGTCCTCCGCGCGCGAGCGAAGGATCGGCGCTCCCGTCTGGACGATCGGCGCCGCGCTCATGTCCGCGCGCGCAACGCCTCGAGCACGCGCGCGAGGTTGCTTGGCGCGAGCGATCTCGGTGGCTCGCTCATCGGTGTCGCGTCGTCGTCCATCAAGGTGCCCGACCCGCCGGACGCGTGGGATGCGGCAGACGCGGAGCCCGCTGTCTCCAGGTGCGTGGCCGCACGTGCGAGGACAGGATACACGCCGCTCTCCCGGGGCGAGGGCTCCGGATCTTCGTACGGGACACCCCGTTGACGCAGAAGCTCACCCGCGCGCAGCGCCATCGGGGGCGGGGTATCGGGAGGCGCGTCGAACATCTCACCTTCCAGGATGCGGCTGTTTATTGCGGTTGTCCACGTCAACCAAGCAAGGGGCCGTTTGATGCAATGCGGCGTGAGTCAACGAATGCGGGTGCGCCCGGTCCGAAGCCCGTTGACGTCGGGCACACCGGCGCTAGGGATGGAGGAATGGATAGTCTCTCCGTCGCCACGGCTGGTCCCAAGGAAGTGGGTTTTCAGGTCAAGGTCGAGCGTACGAGAGCTCCGCGACCCAAGCCCGACAGCACGGACCTCGGCTTCGGCCGGTACTTCACCGACCACGAGCTCGAGGCCACGCACGACGGTCGCGCGTGGTCGTCGGCGCGCATCTGCCCCTTCGGCTCCACCAAGTCCGACGTTGCCAGCGGCGCAGTGCAGTACGGGCTCTCCGTGTTCGAGGGCCTGAAGGTCTTCAAGGGCGCGGACGGTGTGCTCCGTCTGTTCCGGGCCGACGCTCACGCGCGTCGCTTCGCGAAGAGCGCAGAGGCCTTCTGCATGCCTCCCGTTCCGCAAGAGATGTTCACCGCGGCGGTCCGCGCGCTCACGCGTGAGGACGCCAGCTGGCACCCTGGCGACCCCGGCTCCATCTACGTTCGCCCGACGCTCTTCGGCAGCGAGGAGTTCCTCGGTGTGCGCCCGTCGCATGCGCACACCTTCTCCGTCATCCTGTCGCCTGTCGGCTCGTACTTCGGCGCCGGTGCGCGCCCGCTCCGCCTCTGGGCGGAGAAGGAGTACGTGCGCGCGTGCGTCGGCGGTGTGGGCTGGGTGAAGACCGGCGGCAACTACGCGGCGAGCCTGCGTGCCGCCGAGCGCGCACGTTCGCGCGGCTTCGACCAGGTCCTCTGGCTGGATGCCGTTCATCACGAGCACGTCGAAGAGGCGGGGACCATGAACGTGTTCGTTCGCGTCGGCGATCGCGTCACCACACCGCCCCTTGGCGGCAGCATTCTCGCCGGCATCACGCGCGACAGCTCGCTCACATTGCTCCGCGAATGGGGCATCGACGTCGAGGAGCACGCGCTCTCGCTCACCGAGATCACGGAGGCCGCGAAGGCCGGCAAGGAGCTCGAGATCTGGGGCACAGGCACCGCCGCCGTGGTGTCGTCCATCGGCGAGGTCGCCTGGGATGGCGGCAGCGTGAAGGCCGAGAGCACCACCATCGCGACGCGCCTCAAGAACGCGATCACGGGCATCCAGACCGGCCGCGAAGAAGACAAGTACGGCTGGCTCAGTCCGGTCTAGGCAACCGCGTCTGATCACCTGCGAACGTCACCCGCTACTGGGCGCCGCACAGCCACGAGGGGACCGAGCCCGCGTCGTCGGTCGAGCAGACGCACGAGCTGAGGAGCGCGCACACCTGATCGCTCGGGCCGCCGATGATATTGGCCTTGCAGCCCACGGGCATGGGCGTGCTGAGCGGCAGGTACTTCGTGTTCGGATCGTTGGGGTCGCCGCGGCAGCCGTCGCTTCCGGGCGGACCGGCATCACAGAAGGCGACACCGTGCTCTGTGCAGATGAGGGCGCCTGCGTCGCTCTTGTCCGTGAGGCTTGCGCTGTTGCAGCCCGCGAGAAGTAGAAGTGCGACAGTGACGTTGGCCAGGCTTTTCACGCGTGTGCTCCTGAAGCGATGTTCGGGGCGCCATCTTAGCCCCAGAACTCTGCGTGGGAGCTATTCCTTTGCTGTTTTCTGAAGGCTACTTCACGCCTGGCGGCGGCGGCGCGGGAGGCGCTGTGTCGCTCTGGACGCAGGATGACAGATCGAAGAGCAGGAACTCGAGCGCCTTCTCCTGCGCGGAGAGCCCGACGCTGGTGCAGCCCGTGGGCCAGTCTTTTCCCGTCTGATCGTTGCTCGCGCCGCCCACGTGCATGTCGCTGTACACCGCGCGTCCGCAGATCTTGTCGTCTGCGGCGCCGATGGGCGTGTTGGCGGTGACGTATTCGACGATGTTGCTGCCGCCCGACGTCATCGTCACCCACTGCGTAGCGACGGCCTTGTTCACGGCCTGGATGTTGTTGCGCGGCGCCGAGATGCTGAGCTGCTTCGGCGTGGTGGACGCGCCAACGTTGACGAGCCAGTCGCGGAACGCCTGACCCTTCGGGAAGGAGTCATCGACGACGCCAGCGCCGGGATCGCCGGGATCGTTCTGATCGGACCACGTACCGATGGTCTTCATCAGGTTCTGCTTCAAGAACCAGTTCTCGTGCCAGTGCGTCGCGAACATGCGACCGCCGAGGGAGTTGTACTGGTACATCGCGTCGTACGCGTTCTGGCTCTTGTTCTCCGGATGCGGGTTGCCGCCTTCGCACGAGAGCAACACCAGATCGTACTTCGAGAGATTGTTGACATCATCCCACCAGCCCTGCGCGCTCGGGAACGATGCTCCGCCGTTCACGTTCTTCGTGAACTTCGAGGAGGCCCCGCCTGCGCCGGTGTAGAAGTTGACGCTGCCGCCGCCGCCGGGGTTCGTGAACTCCGTGTCGTCGAGGCCAAGCTTGTTCGACCGGAGGAAGCACTCGAGCGTGTCCGCGCCGCCGGTCGTGAGCGCGATGAGCGGGATGTCGCCCTCGGTCTTGTTCTTGGGAAGGCGTGAGAGATTCTTGTCCGTGAGCGGATTGTCCACGCACTGGGCGACGGTGGGGAGCTTCAGCTGTCGCCGCCAATTGCCGACCTGGATGATGAGCGGGATGTCAGCGCCGACGGGGACGTCCTTCAGCGTGAACTTGCCGTGCGTGTCCGTGATCGCGCTGACCAGCGGGCTGCCGGAGACGGAGCCGCAGCGATCGCAGTTCGCGCCGTGCTTGATGGCCTCGACCTTGTCAGGGTAGTTCGGCACGTACACGAGCACGTTGTAGAGCGGCGTGTTACCGCCGGGATCGAAGATGGTGCCGGTGACGGTCGTGGACCCCCCACCACTGCACGCGACCTGTTGCTTGCACAGACCAGAGACGCACGGAGCCGGACCACCATCGAGCTTCGCGCCGCCTTCGCCGCCGCCGCCGAGCGTGGGGCCGGTGCCAGTGCCACCGCCATCGTCGTCGTTCTGGCTTCCAGGAGCGCCGCTGTCGAACGCGGAGTCGTCGCTGGTTCCACCGCACGCGAACAACCACGTTGCGAGCGGAACGGCGCATACCGCGATCAGGGAGACAATGGAGGGCTTCCTCATAGGCACACCTTCATACGTGGAGCGTGCCATCCAGGATCGACGTCCGCAACTGAGTCATCGCGGATCCAGCCTATTTACCGAGCGATTGTAAGAATGTCTCTCGGTGGCGACGGCGCTCGCTGGACTCTCTTGGCCACGCTGGGCGACTCGCAGTAGATCTGAGCGTGGATGAACCGGCTTGCGATTCGAGACCTCACCGTCGTCGCGGCGCTGCTTGCGTCGTCGGTGAGCTGTCTCCTTCCAGGGCGTTCCGCGCCGCCGCCTTCGCTGCCGGCATCGCTCACTTGCGATGACGGGCCACTGCCCGGCGTCCCGAAGGAGCCGCTCCCGCTGCGACCGCAGGTGGCGGGGGTGCAGACCGCGGACGCCAAGAATGCGAAGCGCCTGTACGACGAGGAGCGTTGGGCGGAGGCCAAGGTCGCGCTCGGACGCGTGGCCACGGGAGAGACGGGTGACGACGTCGGGAACCGGCAGCTCGCGGGCTACCAGCAGGCGGTGGCGCTGTTCCGTCTTGGTGACCACGTGGAGGCCGCCCGGATCTTCGGGGAGATCGCTCGCGAGCGCTCACACCTGCGGCACGGTGAGACGCTGCTCTGGGTGGCGAAGATCGCCGCGTCCGTGCCGGAGATCACGCGGGCACTTGCATTCTACACGGAAGACGACATCACGAAGTACGACACCCCGGACCAGCGCGAGACCTTCTGGCAGCTCGCCTATCTCCTGGGTCGCGAGCGCCTCGAGCGCGGCCTTCCAGCTGCCGCCGCTCGGCTCTTCGGGCGGGTCGACGGTCCCTTGAAGAGCTACGCGAAGCGCTGCCTCACGAAGGCGACCGAGATGCCGGCGTCGCGTCCTTGACGCGGGCAAACCGGCGGGGCCGTGTACTATCGCGCCATGTCGGAAAGTCCCGTCGTTAGGCGCATGGTGATGTTCAAGCACGGAGTCGCGTACCTGGAGCGCGGCGGACCTGCGGAGGGACCTTTCGATCTCTCGTTCAGGAAGGACGAGATGAACGACGTCCTCAAGTCGCTCGCGGTATGGGTGGCGAAGGGTGACGCGCAGATCGGAGCGCTCGCATTCGAGAAGCCGGAGGACCCCGAGGCGGAGCTCGAACGTCGCAAGTTGAACCTGCCAGCGTGGGGAACGATGCTCGCTCTCCTTGGCGCGATCAAGGGCCGCCGCGTCGCCGCGCTGGTCGACGGCGCGCGCAGGGAAGGAGAGGTCCTCGGTGTGGAGGCGGAGTCCCTGGGTGATCGCGGCGAGCGCAGGCGGCTCCTTCTGCGTGAGGGCGACGGTCGCATCACCATGCACGACGTCGCCACGCTCGAGAGTCTGGAGCTGCTCGACCCTGCATCGCGCGCGGACCTCGCGTTCTTCGTGGACCGGAGCCGCGCCGCGAGCGCAGGCGAGACGCGCAGCGTGCACATCGACGTGCGTGGCAAGGCGGAGGACCTGCGCGTGTCGTACGTGGTCCCCGCGCCCACGTGGCGCGTGTCGTATCGCATCGCTCGTTCGAAGGACGAGACCGTCCTGATGGCGTGGGGCATCGTCCACAATCCCGCCGACGAGGACCTCGATCAGATCTCGCTCGTCCTGACCACGGGGCAGCCCGTGAGCTTCGTGATCGATCTCTACAACCCGAAGAACGTGCGACGTGCAGTGGTCGAGGAGCGTGAGCGCGCCGTCGCCGCGCCCACCCAGTTCGAGCGCGCAGCCGCCCGCAGCAGGAGCTACGGCGGGCCACCCGCACCTGGCGCGGCCCTCGTGGGCGCCCCCGCGCCGCGGGGCATGACCAGCTTTGCGATGGCGCAAGAGATCAGCGCCGACGACGAGGCTCCGGACACGGGCCGAAGCTTCGGCGATGCTGGCATGGACGAAGGCGCGGCCGCTGCCTACGCCGATCGTGGGGAGCTCTTCGAGTACAAGGTCGCTGCGCCCGTCTCGCTCAAGCGCGGCGGCTCTGCGATGGTTCCACTCGTGGCGTCGAAGCTGGAATCGCAGAAGGAGCGTCTCTGGCGCGTCGGTCCGCCGTCGTCGCCGGATCTGGTCGTCACCTTCAAGAATGCGTCGGGCGCGGTCCTCGAGGAGGGGCCTGCCGTGATCTACGACGACGACGTCTACGCCGGCGAGGCGATGATGCCGTACACCGCTCGCGGCTCCGAGGTGAAGCTCGCCTACGCCAAGGACCTGGCCGTTCGCTGCCGCTTCGATTCGATGCCCCGCTCCGTCACGTCGGCCCTGCGCGTGGGCGAGGGCGCGATGATCGAGGAGATCCGTGCAGAGGTGCATCACGTCTTCCGCGCCGACAGCGACCACGCAGAGCCCGCGCGTGTCGTGTTCGAGCTCCCGAAGGTCCTCGGTCGTGTGTTCGACGCAGCGGAGGCGAAGCCGTTCGAGAGCACGGCGTCGTACCACCGCTTCGAGGCGACGGTGGCGCCGCAGTCGTTCACGACCATCAACGCCACGGAGGTCTGGGTCGAGCGGCGCAAGGTGGCGTTCACGAACGTCAGCGGTCGCCAGCTGGGCTTGTGGATGGAAGGACGCCTCCTGGACCAAGGCACATACGACGCGCTCGCGCACGTGCTCCGTCTCTGGCACGACGCCAGCGAGTACGAGCGCACGCGGACCCGCGTGGAGGGCATGCAGCGCGAGGCCTACGCGAAGCAGACCAAGCTGGCGGAGCAGCTGAAGGTCCTGAAGGACACCGGACCCGAGGGCGCGCTTCGCCTTCGCTACGTCAAGGAGCTGGAGGCAGAACAAGACAAGGTGAACGGCTGCGAGGCCGAGATGGCGCGCCTGCTCGGCGAGGCCCAGCGGGCGAAGGAGAACGCCCACGCCGCCCTGCGCACCCTGACGACACGGGCAAAAGACACCTGATCGTTCGGCGCTGCAACGGAGGCGGCGCAGCTCACTTCTTCTGGCCCGTGGTCTTCGACAGCACGTGGTCGAAGATCATCATCGCCAGGCGTTCGCGCTCATGGTCGGGAATGTCGACGAACGAGAAGCTCGCTCGCATCACGCCGCCGTGCTTCTGCTGACCGACGCAGCGCGCGGTGCCGGTGACCTCGCCGTCCTTCAGCTGCATGCGGAAGGTGACGGTGGCGTGGACTGGTGGCGACGGTGACAGCAGCGCGGAGAAGCCGCCTTCTCCCAGGTCCAGCGTCGAGGCGTTCTGCGTCGTGCCCACGAACACCACGTCGACCTTCTGCATGCACGCGATGCGCAGGACCGCGCGCGCCGATCCCGTGACCACGGAGAGCTGCTGAGCGCTGACGATCAGCTCGGCGAGCTCGGAGCGCGCGCGCTCGTAGTCCGCGAGCTCGTGCTTGTTGAGCGTGCCTTCGCGCGCCTTCTCGTGCAGACCTTGAAAGTGAACCAGCAGCTGCTGCGGCGTCATGAAGGAACCTTCCGGTTCGCTGACGATGCGCGAGCCCTGCATTCGTCCTGTGACGCATCTGAAGTCTAGCACGCGCCGGCCGCAGGGCGCCGCGTGCGCGGAACGTTTGAGTCGACGCGAAGACTCTGAGATGCTGCGCCGCATGAAGCTAGATAGGCGGCTCGCCATCGTCCTTTTTCTCGCAGGTGTTGCAGGATGCGACGACAAGCCCTCCTCCGGAGGCGGCGCCGCATCCGCTGCAAATGCGCGGCCCACGGTGAGCGCGCCCGTTCCGGCTATGCCGGCCTCTGCGGAGATGAAGCCGGCGCTGTCACTGGTCGTGGACGACAAGCGGTTCACCATCAACGGCGAGAAGGTAGACCTCACCGGCGCGGATCCGAAGGCGCAGCTCGCCAGCGCAATGGCCGGGAAGGTCGGGCTCCTTGGCGCAGTCGTCGACGTCATCGTGATGCGAGACACGCTCACGCCAAAGGTCGCGATGGTCGTTTCTGCGTTGCGCGCGGCGAAGGCACAGGGAGCGAACGTGAAGACCACGCGTCGCGATGGAAACACGGCGAGCCTCGCGCTCACGTGGGGCGCGTCGCGGCCAGAGTGCGCCGGAGTCGGAATGATCGGGAAGGACGGCGCCATCACGGCGTGGACCGTGGGCGGCGGCACGGCGGCGCGGTTTGCGCGTGGCTTCGCGGGCCCAGATCTGACGCTCGGCTCGGCGGGCGTCCGGAAGGTGGTGCAGGGCTGTGACGCCACGGTTGTCTACCTGTCCGCGGCCGACAACATCGTGTGGGGACTCCTGTTCGATCTCGCTCTCGCCATTCGAGGTGGGGACGACGCAGGCGGGCCGCTCCGCGCGTCGACCACCTCGCTGCTCCTCGAGACGCCAGTCGCGGGAAGAAAAGTCGCTCAGGACTGAGCCGAGCTCGGACGAGACCATGGCGGCGCGCGCGGCGACGCTCGCATGGGCGGTCGCGAAGCGCGGACACGGAGGGTGAAAAGCTTGTAGTGTGGCGCCATGGCGACGGCGGAGAAGGACCACAGTGCGGGCGGGCTAAGGCGATCGGTCGGCCTCTATGGGCTGATGTTCGTGTCGCTCGGTTCGATCATCGGCTCGGGCTGGTTGCTCGGCGCTCTCAACGCAGCCAAGGTCGCAGGCCCGGCGTCGGTGCTCTCGTGGGTTCTGGCGGCGGTCATGCTGTCGCTCCTCGCGCTCACGTACGCGGAGCTCGGCGCGACGTATCCGGTCGCCGGAGGCTCGGGCAGATTCCCGTACTACTCACACGGCCCGATCGCCGGGTTCATGGCCGGATGGGCGTCCTGGCTACAGGCCGTCTTCATCGCGCCCATCGAGGTGCTCGCCGCCATCACCTACGTGAACAGCGTCACGTGGGTGAACACGCACTGCAACATGATCTACAAGGACGGCGACCAGGCCGGCCTCCTGAACAGCACGGGGCTCGTCGTCGCGCTCCTCCTGATGGTGTTCTTCACGGCCATGAATCTCGCCGGCGCGAAGTTCCTCTCCGAGAGCAACGCGATCGTCGTCATCTGGAAGACGGCTGTGCCGGTAGTCGCCGTCGGCGTCGTGGCGTACTCGCGCTTCGAGCCTGCCAATTTCCACGCGGGCGGCGGCTTCATGCCCTTCGGCTTCCACGGGGTCTTCGCTGCGCTGACTGGAGGTGTCGTCTTCGGGTTGCAAGGCTTCGAGCAAGCCGTCCAGCTCGCAGGCGAAGCGCGCAATCCAAAGCGAGATCTCTCTCGCGCGATCCTGACCGCGATGGCGATCGGCGCGGTCCTCTACTCGGCGCTCCAGCTCGTGATGATCGGTGGCCTGAAATCGGCGGACATCGCGGGGGGCTGGTCGAAGCCGCTCGGCGCCGATCCATCGGACTACGGCGCCTGGTACACGCTCGCGCTCGCGGTCGGCTCTGGCTGGCTCGCCAAGGTGCTCATCATCGACGCGGTGGTGTCACCGGCAGGCACCGGCGTGGTCTACGTGGGCACGACCGCGCGTCTGTCGTACGCGCTCGGAGAAGAACGCGAGATGCCAAGCGCGCTCGCGAGCACGAACAAGAAGGGCGTGCCCGTGTTCTCGATCCTTCTCGGCGCCGTCGTCGGGTGCGTCGCGTTCGGACCCTTCAAGAGCTGGGCAGCGCTCGTCAACGTCGTCACGGGCGCGACCGCGATCATGTATTCGTTCGCTCCGGTGTCGCTCGCAGCGCTTCATCGCGTCGACCCCGACCGCCCGCGCACGTACCGCGTGCCCATGCCGCGCGTCGTCCTTCCGGCGGCGTTCTGTTCGGCGAACCTGATCATGTACTGGAGCGGCTTCGAGACGGCCTGGAAGCTCACGCTCGCCGTGGCGTTCGGGCTCGTGCTCTTTGCGATCGGAGCCTCGCGCGCGCGCACCGGGGTCGGAGGGTCGATCCGCAACGCGATGTGGGTCGGACCGTGGCTCGGCGGCCAGGTCTTCCTGGGTCTCCTGGGTAGGTACGGCGCGGGCGCGCGCAACATCCTGCCGGACTGGATCGATATCCTCGTGGTGATCGCGTTTTCGCTCGCGATCTTCTACTGGGCCGTCAGCCTCGCATCGACGAAGGAAACAGCCGTCGCCGCAGTGGCGAAGGACGCGAAGCAGCTGGAGTCCGCGACGCCCTGAGCCGCGGCTGGGGGCGCCTTCGCACCATTCCGTGACCTGGGCGTGCGCCTGGCCGCATGCCTGCTACACCTGGCCCCGTGCAGCGCTCGACCCTTGCCTGGAAGCTCGTCAGCCTGGGCGCGCCGTTGTGCGCGCTGCTCGGCGTCGCATGCGTCGGCTCGACCGCTGAGGCGACCGCTGGGCCAGAAGAAGCGTCGGACGCCGGCGCGAGCGGCACGAGCGAAGATGCGCACGCCGATGCACGCGCTGACGTCGCGACCGAGGACGCCGCGTCGCCGTTCAAGAGCGCGCCGCACGCGCCGCCTGCGCTCCTCAGTCTCCACACCACGAAGGTGCTCGCGGCGCCGCAGGTCGTCACCGTGAGCTTCGCGGGCTTTGCCAAGCAAGACGCCGTCGAATCGTTCGGGGACTTCGTCGTTGCATCGCAGTGGCTCACCACCGCGGGAAGCGAGTACGGCGTGGGGCAGGGGAGCCACGTGGCGAAGGCGCGGCTCACGGCGGCGGCGCCTGCGAAGGTCACCGACACGCAGATCGTCTCGCTCCTCCAGGCGCGCATCGCCGACGGGACGCTGCCGGCGCCCGGGGCGACGAACGCAGAGCTCGTGTTCCTGGTCTACTTTCCTCAGGGGACGACCATCGACGACGGCACGGGCACGATCATGTGCCTGGACGACTACTCGGGATATCACGCGTCCGCCAAGTCGTCCGGCACGAGCTTCGGCTACGCGGTGCTCCCCGACTGCGACGGCAAGATCGACTCGCTCACGTCGACCGCCTCCCACGAGCTCATCGAGGCCGCGACCGATCCGATCGACGCCTGGTCCCTCGACGTCCCGAAGACCGATCCATGGTGGGGCCTTCAGGGCGCGGAGGTCGGCGATCTCTGCGAGTGGACCGCGGTCGTGCGAGAGGGCCCCTGGGCGCTCCAGCGCAGCTGGTCGAACGCCGCGGCCGCCGCCGGCCAGAATCCATGCGTCCCTGCGCAGCCGGGCGCGAGCACCGTGATGACGGGCGTCACGGCGGCGCCCTCGCAGGTGGTGGCGCTGAAGCCGGGGGCCAAGGCGACCTTCACGCTCACGGGCTGGTCGACCGCGCGCGTCGCCGACTTTCCGCTGCACACCGTGATCACGGACGGTGCCGACTTCGATCCACAGGCCACGCTCTCCGCCGCGACCATCAACAACGGCGGAACCGTGACCGTCACATTGACCGTGCCAGCGACAAACAACGCAGGCAAGCCGGTCAAGCGCGGGCAAATGGGCTCCACGCTGATCTATTCGGGCCCGGACTTCGACAGCTTCTCGCCGATCACGGTCGTCGTGCCGTGATGTACATGCTCTGCGGTGGGAGCTCGCCCGGATCGCCCAGCCTGCGCGCGTGCCGCTGATACCGACCGCGGAATCGCTCGCTCGTGCTCGTCGTTCTGCGGCTCAGCGCGAGTACGTGAGCGACATCTTCGCGGACCCGATCGTATGTGCGGCCACCGCCGCGTTCGTATCGGTGGCGCTGCTGGCTGCGGTGAGGCCTGGGAGCGTCGCCACGTCGAGGGCATGCACGGTGATCTCGTAGGTGTGAGCTCCGCCGCCGACGGGCGGACAGGGCGACAGAAACTGGGCTCCCGCGAAGTCACCTTGCGACTGGTGCGCGGTTGGAGTCGCCACGTTGTAGCCAGCGGGAATCCCGGAGGCGAGCGACGATGTGGCGGCGGGCATGTCGTAGATGAGCCAGTGCACCTTGGGCGGCATGAAGAACGCGTCCACCATCACGACGGCATAGCTCTGGGCCGTGGGACCGCCGCTCCAGGCGAGTGGCGGCGACACGTCCGCGGCCGCGCCGCCGCACGCATAGGCGACGGGCCACGTGGTGCCGGTGGTGAGGAGCGTGCTCGTCAGCACGAGGGGCGTGGTTGCGTCCGAGCCAGCATCGCCGCCACCTCCGGCGTCGACACCACCGCCATCGGTCTCAACCGTGCCAGCATCGGAGTTGCCAGGCGACCCGGCGTCATCGCCACCAGCACCCGAGTCGGGGTCGCTGGTGCCCGAATCCTCGTCGACGTTGAGGGGCGTCGCCTTCTTGGCGCCCGACTGACACGCAACGGACAACAGTCCGACGGCGGCAAGCGCCGCGCACACCTTCATGAGGTTCCCCACGGACGCTAGCGTACCAGAATTCGGCTGGTTCACGCACAGCGCGTGAATCCCCGAGTCGGCTCCGTCAATGCGGTGGTGGGCGGCGCGAAGATCGAGGAGTGCGGTGCCCCTACCGCGCGGTGACTCGCTTCGAGCGAGGCGGAGCCTCGGCCTCGTCGGGACCCCAGTCTCAGCAGGCAGGCGGAGGCGCTCACTGAGCGGGCGGCGACCGCGCGTCTCCGGCCTCAGCGATCCAGGATGCCGGGATCGCGCTCCACGTGATCCACCCAGCGCCAGTCATGGATGTTCACGGGGCCGGTCGCGCGCATTCGTACCTCGTTGATGCCGGAGTCGAAGGCACCCTCGGCCACCGGAACCTCCACCAGGTGATTACCCTTCGGTGCGTCGAAGACGGCAGCCGTCCTGCACCGCACGAAGCCGCATACCTCGATGGTGACCGTTGTGGCAGCCGGCGCGCGCACGTAGATCTTGAGGTCCGTGATCCACGGCCAGTAGAGCGTGACCAGGAAGCGCGCGTCGTCGCCCGGCCCGAACGTCGCGCCTCCGTCGAAGCGCTCACGCGAGAGCGGCAGGAAGCCTTCGCCGTGGAACCGGAGCTCGTCCTGGCCCTGCTCCGACAGCTTCCCGCTCCGAAAATCATGGACGAACGTCCCCTGAACGGCGACCCGCTCGAAGTCACGGGGCTTCGCGCCGTAACGTGCGGCGAAGACGGCGGTGCCGGGCAGCGTGAACGGATCTCCCGAGTACGACCGCACGCGCGTCCAGAGGCGCTCCATTCCGATTCCGAAGGCGGGATGCGTTGGCACCCCGGAGAGTACGAGTGCCGTGGTGATGAAGAGGAGAGGCGTCACGAGGAGCAGCACGAATGCCGTCTGCGCGCGGAAGCGCCGGCGAAACACGAACGTGCGCAGCGCATCGATGGCCACGGCCGCGCCCACGCCCATGGTGGGCACGATGGACGTGAGCGTGCGGGCGCCGAAGGACGCGCCGCCAGCCCACGACAGCGCCGACGACGTGCCCCAGAGCTCGAGGACGATCCCGAGGGCGAGCGGCAGTCCAATCGCTCGCGTGTCGCCTCGCCATACCAGCAGAAGCAATCCGACGACCCCCAGCCACATGAGCGGCGTCCACGAGAAGAATCCGGACTGCTCGGCGAACAGCAGCAAGAACGGGTGCGCATGCCACGGCTGCACGTAGAGGTTGCCTTGCGTGAGGTAGAACGCGCGACCATAGATCTTCTCGGACACCACGATCTGCGCGCTGTAGAGGAGCAGAAATCCGAGCGCGCTTCCCGTGGCGATCCTGGTCAGCGTGGCTCTCGCCTGCTTGTCCTTGACCGCCGCTCGCACATGACCCGCCAGCGTGGCAGCGGCGAGGATGCCCCAGACCATCTCCTGTGGCCGCATCAGCGCGGCGAACCCCACGCTCGCGCCGAACGCGAGCCACCTCCGGAAGCTCGTCGGCACCTCACGCGCACGAAGCCAGGTGACCACGGACAGCGCAACGCCGAGCGCCGCCCACATATGCGAGTAGAACCAGGCCGTGCTCCCATAAGCGACCAGCGTGGAGCCGAACGCCACCACCAGCGCTCCGCCCAGCGCGCCCTGCACGGTGCTCACCCGGCGTGCTGCGCGGTAGGACAGCCACACGATGAGCACGGAGAAGGCGATACACAGGCGGCCCGTTCGCTCCGTCAGCGTGCCCCTGCAGCCATTCACGATCGCGTCTGGCGTGGAGCTGGGCATGGGCGACAGCGCGCGCACCGTGAAGAGCATCGGCGTCCACACCAGCGCAGGGCCCAGATAGAACGGGTTGCCGTAGCGACCGGTCTGCCGGACGACGCCCACGTTCGCGCTATTGCCGCATTTTTCGTAGTCGTTCTTGAGATCCACGTCGTGGTCGAAGACCAGCGAGCGCGCGAACATCCACGAGTAGTGACCGTCACCGTGCGGATACGCGTTGGCGGAGAGGCCCTCCTGGTAGAGAGCGGAGTAGAGCCAGAACGTGAGGCCCAGCATGACCAGCACGACGCGCACCTCGCGCTTGTTCGCACGAAGGCGCGCCCATGCATTCGCCAGCGCCACTCTCACGGTCCCAAACCCCATGGGCTGCCGAAGCTATCACGGCGAAAGACCGCGTTGCTTTCGCGAGTGAATTACCTGCGCGGTTCGCCAGCGTCTTCGCCCATAGCTGTCGCATGCGTATCGCCTTCTTGCTTTCGCTCGGTCTCGTCGGCTGTAGCTCCGTCGCTCCCGATCTCGCCACCAGTTCCATGTGGCTCTCGAAGGTCCTCACGCTCGTCCATCGCAAGGACCTCCGGTCTCCCCGACCTCCACCTCCGCGCGCCTCAGCCACTCATGCAGCGACGTCTCGGTCAGATCCAGGTCCGGCGCGATCTGCCCGATCGAGCGGTCGCCGACCTTGCAGAGCTTCACGGCTTCCGCCTTGAATTCGGCAGTGAAATGCCTCCGAGGCCGTCGTGTATTTCGCTTCGCCATCGAACACTCCTTCGGCGTCATCGCGCGTTTTGGGGCCTCTACGAAAGCGGGGGAGCATCACCCCGCCGATGGACCTCGGCAGGTGGTGGACCGCCATGTAGTATCAGCGCATGAGTTGCCGCTTATTTTTGAAACTCGGTCTATTGCTCGCGGCGACTTCAGGCGCACTCGCCGGGTGCAGTGGCTCGTCCTCGGCACCGTCTGCACCTGGGGCGGATGGTGGAACGACGTCTTCGAGTGAACCTGAAATCATCTTCCAAACGACGCAGTGCCGGGGCACATTGGGCACCGACATGGACGCGACACCAATGCGCGGCCTCTTCGGCTTGATGGTCGACGCATCACGTGTCTATGCGATGTGTCGTGCCAGTCCGGACTACTTCGCCGCACTCACGCTATTTCGTTTCCCGAAGGCAGCCGTGGCGCTGGGCGCCGGCCAGCTCACCTCGCCAACCGACCCGACTCGTCAGATGGTCGTCCTCGAAACCAACGGAACTGTCTGCCTTCCATCGCGAATGCCACACGGGGTCGCTTGGATTGGCCAGAGCGATGTGGGCGGGCCGACGTCTGCCGTGAAGTACCTCGACGATGCTGCACAAGCGCCCTGGGAGGGACAGAAGAGTGATAAGGCCTTCGCCGCTCTGGTTCCCGTAGCCGAGGGGCTCCTCGTGGCCGGCTTCGAGCTCCCTGCCGCAATCAGTTTCTATCCCACCAGCGAGTTCGCGCCGAACCCGTCGTCTACCTTTCCCTCGGGCCGCTCGACGGTCGCTTCGACGCCAGGCACCGATGGCAGTGCCATGGTCGGCGGAGTGGGGCTGGACGGCCACGGCGTCTTTCTCGCCTCCCCGGACTATCTCAAGACATTCGGATTCTACCAACCCGCCGCAGCCGCGGGAAACAGCGAACCCACGCTACTGGTGAATCTCGATCCCGCC
>JANXLV010000054.1 GCA_025355005.1 Myxococcales bacterium | reverse complement strand
AAGATGATCGAGATCTTCTACGTCCTGGATGGCAGCGTGGAGTTCAAGTTCGACGACGAGACCGTCGTCGCGGAGCCGGGCACCACGCTCAACGTTCCACCCGACATCTGGCACGAGGTAAAGAGCGAGAAGGGCGCCAAGCTGCTCACCATCTTTAGCCCAGGCGGCTTCGATAAATATCTCGAAGAGCTCGTGGCGCTGACGGAAGGACAGTACGGCGACGCCGCGTTCATGACGGGCCTCTCCGAGCGCTACGATATCTTCGAGCGCTGATCCGAGGTCAACGCGCTGGTGCAAGACTCTACTTGGCGACGCGTCGGATGTCGGCGCCCAGATACCAGATGCTGACTGCGTCCTGAGCCAGGGCGAACGCGCCCTGATTCGGGACTACCGAGTAGGGTTTGCGCATCCCGTTCGCGGGCACGAGTAGATTCCATATGTCGCCGGGCCCATCTCCGACCAGTACACCGTGGTTCCATCCGTCACGATGCCGCTGATGCTGGAGTCCTTGCCGCCGAATCTAGCGGCGATCCCGCCGCCCGTGATGGGACTGAAGTACACCGCGTTGGGACCACCGCCACCGAAGTACGCATACAGGTTGTCCACGGCGAGACCGCCGACCGCCGCCGACCCCGGCGTGAAGCATCCGTGCTGGCCCAATCTCCGCTGGTCCTCTGCGGCAGCCCGCGCGCGAAGGGGTTTGGTGTGCAGGAGCTGCGGCGCTACACCGTTCACATGGCCGGTCAGGAAGGCATGTATCAACACGCCTTCCGTGCGTGCTTGCGCCGCGCCGGAGTGCCCATGCCGCCGCTGCATGCTAAGGGAAGTACTCTGACGGAAGAGAAGGCCGGTGCGCCAGTAGAACGCGCTGGCCTCGCCGAGCGCCAGCGCGTTGGGAGATGGTGCGCCGGGCGGGAAATGGATCGGGTTCGTGCACGCCGGCAGCGAGCACCTCGACACCGATTCTCCGCCGCCATCCGGCGTGGTCGACGTGTAGTAGAGGGCGTCGGACGCGAGCTTCAGCGACGTGAAGGAGTCCACGCCCAAGGTGCCCGGCAGAATGGGGACGACGCTGCCGTCCGTGTCGAGGCGCTCGATGGTCGCAAAGAAAGTCGAGAAATAGACGGAGGAAGGAGGGCCGGGTGGCACGTCGAGCACGACACTACGCCTCACCACGGTCGACGTGGGCCCTGCGGCGTTGCACCCGGAGAGCGCACATTGGTAGATGGTGCTCGTACCGCCTGACGGATTGTCGTTCCAGTACGCGTTCACGTCGTCGACGGCAAGCGAGGAACCCATCCGTGTGGTGGGCATGCCCGCCGTCAGCAGCGGCTCTGGTTCGCACAGCCCGTTCGCGCACTTCGCGCCGAGGCACGCGTGACCGCACGCACCGCAGTGACCCGGGTCCGTGTGCGTGTCGACGCAGGAGTGGCGCCGGCCGGCTTCACGCCGACAATCGTGAACGAATCGGTGGTGAAGTTGGTGGTCATCGCGGTCGCGGCATAGCCGGCCGCTCCCATGGTCATCAGGTTTCCGCCTACACCGCCGCCCGGATCACGGTCGTGTCGTACGTGGCGGTCGCGCCGCTCGGTCTCGCGCCGACGACGGTATAGCCAGCGCCGTTCAGCACCATGCCCGTCACGACGTAGCCGGACATGCCCAGCATCGTCAGCGTCTGGCTCAGCGCACCGCCGAGGACCTGTGCGACCTGCGTATCGTACTTGAGCGGCGCCCCCTTGGGCTTCACGCCGACGACGAGATAAAAACGAACGTTCCGCGCATCGCTCCTCCGTTCGCACGGGCGACATGCGCGTGCACGATCGGAGCGGAGACGACGTGGGCCGCGCCCGGCATAGGCACGTGCAACAGATGATCTTCGGGCGATGACAGGTGTTCAGTCTTCAGAACAAAGCCTCACGCGCCGGAGGTGTCATCACGGGTGAGTCGGCTTCGACATGAAGACGCCGGCGCAGTGCGTCTCCCTCGCGCTCGGAGGCGTCAAGCTCACGATGAGCTCGTTGATGGGTTTGTCGGCGCACGCATTCCCTTCTCCGTACATGACGTGTTTCCCGCCGTCGATGCTGATGAGATATCCGTTTCCCAGACCACGAAACACGCTCTCGCCCATGTCGTAAGGGGTCGCGCCATCCCCCGTCGCGTCCACCACGATCACGGGGACCGTCGGGATCGCGAGCGCGCGCTCGACCTTGGCGACCTTCTGCGTCGGCCAGAACATGCATGGCAGATCCCCGTAGTACGGAGACAAGATCCGCGCGTTCTCCGCACGCAGCTCGGCGCCAGCGGCGAGATATTGCTTCACGCGTGTGCTCTCCACCGGAGACTCCAGGCCATAGTCGTTGCAAGTGACGGCGTAGTAGATCGCGTCGGACATGCCATCGTCCGCGCCGGCGGTGCCCGTGGGTCCGGCCGTCTCGGGGTCTATGCCTGCAGCCGCGTAGGACACATCGAGCAGTGGGCGGAAGTCGTCGTGGACGAACGCCGCTGCCAACGCCGAGGGCAGATCGCGGCGTGTGTCTGGGGCGCCCACCGCGTTGAACGTCGTCGTGTCCAGGTCCTTGCGGGTATAGGTTCGTTGCTCGACCCGTCCGGACTTCTTGGTGAACGCAACGGTCGCGGTTTTCGCATCGAGCCGCGCAGCGACGGCGTCATACGCCGCAAGGAACCGCGCTTCCGCGGTGGCTCCCGATGCGCGGGCGAACGGCGCCGCGCACGCTGGGTCCTTCGCGCAGGTAGCCGCGACACGCGCGAAGATCTTGTCGATCCCCGCGTTGAGGTTCTTCATGTAGTCGATGTGATTCAGGGTCAGATCCACGGTGCCGTCGATCACCATGGCCCGCACGTGCTCGGCGTGGACGCGCGCGTAGGTCTGCATGAACTGCGTGCCGTAGCTGAGTCCGTAGAGCGTCACCTTCTCTTCGCCCATGAGGGAGCGAAAGTCCTCGATGTCTTCGATGGCTTGCGTGGTGTTGTAGTACTGGACGTCGTTCGTCGGGATCCCCATCTCCTGCACGCAGTCTCTCGCGAACGTCTTCGACCGGGCAGCCAAGACGTCGTCCTCCGCCTTGGATTCGGAGCGCAAGCCACCGGCGTAGTAGGCCTTCGCTGCGGCCTTGCATTCGAGATTTCCAGAGCGGCCGACGCCGCGCAGATCGAAGTAGACCAGGTCGAACATCTTGGTGATGCGCTCGTCGGTGGACTTGTAGTCGTCTGGTGAGTCCAGGCCCGAGTACCCAGGCCCGCCTGTCGCGTTGATGAAGATGCCTTTCCGCGTCGCGGCGGGCGCTGCATGGACGGCGAAGCCGATCTTGATCTTCTTGCCGTCCGCGGCGCCGAAGTGGTCGAGCGGGACCTCGAGATCCAGACAGAGGAAGCCCTTCTTGTCAGCCTGCGTGCACGGCTTGGCGCCAAGAGCCCTGAGCTTGGCCACCGAGGTGGAGAGATCTTGCTCGTCCGAGGTCGACGTCGATGGATCGGAGGGAAGGGCGCACGCCTGTACGACGACGCTGGCGCCGGTGGCGCCGAGCAGAAGATAGCTTTTCAACATCCGCCGCCGCCCGTGCAAGATGTGTGTCAGCGCGCTTCGCCGAGAAATGCGCCCGCGCGCCGGAGGAGCTGAGGGGCAGTGGCAGCAGCCTGCACACCGCAACGTGGATCTCTCGAGCGCAGCCGATGCCTGGCGTCGCGCGAGGGTGACAGTGGCGGCGGCGAGATCTGGAAATGCCTGATGGGAGGCGGGGCGGATATCACCGGACACGACCGGCTGATGGGGATGACACCGTTGCATCGTCTGCCTGGCTGCTGCGCCTGTCTCTGGACAAGCAACGGGTTCGCGACATGGTCGCGATGTCCTCCGACGGGACCACGATGGCCGTGGGCGCGGACGGGGATCGCAGCGCGGCGACCGGCATCAACGGCAATCAGAACGATCTCAGCCTCGGCGTCGCAGGCGCGGCGTTCATCTTCAGCGGCGTCGCGACGGGCGTGAACGGGAATCAATCCGACACGACGACGGCGTACGCTGGAGCCGCCTACGCGTTCCGGCGCAACAACGGTACGTGGTCGCAGAAGGCGTACATCAAGGCGTCCAACACGAAGGTCCTCCAAGGGCCTCGGCTCAACGCGGAGCTCGGATACTCGATCGCCCTCGCGGGCGACGGAGCATCACTCGTGGTCAGCGCGCCCGGTGAGCGAAGCAACGCGACCGGCGTCGACGGCAACCAGGCGGACACATCAGCCACCGGAGCCGGCCCGGCGTACTTCGACTGAGCCTCGTAGGAAGCGTCCGTATAATTCGAGCTCGTAGAGCTACTGGGAAGCGCAACATCTTCGCCTCGGCGCACAACGTGCGGGTCGGCGGCGGATCGCAGGAGCACAGGTAGCGCTGGAGGCGCGCGATCAGCGCCCCGCGCGTGAGCATGGTTCTTGGATGGACGGATCCGAGAACGAGGGAGGCGGCCATGGGTGGAAGGACAAGCGCACGCGCGAAGGAGCTTCTGGCAGCGGCGAGGCGGGTCAACGCGGCGGCTACGGCTGCGGCGATCGAACCTGCGCTGGAGGCTGTCTCGCTGCCGGTGCATCAGCGGCTCCTCCTGGACGCGGCTGGGGAGGCGACCTCCTCACGTACCGTGTTCTGTCGGCGTCGCGGTGGTGCCGTTGACGTGGAGACCTGCGCAGGTTGCTCGCACGCCGTGTCGGTGCCGACGCCCGGCGAACGCAACGCGGAGGTGCGCTGCATGACGCAGAAGGAGGTGCCGCACAAGCGCGACGCATCCGAGCTTGCGATGCGCACTTACGTGGGAGAGGTGATGCGGCGCCGCGTCGCATGCGTCCGCGCGGACGCGTCCTGGGAAATGCTCGAGGACCTGCTTCTGGATGAGGACGATGATGCAGTGATCGTCGTGGATGCCCATTCGCGCCCCATCGGCACCGTGTCCGAGTCAGACATGCTGCGGTATCTTCGCGACCAGCCGCCGCCGGATGCGTCGCCGGCGACGATGCTTGAGCGTGGGTTTCATGTCGAGCCTTCACGACAAGCCGCGCACGAGATCATGACGCCTGTGGCGCAGACGATGCCGGAGAGCGCCCCCATCTCATTTGCCATCGGCCTTCTGGCGCAGAAGGGGTTTTCACACGCGACGGTCGTGGGGACGGATGGTGGTGTCGTTGGCGTGCTGTCCGCGAACGACGTCGTGTGCTGGCTCGCGCAGCGGCTCGGCTACGAGCGCTGAGGCTTCGGGTGTCGACGGAGCCGTCTCCGTCAGTCCTCAGCGCGCGCTCATAGACGAACCCGCTACACTATTCATGTGGTCGGCAAGAGCGTCTGGTCCAGGCTCCCCATCGCCCTGCTGCTCGCCAGCTGCGGCGCCCGCACTGCGTTGCTCGGCGAAGACAGCCCAGTTGCGACGAGCTCCGATGGCGGCGGCACGAGCGACGCGAGCATCGCGGACTTCGATGCGCGGGCGATCCCGGAAGATGGAGCCGTGGACGGGCGCGCCGATGCCGTGATCGCGTTCGACAGCGCCGTCATTTCACTCGTGCCCAGCTGCGCGCCGGGCGGCGCAGGAATGACGAACTGCGGAGTCGCCGGAGAGGATTGTTGCCTCAGCCCGGAGGTGCCGGGCGGCAGCTTCTTTCGCACGTACGTCAACGACGGCGGTGGACCGATTGGCGTGGCGGATCCGGCGACCGTAAATACGTTCCGTCTCGACAAGTATCTCGTCACCGTCGGCCGTTTTCGTCAGTTCGCGAAGGCCTGGGACGGCGGAAGCGGTCGCGACGGCGGCGCTGGATATCTGCCTGCGCTGGGCTCGGGCAAGCACACGCACGTGAACGGTGGCCTGGGGCTGTCGAATCTATCTCCCGACGGAGGCAGCCCATACGAGACGGGCTGGGACCCGGCCGGCGACGTGTACGTCGCGCCGACGACTGCGAACCTCACTGCGGCGTGCTTCGAAGGCAACATGAAGACCTGGACGGACAAGCCAGGCTCGCAGGAGACATTGCCAATCAACTGTATGAGCTGGTGGGACGCATATGCGTTTTGCATCTGGGATGGTGGTTTCCTGCCCACGGAAACGGAATGGGAATACGCGGCCGCGGGCGGGGGCGACGCGGATGGTCAGCGCGAATATCCTTGGGGACAGGCGCCAGCGCCTTCGAGCGCGACTGTCATCACCCGCTTCAATTTCAAACCAGGCACCAGCTATGACATCGCCGACATCGCGCCGGTCGGCTCCGCATCGAAGGGTGCGGGTCGGTGGGGGCAGCTCGATCTGGTGGGTGAGCTGAACGAGTACCTGCTGGATGCGTGGACGGGCGCGCCGTACACGAGCCCCTGCACGAACTGCGCGACCCTGACGGTGAACGGAGGAATCGAGTATCGCGCGACGCGCGGCGGTGCCTTCGGTGGACCGTTCTCGGCGGAGCCGAATCCATGGGTCCGCGGGGAGGCCGGACCCTACGGGCGCGACTACTACGACGGGTTTCGCTGCGCGCGCGCCCCGTGAGCGAAGAGGAGCACGATCAGCGCGCGTTGCCTTTCCCTTCTTGATCGAGCAGCCTGCGCCACCCAATGGTGGCGCTCGAACCGTGCGCGAAGGAGCGATCCTCCGTTCTCCAGAACCTGTTCCAGCTCTACGGCCACGACTTCAGTGAGCACGTCCCACTACAACTCGGCGAGGACGGGCGCTTCGACGTGCCCATCTCTCCGCAGTGGTGGACGGACGCGGACCATCATCCGTTCCTCGTCCGGCACGAAGCGAATCTGGCGGGATTTGCGCTGGTTCGAAGAGGCTCTCGTGTCACCTCGGATCCGGCGCCAATGGACGGGGCAGAGTTCTTCATCGTTCGTGGTGCTCGGCGGGGGGGCCAGGGGACCGCGGTCCTGCGCGCGCTCGTCGAGCGGTTTTCGGGACCGTGGGAAGCGCGCGTGCGACTCAGCAACCCGTCCGCATTGGCGTTCTGGGCCGAGGTGATGTCGTCGCTCCGCGGCGCGCCGGTGAGTGGAGAGCCGTTCACAGCGAACGGCGTAGCTTGCCAGGTCTTCCGTCTCTAGCGATGCGTACTCGCAAAGCGCATGGGCGGGACCTTGGCGGAAATTCCGCCGGTGCACGCCAGGCGCTTGGTTCAGTTTCGCCCGCCAAAAAGCGGGGTCGCGGTGGGTGTTTGCGTCGGCGGAAGTAGTGGCGGTGGCGGAGGCGGGTGGGAAGACGGCGTGTCCTTCGCGTGCGCGGATGGGTGCGTCGGCGGTGCTGTCGCTGCGTGCTTCGGCGCGACGGGAAGTGGCGGCGTGGGCAGCGGGTCCGCGGGTGGAGCGGGATCGGCTGCTGTCACGGCAGGCGGGACGGAAGCCGGCACGGCTGTCGCCATCGGAGCCGGCAGTGGGGGAGTGGGGTTCTTTCGCAGAGTGACGAGGACCACCGCGGCACTCGCGACGACCGCGGCGACAGCGATGCTCACCAACGCGATGATCACGCCGCGACCACTACTCGACGAGCCCGGCGTCTCACGCGCGAGCTGCATCGGAGGTTGCACGTTTGCGTGCAACGGCAGCACTTGCGGAGGGGGCGGCATCTGCGGTGACATCGGCCGCGTGGGCACCGGAGCATGCGCCATCGGAGGTGGCTGCATCGGCGCAGGCGCCGGACGAGGCTGCACCACGACGACCTCCGGCGGCGGTCGCTGCCCCGCGGGCTCGAACGCGCCCTGCCCGCTCACGAGCGTCGGAGAGAGATGCAGCGCAACGGGAGCACCCGGCGGCGACACCATCGTCGGAGCGGCGTGCACGACCATCGTCGGCGGAGCCGCATCACGAACCGTCGCAGCGGGCCCATCGAGCTCACTCGTGTCGGTGGTTCCGAGATCCTTGGTCTTCGTCACGTCGAGGCCGAGTCTATCAGTCGTCGAGGAAGTAGTCGCCTGGACGAGGTCACCGCGGCGCAAGCACCCCGCTCGCAGGTGTTCGGCTGATAGCATCCCGACGTGTCCACGCCCGCCGAACAGCTCCAGACCATCCTCGATCGTGCTCATGATGCGCTTGCGCGCTTCAGTGATGAGGAGATCCATCGAGCCTTTGCTGCGATGGACCTGTATACGGCGTCCGTCGTGCCCGACGGGGGCCACGCGATCTCGCAGCAAGCGCACATCCGCGAGGTCTTTACAGACCTCGGGACCGTGTCCGCCGCGCGTGCTGCGCGGAGCAGGCTCTTCTCGGTCCCGCTGATCATGCTCCTCGCCGATCTCGATCCCGCCGCTGCTGCGCCCCTCTTCTACGACATCATGCGCGCGCGGTTCCAGTTCTGGGCGGTGTCGTACGAAGGGTGGGTCGTCATGCTGGCGGGCGCAGCCTGGTGGAAGCTCACGCCGCTGCTACCCGAGGGCGCGCTCGCCGATCTGTGGCTCACCGGGGCGGCGAAGATGGACGGCCTCCGTGACGAGCAGCTTGCGCGGGTGCCACCGGAACGCGTCGCCGAGGCAACCGCCGCGCGGCGGATCAGCCCCAGCGATGTGGAGGTAGCACGCTATTTCAAGGTGTGCCCGACGCTGACCGAGACGCCCGCGCGCCTCACGTATCTGCGCACTCTCGAGGCAGGTACGCCGAACAACTATTCCAGTTTGGGCTCGCTCCGTCATCTCATCCCGCTGCTGGAGCGGACGGCGCCAGACGAAGCGCTGCCCATCATCCTGGACCTCTATGAGCGTCATACTTCGCTGTCCGCCAAGGAGGCCCTCTTTCGCCTGCGCCACCCGGCAACGATGCAACGCCTCGCGAGTCAGCTCGACGAAGCGATCTCCAGGGCGCCCCTCAAGTGGGACCCTTTCCACGTCTCGCCGGGCCTGGCCGATCCGCTGCGCGCGATGTTCGCGCTCGAGCCATCCGACTCTTCGACGCGCTTTGCGCGGTACTTCACGGACGAGGCGCTCGCCACCGAGCACGGCGCCAAGCTTGCTCGCGACGCGCTGGCGCTCGGGAATTCGGTCCTGGTGAATCACGGTGGAACGGTGCTGAAGACGGGCGATGTGAGCTGGCTCTCCTACGACCCAGGTTGGATGCTCGTGCTCGAGCGCCTGGCCACGCACGTCATGCTGGGTCCGCTGGCGTGCGAGCTCTTGCCGAAGGGAAACAAGGCCAGGAAGGCCGGTCTCGCCGCGGCGAAGCTCCGAGCGAAGGAGAGGACACGCGTCCGCAAGGAAGCGAAAGCCGCGAAGGCGAAGGCGAGCGAGGATCGAAAGGCAGCAGCGGCCGCAAAGAAAGAAGCAGCAGCGCTGAAGAAGGAGAAGAAGGAGAAGAAGGCGTGAAACGCCGACGCGGACGCGCCGATTGACGACGTGCATTACCGTGGTAATGTGTCATGCATGGCGCTCGCGCAATCCAAGCTCACGGCCCAGGGTCAGATCTCCGTGCCCGCGGAGATCCGGCGGAAGCTCGGGCTGGCTCCCGGGTCGGTTCTGGAGTGGGACGAGCAGGGCGACGAAATCATCGTCCGGCGCGCTGGGCGCTTCACGTCCGAAGAGGTGCATCGAGCGCTGTTTCCTGAGCAGGCGCCCAAGCCGAGGACGCTAGCGCAGCTCGACGAAGGTGTTCGCCAGGCCATGCGGGCACGTCATGCGCGCCGTTGACACGAATGTCCTGATTCGACTGCTCACGCGAGACGACGCAAAGCAGGCTGCCGCCGCCGAAGCCTTCGTGGCAAAGGGCGCGTGGGTCTCTCACCTCGTCGTAGTGGAGGCATGCTGGGTGCTCGACTCCGTGTTCGACCGTGGACCGACCCAGATAGCGATCGCGGTCGAGATGCTCCTCTCCCACGAGAACCTCACGCTTCAGGAGCCCGAGGTCGTGGAGGCTGCCCTCTCGCTCTACCGAAAGAGACCTTCCCTCGGGTTCTCGGACTGCATGGTCCTCGAGGTCGCCCGCAAGGCTGGTCATCTGCCGCTCGGAACGTTCGATCGAGGCCTGGGCAAACAAGAAGGCGCATCGCGAGTCTGATGCTCGTCTCGTGCATGGCGCGAACGCTGGGACATCGCTTGGTGCTGCGATGGTGGAGAGGATGTCATGGCGCCCCCGCGATAGCGGGAATCGGCACGCACGCGACGACGGCAAGAAACCCACGCGCCCCGCGCACGATAGTGGCGGTCGCCGTGCTCTTCGTCGTGCGCGACAGAAGTAACGGACTTTCATTTTGGGACCGGCCACCCCGCGAAGCTGACGACGCCCTCGGGCGAAGGCACGCAATGATTCCGTTCGGGTGCACCGGCGGTCGGGCAACGGGGGTCACGTAGCCCTCCCTGCTATGCTACCTTCGATGCGCGCAGGGAGGCCGCACTGGTGAGCGACGACGACGGGAGCGACGCGGGCGAGAGCAAGGACTCCAGCTTCGACGCATTGCTTTGCGACGTCGCGAGCGCCGAATCGTGACGCCGCCTGTCGAACTTGTGGGAAAGACGCTCGCTCAGTTTCGCGTGCGATCGAAACTGGGCGAGGGCGGCATGGGCGTGGTCTACAAGGCGACTGACCTGACGCTCCATCGCGACGTCGCGCTGAAGGTCCTGCCCGCGGGCGGGGAGACGAGCCCGGCGCAGCGACAGCGCTTCCTGCGCGAGGCGCGCGCGGCCGCTGCCATCACGCACGCGAGCATCGCAACCGTGTATGAGATCGGCGAAGCTGAGGGACACGCGTTCATCGCGATGGAGCTGGTGAAGGGCGTGACCCTCCGCAACCGCATCGCGCCGGGGATGGGGATCGCGGAGAGCTTGCGCGTGGCGCGTGAGATTGCGCGTGGCCTCGCCAAGGCGCACGAGCGCGGCGTGGTGCACCGAGATCTGAAGCCGGACAACGTGATGATCACCGACGAAGGCGACGTGAAGATCCTCGACTTCGGCATCGCCAAGATGTGGGAGCCCTCCGGTGCTGCAGGCGCGCTTGCGGACACGGCGGCGCCGGACACGGCGGCCGCGACGGCGAAGGGGCAGGTGATGGGAACGCCGGCGTATATGTCTCCGGAGCAGGCGCGAGGGGAAGCGGCCGATGGGCGAAGCGACGTGTTCTCGTTCGGAGCAATGCTCTATGAGATGCTCACCGGCGAGCAGCCTTTTCGAGGCGATAGTGGCATTGCGGTGCTCTACGCGGTCATCCACGTCGAGCCTGCGCCCGTGGGGCGTCAACGCCGCCGTGCCGGCGCCGCTCGCGAGCCTCGTCTCGCGGTGTCTAGCGAAGGAGCGAGAGCGGCGCTTCGAGTCGGGCCGTGATCTCGCAATGGCGCTCGACGCGCATGCTGCGGACAACGCGCCGCGCGAGTCCGGTAGGTCGGGGGCGGCGCCAGACCTCGTGGTGCCGTCGCCACAGGGCGCGCCCGTGTGGGGGCGGGAGCGACCGCGCTCGCGGCCACCATCACCGCGGCAGAGCTCGCCGCAACGCCTCCAGCGTCCGCGAGCAGGTCTGGGTCGGAGAAAGCGTCCATCACGGACGAGCCCAAGCACGAGCCCATCTCGAACATCTCGAACATCGAGTCGACGAAAGACGCGAAGAGGACACCAGCAAGAAAAAGCTGGTGGGCTGCCGCCGTGCTGGTTGTGGTGGCAGCGCTCATCGCCTTTACAAAGGAGGCAGCCGCGCGCCGCTTCAAGGCGCTCCAGTGCAAGCCCTAGACGCGCCACCAGCGAGGGTGATTCCCGGTCCCGTACCAGGGCGAGAAATCCGAGGAGGACCGGCAATACACCATCGGCTCCTTCGAAGGGCTGCCAGAGTTCTTCGCACACCCCGCCGCCGCCGCCCGCTATGTCATCTTCACGTTAGACCAGTCGCGGTGCCGCGCAGACACCTCATGTGAGCTCACACGGTGAGGTACGCGGGCGTGCTGGGCAACTGGGGATGTTGAGAAGTGCGTGGCTACGCCTTGCCTGGTTTCTTGTGCAGACTGAAGCCGCCGCAGCCTTCGCTCGTGATCGTGCCGTTGAATGCGTTGCCGACGAAGCGTCCGCTCATTCCCACGGTCACGTAGAAGTCAGGCTGCTGGATCCATTCGTCCGGCGTGAGCAAGGCTTCACCGGTGGCAGGGTTCACGCGACCGTGCATGCGATACGCGCCGTGTACGCCGGTGGGCGCGTGCGTGAAGTCGAAGACGGCGCTCACGTCCTGGTCGTGAATGCCGACGACATGAAACACGAGATCTGTCCGGCCTTGCCGACACTGATACGTCCCGGCCCAGTCGTCTCCCGCTCTGAACGCGGCGCCGCTGTTCTTGCCAAGCGCCCCCGATGTGCCGGCCCCCGCGCTCCCGGTGTCGGCGTGCTGCACGGGCGACGCGCCGTGCGGCGGCCGCGTCATGAGGGTCGGGTTCTTCGCGCGCGCAACCGTGGGAACCGCGGCGGGTCGCTCGGACTTTTCGGCGAGCTCGATGGAGTCCGACACATCGACGCCGACAGCGCGGCGCACGATCGGCGACGGCCGCGGATCACTTCCGTGGTCGGTAGCGCGGGCCACGTAGCCCTTCATCGCGGCCAGCCGTGATGCCGCATCCGCGCCAGGGTCGGACGGCGACAGGTGCCCGCCGATGGCCACGACCGCAATGAGCGCTGCATGCAGCAGGGCAGACAGCGCCGTGTACCGGGCGCCCTCGCCCAGGCGCATGGGAGCGCGCGCCCACGTTTCATCGCTCGCGGACACACGCACGATGAACGGACCGATGCTCGTGTCGCCATCGCCCTCGATCACGCACGACTCCACAGGCAACATCACATCGGCATCGTCCCCGGTCCCGACACGGACCGGACCACCCGCGGAGATCGTGCGCACGGCGATGGGGTTGTCATCCCAGAGCACGACGACCTGCTTCGCCATGCATGGTGTACAGAGGAGACCCCGGAAGGATTCCCGGGCGCAGGACGATTCGACTTCCCAGCGCGTGGAACGATTGGTGCACACCGGGCCGCAGGCGTAGCCCTGACGTGCTCCAGGATTTTCGAGTGGGCACACTCAAGCGTCGGAGCGGAGCCGCCCCATGAGGACGGTATCGGCCACCACGCCGCCTGTGAACCATCGCTCGCGCAGGTAGCCTTCGCGGCGGAACAAGAGCGAGGTGAGGATCCCGAGCGACGCCTCGTTCTGTGGGTCGATATCGGCCTCGAGCCGGTTCAACTGCATCGTGTCGAATGCGAACGCGAAGGCCGCGCCGAGCGCCTCACGCATGATGCCGCGGCGCCAGTGGCTGCGATGAAGGCCGTACCCGACCTCCGCGTGACGGTGTGTGAGGTCGATCCGGAACAGCGAACAATCGCCGATGAACGCATCGTCCTGGGGCATGGTGATCGCCCACGAGATCGAGGTCTGGGCGGCGAACCCGCCAAGATTGCGCTCGTAGATCGGTCGGACGTCGGAAGGGGCCGTGAGCGGTGGAATGCTCCAGTAGCGCATCGCGACAGGGTCCGAATAGAACTCGAGCGGAGTGCCGCGGCGATTGCGACGGATGAGCTCCGCGTGAGATGCTGGGCGTCGAGGTGTCCATCATGAAGCTCGCCGTCCTCGCCGGTTCGACTCTCGCGCTGCTCCTGGTCTCCACAGCATCGAGCGCGGCGACGCTCTACTTCGGTGCGTCGATGAACGGCGCATCGGAGGTGCCGGCCGTCAGCACGAGCGCCATCGGCCAGGTCTGCCTCATGCTCGACACGGGGACGATGCAGCTCACGGGCACCGTGGTCTACGCCGGCACGGGCACGTCCTCGGGCGTCTACGGGATCTCGATCATGGAGGGAGCCGCGGGTTCGCCGAGCGCGAACGGCGTGAACCTGGTCACGTTGCCGCGAGGGCCCACGCCCGTCGCGGTGAACCAGACGCTCGATGCGACGCAGACCATGAAGATGTCGGACCTCGTGACATACCCGCTCTACGTGAACCTCTTCAGCCCGGCTGGAGTGGTGCCGGGCGGCGAGCTCCGCGGCGCGCTGGTCGCCAAGGGCGCGCTGGACGCGTGCGATCCGCTGGACGCGGGCGCCCCCGCGAGCGATGGCGGCGCCGACGCGGGCGCGAGCGACTCCGGTGGCGGTGGCGGTGGTGGCGGTGGCGGTGGCGGTGGTGGAGGCGGTGGTGGAGGCGGTGGCGCGGACGGCGGGACGGGCGGAAGCGGCTCGTCCGCGGATGGTGGCGGCTCTCCGGGTGGAAGCAGCAGCGGCGGCTGCGCCATGAGCAGCGATGCCGGAGCGGCAGGAGCCGCTTGGTGGCTCGCCATCAGCGCCGCGATGCTCGGCGCCGCAGCGTCTCGCGCTCGCGCTCGCGCTCGCCGTGGCGCGTCCTCTACCTGATTCGTTACTTCGCGATCCGCAGGAACGGACGCTCGTACTGCGAGACGAACAGGTGTGTGTCGTCCACCACGAAGGAGGTTGCCTGGATCGACGCCGCGAGCAGCGTGGTGCCGCCGCCGCACTTCGAAGCCTTGAAGAGGTTTGAGACGCTCGGGGCGTTGGGGTCCGTGGCCAGCCAGTAGACGTGGAGGTCGTCGACGGCGAGCGCTGCCACCTTGGACGGAGCAGGCGTGGTCGAGAGGAGGGTCGGTATGCCGCCGCCCTGTTTTGGCGCGCGCGAGATCGTGCCGGACAAGCCATCTGCCCAGTACACGTAGGCGCCGTTGACGACCATCGCCATGGGAGCGGTCAACCCTTGCACGACGAAGCTCACGTCACCGCCTTGCAGATCGGTCCGTACGACAGCCGCACCGGTGCCGCTGTCCGGGGCCGCGGCCTCCAGCCAGAAGATCGAGGTCCCGTCCGCGGCGAGCGGGCCGAGCGGACGGCGCCCGATGACAAGATCCTTCGAGCCGCTGCCGTCCTTGCCCATACGCAGGATCTTGCCGCTGCTCACGCTGGTGGAATAGATGTACGCGTCGTCCAGCGCGAAGCCGTTGATGTTGGCGTAGCCGTCGATTCGCAACGGCTTGAGCTCGGCGCCGCCACCGCCAAGCGGCGTACGAAACACGCCGTCCTGCGCGCGAATGAACGCGAAGTTCTGATCGACCTTCACTTCGTCGAGATAGGCCTCATTGTTGCCGGCCTCAATGGTCCGCATGCCGAGCAGCACCGGCACGCCGACCTGTTTGCGCCCCATTTTTCGGACCGCGCTTTCGTGCACCCAGTAGACGTTGTCGGAGTCCCACGCCGTGAGCTGCGCGGGTGGGTACGTTGGGGCCTCCGCCGCCAGGTAGTCCACCGGCTTGCACCGACCCTGAAGGCACTGGTCATCGAGGCAGTCACGACTGCAGCTTCCGCAGTGCTTGGCCGAACCGGTGATGTCGACCGGCAACGCCGACCCATCGCACACGAGCTGCGTAGCACCGCCCGCGTCGACCTCGTCTGGCGGACAGAGCTCGGTCGCGCTGCCGCCCTCTCCCGTAACGCCCGCATCGTTGGTGTCGGCGGTCGTGTCGTGACCGGCGAAGGCAGAGCATGCGGCCATCGCGCCGAGCACGCTGCTGACCACCAAGGCGAGCGCTGAAGCGCCGAGCAGCGCACGACCAGTCGATGCGTGGCGAAGTCCCATGATGCTCATCATAGAGCAGCGCGGGGCGTTTGCATGAGATCTTCCCGCTGCTCCGCCGGCGGTCGGCGCGCAGGGGGCCCCCCCCTTCTTCTTGCTAGGTTTTCTAGGCTTCTAGGCTTACCGGTGATCGATGTCGTGCTTGAGAAACAGCGCGCCTTCTGTCACGAGCTTGTCGCCAGCCTTCAGGCCGTTGAGCACGCGGACCTTGCCCTCGATGTCGGGGCCGACCTCCACGTCGACGGCGCGGAAGGCGTTGCCCTCGACGAGGATCACGCGGGGCTTGCCGGCCTCGTTCAGGACGGCGTTCGACGGAATGACCAGGACCTGCTTGCCGGTCGCCTCCGCGAGGGAGATCTTCGCGAACATCTCCGGCTTGAGCTTCGCGCTGGAGTTCGGCACGACGCAGCGGAGCTTGACGGTGCGACTGGTTGGATCGACGACGTCACCGAGGTGCGCCACCGTCCCTGGGAACATTTCACTGGGATAGGCGGGCACGCGCACGTTCACGGTCGCCCCTGAGCTGACCAGCCCGAGATCCTGTTCGTACACGTCCGCGATCACCCACAAGGAGTCCAGGTTCGTGATCGTGAGGAGCGGCGTGGTGGCATCCGCGCGGACCTCTTGCCCAACGAGCACGTTTCGCTCGACGATGGTGCCGGCGATCTGCGCGCGGATCGCCACGGCGACTGCGGGGTCCGTGGCCGAGACGCCGATCGAGCGGAGCTGGGCGGTCGTCCGCCCCACGTCGGATTTCGCCTTCTGGAGATCGGCCTCCGCCTGGGCGACCTCCTTGTCCGAGACGGCGCCGTCGACCTTCATCCGGTGCATGCGGTCGACCGTCTTCTGGGCGAGCATCATGTCCTGCTGCGTCTTCTGCGCGTCGGCCTGCAGGAGGCCAACACCTGGCGAGCTCAGCTCGATCAGCGCCTGCCCCTGCTTCACTTTGTCACCGGGCTTCACGAGGATCGCCGTGGCGCGGCCGTCGATGGGCGTCGCGACGCGCTGCGTATGTTCCTCGTCGAAGGTCATGCGACCCGAGAGGACGACGCTGGGTCCAGCCTCGCTCGAGCGAAGCTCCTCGATCTTCACGAACTTGAGGGCGGGACTGCCGGGCGTGAGAGTCAGCGCGCCGTCCGGTCCCGGATCGCTCGCGATCGGCTTGTTCGAGCGATCGGAGCAGCCCGCGAGTAGCACCGCCGCGATGATGATGATTCGGCCGTGCATGTTCATGGCGTCTTCCTTCCGGTCGCGTGAGCTACGTCGATCGTTGCTTCACGGTAGTCGTGCTGGGCACGCAGATACTGGGTGCGGGTATCGATGAATGTGCGCTGTGCCTCGAGCAGCTCGATGAGGGAGATCGAGCCGTTGGTGTAGCTGTTCTCGGCCACCTTCAGCGCCTTGTCCGCGCGTTCGAGCATTCCACCTTGCTCGTAGATGTCGAGGAGGCTCGCAGACCGCTCGACGTGCCTTACCGCCTGCGCGACCTCCTGCTTTATCGTGAGCTCGAGCCGCGCGAGGTCGTTGTCGTATCGCCGTCCGTCGAGGCCCGCGCGCGCGATGTTCGCCTGGTTGCGATCGAACAGCGGGAGCGGAAGCGCCAGCGTGAGGGCGAGCGCGTTGGGGTTGTCTCCGGAGATCACGAACTCGCTGTGGGTGTAGGCAAGGCCGAGCGAGATGTCGGGGTAGGCCTCGCGCTTTGCCTGTTCGAGCGACGCGCCCGCGAGCTCGCGGCCCTGCTTGGCGGCGCGAATGTCCGGACGCTCTGCCAGCGCGCGCGTGGTCAGCGCCTGCAGCGACGGTGGTGTCCGTGCGTCGTTCGGCATGAAGGCCGCGCCCGGGAGCTCGGCGGCAGCGCCCAGCCCAAGCAGGCCTGCGAGATGCACGCGCGCGATGTCGAGCTCCGCGTCGGCGTCGATGACGGCGTTCTGGTATTTCAGGCCCTCGAGCTCGATCTTCCGGAACTCGGCCTCGGAGATCTCGCCGTTTCGAAAGCGCGACCCGGAGACGCGAACCGTCTCCTCGTAGCGGGTCTTCATCGAGTGAGTGAGCTCGTTCTCGAGCTGCTCGCGGGTGAGGTCGGCGAACGCGACGCGCACCGCGTAGACGATCTCGCGCAGCGCGTCCTCCACGACCAGACGCCGGTGCTCGATCCCCTTGTCCGCCGTGTGCATCCGCGCGGTGCGCTTGGCCCACACGTCCACGACCTCGCTCACGCCCACCGTGTGCACGACCTGCGAGAACGGGCCGGGGCTGATGCCCTTGTCCTGCGAGTTGCCATTGCCCAGGACGACGTTGCCAGCCGTATAGGACAAGACCGGGTTCGGGTAGAGGCCGGCCGCCACGCGATCGATCTGCGCGGCCTCGATATCGAGCCGCGTCGCGAGGACGTCACGGTTACGCTGCAGGGCGACGGCCACGGCCTGATCGATGGTCATCGTCGAGCCGGTCGCGCCCTCCGCGGCCGCAGCGGTGCGCTCTTCGGCGGTGCCTGCGGCCACGGCGAGGACGAGCGCCACGGAGAACGCGGCCAAGCGCGCGCTGAGCGGACCTCTGCGAACGGGCGTGTATTGGGGCATGGTGTTCCTCATTGCGGGGGTGCCCGCATGCTCTCGCGCAGCTCGCGGCGCTTGATACGGCCAGTCCCAAACCATTGGTCGAAGAGCTCATAGAGCGTGGGGAGCAGGAGGAGCGTCAGCAGCGTCGAGGAGATCAGCCCACCGATGATGACAATGGCGAACGGGCGCTGGGTGTCCGAGCCGATCGCGTGCGAGGTCGCCGCCGGCAGCAGACCGAGCGACGCGAGCATGGCCGTCATCAACACCGGCCGGAGGCGCTGGGACACGGCCTCGACGATGGCTTGCTTCGCGTCGCCGCCATGCTTTTCACGGGCCTGGCGCACGTACGTGATGAGGAGAACACCGTCCATCACGGCCACGCCGAACAGCGTGATGAACCCGACCGCCGCCGACACGCTGAGCACCGTATGGGTGAGGAAGAGCGCGAAGACACCGCCCACCATCGCGAACGGCACGTCCAGGAGGACCACGATCGCCGGGAGCGCGGAGCGGAACGTGAGGTAGAGGAGCGCGAAGATCACGAGCACCGAGATCGGCACGATGATCGCGAGGCGACGCATGGCGCGGCGCTGGTTCTCGAACTCGCCGCCCCACGTCATGTAGTAGCCCTCTGGGAGCTTCACCTCGTTCTTCACCCGGGTCTGCGCCTCGTCCACGAACGAGCCCATGTCGCGGCCTTCGAGGTTCGTCTTGAGCGCAAGGAAGCGGCCGCCTTGCTCACGGTTGATCTGCGTGCGCCCGGCGTCGATTCCGACCTTCGCGATGCTGGAGAGCGGAACGCGCGCCGCACCTGCGGGGATCTCGAGCGCGCCCACGGACGCGGAGTCGCCCTCTTCTTGTGCCGGTAGCTTCACGCGGACCCCGACCCGGCGCTCGCCCTCCCAGATGAAGGTGGCCAGCTTGCCACCGAACGCGCTCTCCACGACGTCCTCGACCGTACGAACCTCGAGGCCAAGGCGCGCCGTCGCGTCGCGGTCGATGTCCGACACGATGTGCTGCGCACGACCGGCGCGATACACCTCGACGTCGCGCGCGCCCTGCGTGGCGACCACGATCTTCTGCACCTCCTCGAGCTTGCTCTGCATCAGCTTGAGGTCGTCGCCATAGATCTTGATGACGATCTGGCCACGGATGCCCGAGATGGACTCCTCGACGCGGTCCTTGATGGGCTGGCTGAAGTTGAAGCTCACGCCGGGCCGCTCCGTCAGCTTCGTCCGCATGGCGTCGACGATCTGCGCCTTCGACCGGCCCGTGTGCCACTCCTTCTCCTGCTTCATGATGACGAACGTCTCGCTCTGGTTCGCCGCTTCGTCGTCGGTGCCGTCCTCCGGGTGCCCTTGCTCGGTGAGCACGTCCTTCACCTCGGGAAATTCGAGGAGCGCGAGCCGGGTCTCACGCAGCACCTCGGCGCCGCGCTGCAGAGACACCGCGCTCGGCATGGTGACGGTGATGTGAATGTCGCCCTCGTTCATCTCGGGGAGGAACTCGGTGCCCAGGCGCGGGATGAGGGACAACGCAAAGAACAGGATCGCGAAGCCGGCGATGCGCGTGGTGATGGGGAACTTGAGCGCGAGCCGCAGCGCCGTCAGGTAGCGCGCCTTCAGCCACACCAGGAACTCCGGCTCGACCTCCTTCACCTTCTGGTTGCGGAGCAGCACGGTGGTGAGCGCGGGCACTGCGGTGAGCGTGAAGAGGAGAGCGCCACCGAGGGCGAACGCATAGGTCAGCGCGACCGGACGGAAGATGCGGCCCTCCACGCGCTCCAACGTGAAGATGGGCATCATGGCCGCGACGATGATCGACATCGAGAAGAGGATGGGCCGCAGCACCTCCTTCACGGAGTGTGCGACGACCTTCGGCACATCCGCTGGCGCCGGCTTGCTCTCCGCGAGATGGCGATACGTGTTCTCGACCAGGATGACGGCGCCGTCGAGCAAGATGCCGAAGTCGATCGTCCCCATGGAGAGCAAGTTCGCGGGGACGCCCGCGTAGTAGAGACCCACGAACGCCGTGAGCAACGCGAGAGGCATGGTGATCGCGACGATTACGGAGCCGCGAAGCGCGCGCAAAAATAGCCACAGGATGAACGCCACGAGCGCGGCGCCCTCGAGCATGTTGTGCGAGACGGTGGTGAGCGTCGTGTCGACGAGACGGGTTCGATCGTAGAAGGGCGAGATCAGCATGCCCTTCGGCAGCACGTCCTTGTTGATGCGGTCGATGTGCGTGTGGAGAGCGTCGAGAACGTCCTTCGGGTTCTCACCTCGGCGGAGCAGGACGGTGCCCTCGATCGAGTCCGTGGACGCGCCGCGCGCAACGGCACCGCGCCTGGGCGTGTAACCCTCGACCACGCGCGCGACGCTCCGCACGAGGACCGGCGTACCGTTCTGGACCGTGATGACGGTGTTCTCGATGTCCTCTTTCGATTTCAGGTATCCGCGCGCGCGGATCACGAACTCGCTCTCGCCGAACGGCAGGTAGCCGCCCGACGTGGCGCCGTTGGAGCCGGAGACCGCCTCGATCAGGTCCTTCAGCGCGAGCGACTGCGCGCGGAGGCGGGAGGGATCTGCGAGTACGTGGTACTCCTTCTGGAAACCACCGAAGCTCACGACGTCGGCGACGCCCGGGACCGCCTTCAGCTGCTTCGAGACGACCCAGTCCTGCCAGCTCCGGATCTCGCTCGGCGTGTGGTGATCGCTCTCGAGCGTGTACTGATAGACCTGGCCGACGGGCGTGTCGTTTGGGCCGAGCGTGGGCGTCACGCCGTCGGGGACGTCGGCGTCGCGGAGGCGTTCTGCGATCTGCTGGCGAGCGAAGTAGATGTCGACGCCGTCCTCGAACGTCACGACGACCTGCGACAAACCGAACGATGTGATCGACCGCTGGACGAGCGCGTTGGGGACGCCGACGAGCGCGCGCTCCACCGGAATGGTGACCTGCTTTTCCACCTCTTCCGCCGCCTGGCCGGGGAAGAGCGTGATCACCATGACCTGGACGTTGGTGACGTCGGGGAACGCCTCGATCTTCAGCTTCGTGAACGTCAGCAGTCCGAAGACGACGAACGCCAACGTGAGCGCGAGGGTCGCGATGCGGCGACTGACGGCGAGTTCAATGAGGCGCTCGAGCACGTCCCACTATCGATACGCCCCGATTGCGCGGCAAAGGTGAAGCTACGATGAAGTTCTCCTCATACAGGCCGGTACCCACCTTCGGCCCGGAATGGGACGAGCCGCGGTGGCTGATTTTCCGCGTGCCCATGGGGCCGCACGGCTGGGCTCGAAAAACGTGTCGTAACAGTCACGAATCACGTCAGCTACATGTAGCTTCAGTAAGCTTTCGCGGGACCTGACAGCTGCCAATCTTCTAGGATGAGAGAATGGATGTGAGTTCGCCTCTGCTTCTCATGCAGCTCCCGCACGTGCGCGCCCTCGACCCGAAGAGTGGTGACCTCCTCTGGGAGACCGTCGTGAGTGACGTCCACTCGGCGTCGAGCGCGCCGGGGCGCTTCTTCGTGACCCCGCATGGGCTCTTCGTGCTTGCTGACGCGCGCGTCTCTCTCCTCGATCCAGCGACCGGCAAGATCACGGCGCACATCGATCTGCCGTTCTCCCCCGACACCGCCATCTTCGACGGCGATTGCTTCTACGTCGCGGCGGTACCCGCGGCCGCCGCGGTCGGCAGCGACGGCAAGCTGCGATGGAAGATGGGCGTCGAGAGCGGCGTGTGGAGCGGTGACAAGCTCGTGTGCCGCGACGGCAAGGGCGAGATGATCTGGGAGCACCCCGCGCCCTTTGCGCACCCGCAAGGCGCCGCTGCCGGCATCGCCCTGGGCAATCTGCTCGCCCAACCAGACGACAAAGGCAAGCGCTGACCTGGTCCGAGCGCCCCTCTCGTTGCGCATCCAGTATGGTTGGCTCCGTGACTGGCTTTCGCGTCCCTGTCGCCCGCGACTCACATGGCAAGCTCCTCGCGCCAGCGGACGCGCAGAAGGGGAGAAGATACACGTGTCCCGCATGCGGCACGTCGGTGACCCTGCATGCCGGACAGAAGAAGCGGCGGCACTTCCATCATGCGACCTCCGTATGCAGCGAGGAGACCGCGCTCCACACCGGCGCGAAGGAGCTCGTCCTCCAGGCGATCGCCGAGTGGCGGGCGGGGGGTGTGGCGCCGGTGATTTCTCGCGCGTGCGCAGAGTCAGGGTGCGATGCACGAACGCGTCAGGCCGTACCGAAGAAGGTGCTCGGCGCCGTCGCGGAGCTTCGCCTGAAGACGGGGCATGTCGTGGATGTGGCGTTCCTGGGGCCAGGCGGGCTCCCGATCGCCGCCGTGGAGATCCGCCACACGCACGCCGTGGACGAGGTGAAGGCCTTCGAGCTGGGCGTGCCGTGGATAGAGGTGGACGCCGCAGCCACGTGCGCGACGATGGGCCGCGAGCTCTCGCCCGTACGTGACAAGTTCCTGCCGTGGTTCTGCGCGGACCACGCAGGTCGTCGTGGGCTCGCGCGGCGCGAAGAACGCGCCGTGAAGGTGACGCGGGCCCAGCTGACGAAGAAGCTGCCGTTTGATCTCGCCGCTTTTCCTGCGTACTTCGTGGCTGCCGTGACGAAGTGTCCGCGCGGGCACGACGCGCTGCTCCTCGGCTGGGAAGGTGACGCGCCGCCGTGGCCGCGTCCGCCGACGGTGGTCGCGCACGCGGGGGACAAGGACTCGATGTTCGATGTGGCGCGGCGCGAAACCCGTCGCGTGCTCGCGTTCCGGAGGCGCTACGTCAGCACCTGCGTCACATGCGGAGAAAAACTCCCGGAGTGAGCGCCTCACTCCACGCCGCGTCCAGTCCAGCACGCCGCTAGTCTCCCCCCGATCCCGCGTGCGATTGCTGACGGCTGTGACCTTGCGACGTGATGGGATGGTCGATTTTCGCGGAAGTTTGGGCAGATTTGTAGGCACGCCTCGTGCTTTCCTCGGACGACCAATGCTCACGCGACACTGCTTGCTGGCGCGCACGTCGGACTGCGCAAACGGCCCCGACGTGTTCACCACGGTCGCCGCGCATGCAGATCTCTACGCGAAGGCGCTTGCGGCCGCGAACCCCGGCAGCGTCGACGCAGGCGACGAGCCGGACGCGGGCGACGTCGCAGCAGCGAAAACCAGCACGACCAAGGGCGGCTGCGCGATCGCACGCACGAGAGGTGACGGCGGCGGGAGCGCTGGGCCCTGGGTTGTGGCGGCCGTCGCGGCGCTCTCGCTTCGACGCCGCGGAAGGAGCGCGTGAAGGCGCTCCGAGCAGTCGCGCCGTCGTGGGCAGGCCGCGCGCCCCGGTGGGCAAAGCCATGAGCAACGCTCTCGCACACACCACGAAGCTCCTGAAGACGGTGACGAGCCTGCGCTTCGCGAACCGACGAACGTTCGCCATCGAGGAAGCGGCGACCTGGCTCGCGAAGTCGAAGCTCACGCCCACGGACCGAAAGCAGCTGCTCGCCATACTCGCCATCTACGACGCGTCCATCACGCAACAGCGCGCGCTCACCACGTCCCCAGCCGACCTCTTCACGGGAGGGCTCGCCGCGTTCGCCGAATGTGATGTCGAGTGGTACGACGTGCTCGATCAGGAGAACGTCGTCCAGTTCCAGCTGTGGCTCTACTACGGTGACGGCGGGCTTCTCTTCCGCGCCGCCACGACCACGCCGGTCGCCCAGGTCAACAACTCCTCGTTCTACGGCGACGAGCGAGGCCTGGACGAAGCGACAGGCGAGCGCCTCGCCACGCTCCTCCGCAAGGCCAAGAAGATCGCCGCGAATCTGTATCCCGGCTCCGAGCTCGCGACAGTCGGTTTCTGAAGCCGATTTGCAGCGCGTGACCTGCTGGCCTTGTCGTTTCTGACGCACGGGTGACGCCAGGCTCGTATCCTGGCGGCGGCGGCGGCGGCACGGGCGCAGAAGGCGGCGCGACGGCAGGTGGCGGTGTCGATCCCGCGTGCGTCGGCGAGTACAGTCTCTGCGCTTCCATCGGGTCCGCGGTTCAATGCACCAAGTCGTGCACGTACACGGGTACCAGCGGTCCACAGCCCGATCCAACGGATTGTCCGAACCCGCCAACGAACGGCAACTGCACCCCGCGCGGGTTCTGCCAGTAGATGACCCGTCGGGGTGGGTCGCGGTAGTCTCCTTGGCGATGAAGACGCGCTCGCTCGCTCTCTCGCCCGTTTGGTCTCTGCTCGTGGTGCTCGGGTCGCTTCTCTTGATGGCTTGTCCCAAGGATGCACCGAAGCCCACCGCGGACGGTGAAGGTGGCGCTGCTCCCGCGACCACCGCGCGCCTCAAGATCGCGGTCATCCCCAAGGGCACGACACACGAGTTCTGGAAGAGCGTGCACGCTGGCGCCGTGAAGGCCGCGAAGGAGCTCGACGTCGACATCGTGTGGAAGGGTCCCCTCAAGGAGGACGATCTCAAGGCCCAGGTCGACGTGGTGAGCACGTTCGTCGCGCAGGGCGTGAGCGGCATCGTGCTGGCGCCGCTCAACGACACGGCGCTCCGCGCGCCGGTGAAGGAGGCCACCGCCGCGAAGATCCCGGTCGTGATCTTCGACTCCGATCTCCAGGGCGATGAGCACGTGAGCTTCGTCGCGACCGACAACGTCGCGGCGGGCAAGCTCGCAGGCGACCACATCGCGAAGCTCCTCGGCGACAAGGGCAACGTCATCATGCTCCGCTATCAGGAGGGCTCGGCGAGCACGGCGAACCGGGAAAAAGGCTTCCTCGACGCGGTCCACGCAAAGCCCACCCTCAAGGTCGTGAGCGACAACCAGTACGGCGGCGCCACCACCGAGAGCGCGTTCGCGAAGGGCGAAGGGCTACTTGTCGCGCAGAAGGCCGACACTGGCGGCGTCAACGCGATCTTCACGCCGAACGAGTCGACCACGTTCGGCATGCTCCTGGCGCTGCGCAAATCCAATCTCGCGAAGAAGACCAAGTTCGTCGGCTTCGACGCCTCGGAGAAGCTGGTCTCCGCATTGAAGGACGGCGACATCGACGGGCTCGTCGTGCAAAACCCCTTCAACATGGGCTACCTCGCCGTCAAGACCATGACCGAGCACCTGCGCGGCAAGAAGGTCGAGCGCCGAATCGACACCGGCGCGCGCCTCGTCACCAAGGACAACCTCGAAGAGCCGGCGGTCAAGGAGGTCATCGCGCCCGACCTCAAGAAGTGGCTCGGGGAGTGACGTCCGCGCTCTCGCTCCTCGAGATCGAGAAGTCGTTCGGCCCCGTGGCGGTGCTGCGCGGCGTCAGCCTCGAGGTGAAGCGCGGCGAGGTCCACGCGCTGCTCGGCCAGAACGGTGCCGGCAAGAGCACGCTCATGCGCATCCTGCTCGGGCTCGAGCGCGCGGACCGCGGCGCGATCGTGCTCGCCGATGGTCCGTACGCGCCGCGTGGTCCTGCCGACGCGCGCGAGCGAGGCGTCGTGATGGTCCCCCAGGAGCGCACGCTGTGCCCCGCGCTCGACGTGGTCGAGAACATCGTGCTCGGGATCGAGCCCAGCGCGAGCGGACTTCTTCGTCGCAAGGAGGCCCACGCGATCGCGTCGCGGGCGCTCGGGCTCGTCGCGGGTGACGGTCGCATCCCGCTCGCGGCACCCGTGCGCGCGCTCTCCGTCGCGGATCAGCAGCTCGTGGAGATCGCACGCGCGCTGGCGCAAGGCGGGCTCGGAACGGACGCGGAGGGCGTGCGCGCGAAGGTCCTCGTGCTCGACGAGCCCACCGCCAGCCTCGGCAAGAGCGACGCAGACAGGCTTTTTCTGCGGGTGCGCGCGCTCGCCGACGCGGGCCTCGCGATCGTGCTCGTCACGCACTTTCTGTCGGACGTGCGCGAGCATGCCGATGGCTACACGGTCCTCCGTGACGGCAAGGTCTGCGGCTCGGGCGATGCGAAGACGACAGCGCCGGAGAAGATCGTCCACGCGATGCTCGGTCGTGAGCTCGACACCGAGCGCGGCGACGCGGACGTCGAAGGTGCGCACGGCTATCGTGGGGCCCACGCGGCCGACGTGAAGGAGGGCGAGCCCCTCCTCGAGCTGCGCGCGGTCGCGGGCAAGACGAAGCCTCGCGACGCCTCGTTCGTCCTCCGTCGCGGCGAGATCCTCGGCATCGCGGGCCTCGTTGGCTCGGGTCGCACCGAGCTCCTGCGCGCGATCCTCGGGCTCGACCCGACGAGCAGCGGGAAGGTGGTGCTCACTGCGCCGCGCGGCATCGGGCTCCTCAGCGAGGACCGCGGCGGGGAGGGCCTCATGCTCGGACGCTCCGTGGCCGACAACATCGAGCTGTCCGCGCGCGGCCCGTTCATGGTGCGCCCCGCACGAGTCGATGCGGAGGGCGCGAGGTGGATCTCCGAGCTCTCGATCCGCGCCAGCGGGCCCGCGCAGCGCACGGGCGATCTCTCGGGCGGCAACCAGCAAAAGGTGCAGATTGCACGCTTGTTGCGCGAGGACTACGACGTGCTCCTGGTGGACGAGCCCACGCGAGGCATCGACGTCGCGAGCAAGGCCCAGGTGCTCGACCTCCTGCGCACGCTCGCCCGCCGCGGCAAGGGCGTCGTGCTCGTGTCGAGCCAGCTCGAGGAGCTCGTCGCGACCTGTGATCGCATCGCCGTTCTCCGGCGTGGCGTCCTGTCTCCCTCACGCCCCGTCTCGGAGTGGACCGAGCAGAAGCTCCTGCTGGAGGCAGCGTCATGAGCGGCATCACCAGCGCGCTCGACGCGCTCCGTTCCATGCGTCGCCCTGCGTGGCTCGGTCCGCTCGTGGCGCTGCTCGTGGTCTACGCGGTCTTCGCGATCATCACGCCGGAGCACTCGTTCCTGCGCGCGCAGAACCTGCCGATGATGGGGCGTCAGACGGTGGTGGTCGCGATCTGCGCGCTCGGCATGACGCTGGTCATCGTGACGGGCGGCATCGATCTCTCGACCGGCTCTCTTGTCGCGCTCACGACGGTGATCATCGCGAAGCTCCTCAAGAGCGGCTCGAGCCCCGTCTTCGCGATCCTTTGCGGGGTAGCGGTGGCAGCTCTTGTTGGCGCGCTCATCGGCTTCTTCGTGGGGCGCCTGCGGATGATGCCGTTCGTGGTGACGCTCGGGGCCATGACCGCGCTCCGTGGCGCCGCGAAGGGGCTCGCCTCGGAGCAGAAGATCGACTGCGAGCCGCACGGCCTCGATCGGCTGCTCGACGCGAGCCTCGCGTCGCCAGGCATCTGGATCGCGCTCGCCCTCGCGCTCGCGACCGCCGCGCTCCTCGACTACACGCGCTTCGGGCGGCACGTGCTGGCGGTGGGCTCGAACGAGGCTGCGGCGAAGCTCTGCGGCATCAACGCTGCCCGCGTGAAGATCCTCGTCTACGCGCTGTCCTCCATGCTGGCCGGCATCGCGGGCCTCATGGAGTTCTCTACCCTGACCGTCGGCGACCCCACCGACTCGTTCGGGCTCGAGCTCGAGGTCATCGCGGCCGTGGTCATCGGCGGCGCGCCGCTCTCGGGCGGGGAAGGGAGCATCGTGGGCTCGGTGCTCGGCGCTCTCCTCATGACCGTGATCCGCACGGGCGCTGTCCACATGGGAATGCCTAGCTGGGTGCAGGAGATCGTCACGGGCGGGATCATCTTCGTGGCGGTGGCGATCGATCGCGCACGTCGGCCCAGCGCACGGCCCTCGTGATCAGGTAGGCTGCAGCCCTCGGGAGCGCCCTCGCTCATCGCCCAAGGAGAAGATCATGCGCCTCAAGGACAAAGTCGCTCTCGTCACCGGAGCCAGCCGCGGGATCGGTCGCGCGAGCTGTCTCGCCCTCGCCCGCGAAGGGGCCTCGATCTGCGGAACGGCCCGAACGCACGACGATCTCGAGGCCCTCGAGAAGGAGCTCACCGCGCTCGGGATCAAGGCGCACACGTTCGCCTGCGACGTCACCAAGTCCCCCGAGGTCGCGGCCTGCGTGAAGCAGACCGTCAGCGACTTCGGCCGCATCGACATCCTCGTGAACAACGCGGGCATCGGCGGCTACCGGCCGTTCCTCGACTGGACCGAGGACGACTACGACCGCATCATGGACACGAACGCGAAGTCGACCTGGCTCTTCTGCAAGGAGGTCATCCCCCACATGCTCACGCAGGGGGGCGGAAACATCGTGAACCTCTCGAGCGTCGCCGGTCTTCAGGGCTACCCGAACGAGGGCATCTACTGCATGTCGAAGTCCGCGCAGGTCGCGCTGTCGCAGTCGCTCGACCGCGAGTTCTACCAGAAGAACATCAAGGTGAGCCTCGTGTGCCCAGGCGGCGTCGAGACGCACTTCGCCCTCGGCGACGGCCGCACGCCAGACGGCGCGAACATGAAGGGCTTCTCCAGTGCGGAGGACGTGGCCGAGGCCGTGCTGCTCTCCGTGCTTCCACGCAGCCGCTCGCGCATCGTGAACGTCATCATGCGCCCCATGAACGAACAGACATAGGCGAAGGTTCCGCCAATTCGTAGTAGGGCATCCGTGCATGCACGCGGCCCATCAGGTGTTCCTCGACGCGATCGCCGGAAAACAGCGGCTCTCGGTCACCTTCAACAGCAAGAAGGAGGGACGCGAGAAGACGCGCATCTGCGCTCCGCTCGACTACGGCCCGCTTCGCGGCGGCCTGGACCAGGAGCCGCGCTACCAGCTCTGGGACCTCGAAGGCCGGCGCAAGCCCTTCAACGTGGTGCTCTCCGCCGACGAGATCATCTCCATCACGGTGCTGCCCGACGCGTTCGATCCAGCGGAGATCATCACGTGGTCCTTCAAGCCCGGCGCCTGGCACATCCAGCGCGACTGGGGCGACCTCAGCTGAGTCGGCGACGTGTCGGGCTCCCGCCCGCACGGCCAACCGCGCCAATCGTCACTGCGCGAGCGCGGCGATCTCGGCAGCTGACAGCGCGCGGTTGTAGAACCGCACGTCGTCGATCGCCCCCACCACGTAGTCAATGCCCTCGCCACAGCCGACTCGCAGGTGCGCAGATGGGTCGTCCGAGATGGCAGCGGGAGCTGGCATCAAACCGGAGGCAAGCGCTCCGCTTACCCACAGCTCGGCCCGTACGGACGGGTCGAACCTGAGGGCGACGTGAACCCACGTCGACGTTGGTAGAGGAGTGGGCGCATTCGACTGGACGGGACCACCTGCTGTCCCGAACTTCACGCTCGCGCTCATGCTCGCCGCGTTGGTCCCGAAGTGCCAGCCGACGGTCTGCGGCGGCATCGACGTCTTCGCCACGTAGTAGTTGAGGCCGAGCGTCGTAAGGTTCACCCACATCGCGATCGTGAACGGTCCACTCTGGAGGAAGCCCGCATCGGCTCCGAGGTCCATGCAGCCGCTGCCGCCGAGCACGAGCGCGTTCCCGTGCTTCCCGGCACCCCACGTTCCGTTCGCGATGACGCCATCCCGCGCGTAGCCCGAACAATCGTGCCCGATGGTGCCTGCGTCGTCGTCGAATGGGTAGTACGCAACGAGCCCAGGCTGTGCGGCGACGCAGCCCATGGCGAGCGCATCCACTGGTGCGTCGGTGGATGCGTCCACGCTGATCCCCGCATCGTCGCTGCTGGCTCCGCTGTCGCCGTCGCTGACGCTGGAGTCAGACACCACGCCCGCGTCCGATGGTGCAGACGGCGAGACGGTGTACGCCGCGTCGCACGAAGCCGCGATCCCGACCATCACCGGGATCGACGTGACGACCCATGCGCGACGTCCCAGCGTCAGGTTCCGTTTTGCGGTCACTCCTTCATGATACCTCGTGTGGTGACCTTGTGCTTCACCGGTGTGGAGACCCGATAGTCACTGCTAGGCTCACGACATGAATCCGTACCGGGCTGCGTGTGCTCTCATGCTTGCTGGCTCTTTCGCGTGTGGCGCCGAACCGCCCACGCCCGCCGTCGCGCCGGCCTCGGGTCGGTCTTTGCCGTCCACGACGCAGCCGCCGGCCTTGGTTGCTACACCTCCGGTGCCCGAGCGATCTACGCGCACACCGGACGTCGCCTCATCGAAGTCGCAGCTCGGTGAGCTCTCGTTCCCGATCACCGGTTTGCCCGAATGCCAGCGCCTCTTTCGTGACGGCGTCCTCGCGCTGCACTCGTTCCTGTACGACGAGGCACACGAGAGCTTCGTCGCTGCTCTCGTCGCCGATCCGTCGTGCGCCATGGCTGCATGGGGCGACGCCATGTCGTTCGATCACCCGGTGTGGCACGAGCGCAACCTCCCGAAGGCCCGCGCCGCCCTCGCAAAGATAACGCATGAGGAGGCGCTCACGCCCAAGGAGCGCGCCTACATCGCGACGGCCCGCGAGCTGTTCGCAAAGGATGACGGCAAGCAGGCGTACGCAGCGTGGCTCGCGGCCGCGACGAATATGCATGCAGAATACACCGATGACGACGAGGTCGCGCTCCAGCACGCGCTCGCGCTCCTGTCGGTCTACGGGTACGACCTCGCGCACGTGCGTGAGCAGATGGAGTCCGGCAACATCGCGCTGGACGTCTTCCATCGCCGCCCGAACCATCCAGGCGCTGCGCACTACACGATCCACGCGTTCGACAGCCGCGACCACGCGATCCTCGCGCTCGACGCGGCGCGCACCTACGCACGGATCGCGCCGGCCGGCGGCCATGCTCAGCACATGCCATCGCATACGTTCGTTCACCTCGGGATGTGGCGCGACGTCGTTCCGTCGAACGAGCGCGCGTACGCGTCGTCGGTCGCGTGGGAGAAATCGCGTGGGCATACGGCGAACAAGTACGACTGGCACTCGTACTCGTGGCGCGTGGCCGCGAACCTGGAGCTCGGACATTTTGCGCGTGCGCAGAAGCTCGTGGAAGACGTCCGCGCGATCATCGTCGGGATGAAGGAGGACACCGCCGAGATACGTGGAGCCTACATCGACATGGTCGCGCACTACGCCGTCGTGACGGGGCGATGGGCGGAGGTGGAGGCGCTCGTTCTGCCGGTGTTCACGCCGGTGCCGGACGAGGGCGGCGCAGGCGGTCCCGTCGCGTGTGCGGCGCATGCACCGTCCGCGGGCGGTGAGGTGCGAATGCCGTATGCGCTCTTCGGCCGGATGAACGCGCACGCGCTCCGCGCCGAGGCGGCGATCCGCGCGGGGGATCGCAAGACGGTCGAGGCACGCGTCGCTGACATGCGGGCGGTGCGCGCGCAGATGCAGCTGTGGTCGAAGATGCTGCCGCCGACCTCCACCAAGCGCTGGGACATGAAGGAGGAAGCGCTCCTCGTCCGCGCCCGCGCCTCTGCCAAGCCGTCCCCGGCCGACCAGAAGATCATCACCATGGCGCTCGAGAAGTACGTCGCGTCGGAGGACGAACGCCCGATCGCGGGTCCTGCGTTCGGCGAGCCGCCGCGCGAGCTGCTCGGGAACCTGCTGCTCGCGGCCGGTAAGTCGAAGGAGGCGCTCGTGGTCTTCGAGCGCAACCTGGAACAACGGCCGAACCGCGCGCTCGCGCTCCTGGGCTCGGCGCGCGCGGCGAAGGCAAGCGGGGACGTCGCGCTGGCGCACCTGCGCTATGCGGCGCTCGTGGAGCTGTGGCGCGATGCGGACCCCGGACTCGACGCGCTCACCGAGGCCCGCGACGGCGCGAAGTGAGGGGATCGTGCGGCACCGCCAAGAAGCAAGGGCTCTTCGGCGTCGCTCACCGCCCCGGTCTCACGGGATGCCACTCCTCGCGCTGCTCGGTGGAGCGCGCGGGCGTGCGAAGCTCCGTGCGTGGGCGGATCCAGTCGTGCCGCTGCCGAAGCCGGGCGGGCCCGAGGAGAGCGAGATGCCAGCGGCATTCGGCACGGCGCGCTCGGCGCTGCGAGCTCTCGGGATCGCGCATCGCGTCGCCGGGATACAGGATCCGGATGTGCATGCTCTGTTCTTGCGTCAGCTCGCACGCAGACCCGCGCGCCTTAGCCTGGCAACGGGCAAGAGCGAGCTTGCGACCTCGGTCGGCGCGCTCGCCACGGGAGCGGCGTGGGGACTCTCGGAGATGCAAGACCCAATGGCGTGGGAGGCGCTGCTCCGCTACGCAGAGGACGAGAAGAACAGCGAGTCAGCGCGCCTCGAAGCTGCCCATGCGCTCGGCTGGGTGGGCAACGCGCAGGAGCTCCTGACGCTCGCGCGCCGTCTGTCGGACCCGCAGGCACGGAGCGCGAGCAAGGAACAGGTGCGGATGGGGCTCCTCGGCGCCTTCATGCAACGACCCAGCAGCGCTGCTGCACCCGCGGCGCTCCTGCCGCTCATCTCGAAGCGCGCGTCCGCGGAGCTTCGCTTTGCCGCGGCCGAGGCGATCGGCAATGCCGGACAGCCGATGGACGAAACCCTGAAAAAATCCCTGCGCGGGATGCTCGTCGACCCCGACCTGTTCGCGCCCGCAGGGCTGGCGCTCATCCTCGGCGGAGATCCGGAGTCGGCCGCGGCCGCGTGCAAGGTGGTGGAGCCGCGAGCCCCGAAGGACGTGAACCGTGCGCTCGAGCGAAGCATTGCGTTCATCAGCATGCGCGATCTGGAGGAGGGGCACCTCGGGCGCCTGGTGAAGAATGCACGCGCTTGCGGCGGCTATCCGGACCGGAACGCACGGTCCTTCCTGCGCTGGCGTGATCGCGGTGACCCCATCCAGGATCCCCACGCGGTCACGCCTGCGGTGCTCCGCGGATGGCTCTCCAGAACGGCGCGCTCTCCCTCGTCCGACGCAATCAAGCGAGAGGACGCGAGAATGCTCCTCGACGAGATGCAGTGAAGCCACGCGGCGCACTCATCGTATGATGCGGCGATGAGCGAGCTCGCAGACGCGGTGGGTGAGGCGGTCGAAAAGGGGTCCGAGTCGAAGTTGAACACGATGATCGCCGCGTTCGTCGCGGTGACTGCGACGTTCCTGGCCCTGTGCAACGTGAAGGACGGCAACATCGTGCAGGCGATGTCCTCGGCGCAGACGAACGGCGTCGACCAGTGGTCGTACTACCAGGCGAAGGGCGTGAAGGAGAACCTCGCGCAGTCGACGCTGGAGCAGATCACGCTGCAGCGCGACGTCGCGCCGAACCTGACGCCCGAGACGAAGAAGCTCTTCGACGACCGCATCGCCGAGCAGAAGTCCGCCGTCAAGAAGTACGAAAAGGAGAAGGACGAGATCAAGGCAAAGGCCGAAGGGTTCCAGAAGGACTACGAGGCCCTCAACGTCCACGACGACCAGTTCGACATGGCTGAGGCGCTCATGTCGGTCGCCATCGCGCTCTTTGGCGTCACGGCCCTCACGAAGAAGCGCTGGCTCCTGTTCGTCGCAGGAGGATTCGCGCTCTTCGGCGTCTTCCTTGGCGTCGCCGGATTCGCCAAGCTGCAGGTCCATCCGGACTTCCTCGCCAGCTGGCTCGGGTGAGGCTCGTCGATTTCAACGGGGTCGTCTACGCTCAGGGGATGAGCCGCGCTTCTCTTGCGTTCGTCGTCGTGTGCCTCGCCGCGTGCGGTAGCACTCAGTCCGGTGGGGCAGGTGGCGGTGGCGATCAGGGCGACGGCGGGACGTCGGACGGAGACAGCGGCGCGGGCGGCCTTCTCGGTGGCGACGGCGGCAGCAACGAGGGTGGCCCGACCGGGAACGGTTGCAGCGAGTCCGCGAAGCTCATCTACGTCGTCAGCAACGACGCGCTCGCGCTCTACAGCTTCTACCCGCCGACGCTGACGTTCTCGAAGATCGGCCAGCTCGTGTGTGGTGCGCAGACCGGGCCGTTCTCCATGTCGGTCGCGCGCGACGGCACAGCGTGGATCCTCTACCAGGACGGCAAGCTCTATCGCGCGAGCACCAAGGACGCCTCGTGCACGGCCACGGCCTTCGTGCCCGGGCAAAACGGCTTCCAGACCTTCGGGATGGGCTTCTCCGCCGACGCCGCCGGCTCCACGCAGGAGACGCTCTATGCGTGCTGGACGAAGGGGCTCGCGAAGATCGACACCGACACCCTCACGCTCACGCCCATCGGCAGCATCCCGGGCATCTCGCTCACCGGCGGCTGCGATCTCACGGGCACTGGTGACGGGCTGCTCTACACGTTCATCCCGCAGACCACCTCATGGCTGATCGCCACGCTCGACAAGACCTCGTCAGCGCCCACGTTCCAGAAGTCGCTCACGCCGCCGATCCCCGCAGGAGGGTCGTGGGGCACGTCGTACTGGGGCGGCTCGCTCTATCTCTACACGCAGACCCCCACGGCGCCCGGCTCCACGGTCTGGAAGTGGAACCCGGCCGATGGGACCACCACGAAGCTCATCGAAAACATCGGGTTCTCGATCGTGGGCGCGGGCGAATCAACCTGCGCGCCGACCTCACCCGTGAAGTGAGCCGCCGCCTCTAGTTCTCGCTGAGCTCCTACTTCTCGATCGGCTCCTACTTCTCGATCGGCTCCTCCGGCTCCTTCGGCTCCTCGGACGGCGCCACGGTCTCGTCGAGCTTGTGGCCCTCGAGTAGCCGCGCGGCGCGCTCACGATCGGCGCGTTCGCCCTCCTTCTGAGCTTTGTTTCGCCCATGCTTGACGCGATTGACGTTGGCCTGCTTGGCCTTCTCCTCGCGCTGCTTCTTCTTCTTGAAGCGGTTCAGATTCACGACGTTGCCTGCCACCCTCTGACCTTGCCACGGGTGGCGCTCATTTGCACCCCGACGGCGAACGGCGACGTTGGTGCTCCGCGCCGGTACTGAGGCTTTGCGAATCCGTCATTCATCTTCGTCAAACCGGCCCGTTGACGCTGTCCCGTTGGCGGCCTCGGTTCCGGATGCTACCCGCTGATGCATGACGAGCCCGCGCCCAGCGATCGTGCACTGGCTGTCCGGGCTCGCGGCCCTCGTGCTCGCGGCCTGCGGTGCGGGCGGCGGCGGTGCGGGCGACGCGCGCGTCGGTGACGATTCGGGAATAGGTGTCGTCTACACGGATGCGAGCGCGAGTGATGGTTCTGTCGCCGATGCGGGGCAAGGCTCCGACGCGGCGGACGCAAGCAAGCCAGTAGTCGGGCTCACGGTGGTGAACGAGACCTTCAACACAATGGCCACCGCGGCCGCGCCTACGCCTCCGTGGTCCGGAACGACGTCACCGCTCGGCTCCGCGCTGGTGCGCGAGGTGCCATTCCCTGCCGACAAGAGCGTGGCGCTCGTGAAGCCGGATGCGACGGGCATGACCAGCCTGGGCGTGGCGTTCGCACCCCAGAGCGGTCGCGTGGTCTTCGAGGCAAAGGTGAAGGCCGCGGAGACCGCGGGCTTCAAGGCCATCCCGTACATCTACGATGCAGGTGGCAACGCAGTGGCTTCGATCGCCTTCCAGGATGGCAACATCGTGGCGCACGTCGGCTCAGCAACGAGCATCGTCCAGCCGTTCAGCGCAAACGTCTGGTACCGCGTGCGCGTGCTCGTCGACACGACCGCCGGTGTCTTCGATCTCTATGTGGACGGCGTGCGCAAGCTACGCGCCGCCGCGCAGCGCACCACATCGCCTTCGGTCAACCACGTCAGCTGGTTCATGGATGGCATCAACACGGGCACGCTGTGGGTGGACAACGTGAAGGTCTTCACGGAGGCGGGCTACATAGGCGCGGCGCCAGCGCCCGTCTTCGACCCACGCCACTACGGCGCGAAGGGCGACGGCGTCACCGGCGACACGGCCGCGATCCAGGCGACGATCGCGGCGGCGGCGGGGACGGGCGGGTCCGTGCTGCTCTCGGGCGGCACCTTCCTCTCCAGCACGCTCACGCTGAAGAGCAACATGACGTTCTTCATCGACTCGTCCGCCGTGCTCCTGGGCAGCGCGAACGCGGCGGACTATCCGGCGCAGACGCCCGCCACTGGCAACACGCAGCTCCTCAACTGCCAGCGCGCGCTGCTGTACGCGCCGAACACCGACCACCTCACGATCGACGGCGGCGGCGAGATCGACGGTCAGGGCGGCTCGTTCTCGGGCCTCGAGGGCACGCGCCCCATGTTGATCTGGGCGGTGCTGTCCACGAACGTCACCGTGCAGAACCTGTATCTGCGCAAGGGCGCGGTGTGGAGCCTGGTGAGCATGGAGTCCGACCATGTCCGTATCAACGACATCAAGCTCCAGAGCAACGGCATCACGCACGACGGCATCGACATCGTCGACGGCGCGGACGTCACCGTGGAGAACTGCGCCATCAACGCAGGAGACGACGCGATGTGCCTGAAGAGCGGCGTGCGTCGCGGCCTCGACGGCATCGTCGTCAAGGACTCCGTTTTCAGCGGGAACAATGGCGGGTCCAATGGCATCAAGCTGGGGACGGCGACCTATGGAGCGATCAAGAACGTCACGCTGCAAGACACGTGGGTGAAGGACGTGCAGTACGCAGCGATGGCGGTGGAGTCTCGCCACGGCTCCGACATCGACGGCATGGCCTTCAATCGCATCGAGCTCACCGGGGTCGGCGCTGCGTTCTTCGTCTACCTCGCGCAGCAGAACGAGGCCCATCCAGTGGGCGATGTGCCGAAGCTCGGGAGCATCACCAACGTCTCCTTCACCGACATCCACGGCACCACGTCGGCGTGGGGCAACTCGCCGCATCAGGGCTCGCTCGTGACAGGTCATGTCTACAACGGGACGACGTATCCGGTGGAAAACCTCGCGTTTCACCGCGTCGAGATGACCTATGACGCGAACCTCGGTGCGGTGCCGGGCGCGCCCGTGGAGGCGCTGCCGAACCAGTATCCGGAGTCGAACATGTTCGGTGATCTGCCGGCGTGGGGCTATTACCTGCGGCACGTCCAGAACATCACGTTCGACGCATGCACCACGACCGCGGCAAATCCGGACGCCCGACCGAAGCTCGTGACGAACGACGTGATGGGTCTCACGGGCGCGCCGTGAAGTTATGGTGTCAGGGGATGGGAACTGCGAGCGCGGTGATGCGCGCGTTGTCGAAGTACGCCTTCGTGTCGCCGAAGTGCCCGTTGTCGTCGAGGCCGAGATAGAGGTGCACGAGCGACGCCTTCGAGGTCACGCCGCGCAGTCCGCTTCCGCCGCCGACCATCTTGCCGTCGATGCTGACGGTGAACCCGTTCGAGTCGCCGAACGTGACGTCGATCAAGAGCGTGTGCCAGCCATTCAGCGGTGGTGCCATGCCCAAGTCGGAGTCGTAGTCCGTCTCTCCGCCGCCATCGCCGAGCGTCCACGTGCTGAAACCGGCGTGCATGCTGCTCTTGTCGAACCAGATCCAGAGCTCGCCGCCGTTGTCCGTGGCGATGTCGAGCAGCGTCGCGTTGACGCCGGTGTCGCTCGTGTACACGAGGTCCATCGACAGGTTGAACGCGACCTCCACCCGAAAGGTGGCAGTGGAGAACGCGCTCGCGGACTGGAGAAAGTCCACGGACTCGATGTCCTGGTAGTACTCGCCACCGACGTGCTGCTTGGCGTTGCTCTTCAGCGACGACGTGCCCGACACGGCCGTGTCCTTGCTGAGGCCGACGGTCCCGGAGCCCTTCGTGTTGGGAGGGGACTGCCAGACGTTCGGGTCGAGCACGGCGGCCTCGAAGTCCTCGCAGAGCAGCACGTTCTTCGCGCCGCTCACGCAGAACGCGGGTCCACCAGCGCTGCCGTCGTTGTCCGGCGTCGTGCTGTCCATCTGGCTGCTGCTCCCATCGGAGCTCGCACCAACGGCGCCGTCGTTCTGGGCGCTGCCACCTTCGCCGGCGTCCGCGACGACGTTGGCTTCTGGCGTCCCCACGAAACCGTCGAACGTGGCGATGGCGGAGCAGCCGGTCAGCACTGCTGCTCCGGACCACGCTAGCAGCCGCTTCGGTATCGAGCGCATCAGCTCGAGCATAGCTCAACGGCGCATTTTTTCCGTCCGGCGCGGACGGCGCCGTTCTGTTCAGCTTGGTCGCCGGCGTTTCCCATCGAATGTGAGGGCGAATTCACTATCGCACATGCGGCCGAAGCGCTTTCATCCCCGCTCCTTTCGCCCCTTCGCAGTTCGGGGCCTGGGGCTCAAGGAGCTCTTGCCATGCGTGCGCTTTCCCTCGTTGCCTGTGTCGCTGTCTTCTCACTCGGTACGCTCGCCGCAGCTTGCGGCTCCACTGCCGACTCTGGTGGTGGTCAGACGGACGATGCAGGAACCGAAGCCGGACCCAGCACGGGCGAGGGCGGCGTGGTCGACGCAGGCGGCCCGTTCCTGGTGCCGACTCCGCCGCAGGTGCAGTCGTTCGGTGGCCCCGTGCTCAAGTCGCCGAAGGTCACGGCAGTGTTCTTCTCGAAGGACGACGCCACGACTGTCGACGCGGTGACTGACTTCGTGAGCAAAGTGGGGCCCACCAAGTACTGGGCAGCGATCAGCACCGAGTACGGCGTAGGCCCCGCGACGGCGACGGCGCCGATCAAGCTGGACGCATGGGACGATCCGGCGACCACGATCGACGACTCCGACATCCAGCTGTGGCTCGCTGCGAAGCTGAACTCGGACGATCCCAAGTTCGGCACGCCCGACGACAACTCGCTGTACGCGCTCTTCTACCCCGCGGGCATCACCATCACGCTGGGCGGGACTCCGCACACCGGCACCGACGGCGGCGTGGACGCAGGTGATGTAGACGCCAGTGACGTGGACGCCAGTGACGTGGACGCAGGCGTGGACAGCGGCGTCGACGCAGGTCGCCCGCCGCGCGTCTCGAAGAGCTGCAGCTCGTTCGGCGGCTACCACGGCAACATCACGCTCGACGCGGCGCACAAGCTCCGCGACGTGGCGTACGCGGTCATGCCGCGCTGCGCGACGTTCGGGAACCTGAGCGGCCTGGATGCGCTCACCGGCACCACGGCGCACGAGCTGGTCGAGGCCGCGACGGACCCATACCCGCTGTCGAACACACCTGCCTACGCGGCGGTGGACGACGCGCACATCTACTGGGAGAGCTTCCTGGGTGGCGGCGAGGTCGGCGACATGTGCGCGCAGGACGACACGAACTTCGTGAAGTTCCCGGAGCTGCCGCTCTACACGGTGCAGCGCTCGTGGTCGAACAAGGCCGCGAAGACCGGCCACGATCCCTGCCAGCCCCCCATCGCGGGCGCCGTGTACTTCAACGTCGCACCGCGGTACGGCGCAGACGTGCCGTATTCGATCGGCGGACAGACCGCGATGGTGAAGGGCGTCCAGATCGCCGTGGGCAAGTCGGCTGTCGTGGAGCTCGACGCATTCAGCGACGGCCCCACCGGCGGGACGTGGAAGGTCAGCGCACAGGATCTGCCGGGGCTCAGCGGCCAGACGCCGCAGCTCACCTTCGCCTTCGACAAGACAGACGTGCAGAACGGCGACAAGGTGAAGATGACAATCACGGTCGTGACTGCCAGCAAGCGGAATCACGAGACGTTCCTCATCGAGTCGAAGCTCGGGACAAAAACGAACACGTGGATCGGCGAAGTCGTCCAATAGGCGTATCCTGAAGGGCATGCGTATGTGATGTACGCGAACAAGCCGCTCACGCCGGGCAAGAAGTATCGCGTTCACGTGGAGGCCACGCAGGGGGCCGCCCCAGTGAAGCTCGACTGGGCGTTCACTACGCAGTAGGTAAGCGAGTCCATGGCTCCCCCTGGCAGGCGCCCCGCGCTCGACGGACTGCGCGCGGTTGCTGTCCTCCTCGTGTTCGCGTTCCACGTGAACGTGCCGAAGATGAGCGGCGGCTTCCTTGGTGTGGATCTCTTCTTCGTTCTGTCGGGCTACCTGATCACGCAGCTCCTGTTCCTGGAGATCGAGAAGACGCAGAAGGTCGCGGTCGGTGCATTCTGGGGGCGTCGCGTGCGGCGACTGCTTCCTGCGTTTGCGGTGGTGGCGATCAGCGTCATCGCCTGGGCCGCGTGGAAGGCACCCGGGTTCTTGCGCGCCAAGGTGCAGAAGGACGTGATCGCGAGCGTCATCTACCTCGCGAACTGGCGATTCATCTCGTCATCGTCGTACTTCGCAAACGACGACACGGTGTCGCCGCTGCAGCACGTGTGGTCGCTCGCGATCGAGGAGCAGTTCTACGTCGTCTGGCCTGCGACGGTCGCGCTCTGCCTCTTCTACGCGCGATCTCGTAAGGCGTCGCCCGAGCGCGTAGTCGGCATTCTGTCGATGGTGCTCGCTTTCGTGTCCGCCGTGCTGCTCTTCGTCTTCTACGGGCCCACCCATCCCGAGCGCGCGTACATGGGAACGGAGACGCGCGCGTTCGAGCCGCTCTCTGGAGCCCTCCTCGCCGCTGTGTGGCAGAGCCAGCGGGTCCGAGCGTTCGCGACACGCGCGCGCTGGCCCATGTTCGTTGCCGGGCTCGTCGGTGTGATCGCAGGCGTCGCTACCCTGGGAACGAAGGAGGGCATCGCGCGCGCGTACTTCACTGGCGGCGCCGTCGGCTTCGTCTTTGCGTGCTGCCTCCTCATCATGGCGGTGGAGAGCGGTCACACGCTCTTCTCTCGAGTCCTGTCGTTCGGTCCGATCGAGAAGCTCGGCGCCATCTCGTACGGCTTCTACCTGTGGCACTGGCCGCTCATCGTGTGGAGCGCCACCACGAAGGGCGCGAACACGCCGCTCGGCAAGCTCGCCATTCTCGCCGCCACCATCGCGATCTCCACCGTCTCCTACTTCCTGGTCGAGAAGCCGATCCGGCATGGCCGTCTCAGCGCGCCGCTCTCGCAAAGGCGACTTCTGTGGATGACACCGCTGCTCCTCGTTGGCTTGTGCGGGATGACGCTGCTTCTCGTGAAGCCGCCGCCGAAGCAAGGCTTCACGGTGCTGCTCGTGGGCGACTCGGTCCCAAAGCGCCTTCTCCCCTATGTCGCCAGGGAGGCGGAGGCGCGGCACTGGTACGTGTATTCTGCATCTGTCGGCGGCTGCGCGACGTTCCCGTATCTGGTCGTGGATGCGGCAGGCAATCCGTGGAACCACAGCGAGGAGTGCCTGGTAGACGTGCCGAAGCTCCAGCAAGATCTGGTGCAAAACCAGCGACCCGACGTCGTCGTGTGGTGGTCTCGCTACGATCTCGCGGACCGGGTGGAGCCCGACGGTCGTCACGTGCGTCCGGGCACGCCGGAGTTCTGGAAGGCGCAAGAGGCGGACCTACGCAGCGAGATCGATCGGCTCACGGTCGGCGGCGCCCGCATCCTCTTCATCGAGCAAGACCGGCCGGGGAGGGGGATGCTCGCCCGCTGCCCGGCAGTCGGTTGCAACTTCTTCCTCCGTCAGCTGCTCGAACACTACGACTGGGCGGAGCAATGGAACAAGATGGTACGCGACACCGCCAAGGTCGATGCGCGCATCACGGTCGTCAACATCGACGACGTCTACTGCCGCGACAAGGCCGTACCGTGCGACGACACCACGCCCACCGCAGACAAATACGCGCGGCCCGACGGCTCTCACTTCTCCCCGACGAGCGCCCCACTCGTAGCGAGGGTGATCCTCGACCACGCGGGCAAGATGTAGTTACTCGTTGAGGTCAGCGAGGTACGGGAAGGTGTTGGAGCTCTTCTCGGTCGCCTGGTCCACGCCGTCGCGCAGCGCGCCGGGGCCCGTGATGTTCGCGGCGGGGCCGCGGATGAGGAAGTTCAGCGTGACGTCCATCGCGTCTTCGTTCGGCATGCGGCCGCCGCAGGTCTGGTGACGCTTGCCGGTGAGCTGCGCGCGCTCGATCTCGAGGTACGTGTGGGGGTTCGTGTAGTCGCACGGCATCGACGTGTCGATCACCTGGTAATTGCCGCTCGCCATGCGTGTCGAGAAGGAGGTGACCTGGTCGGGGGTCCACTCACTCTTGCCGTCGCGGACGTCGAACTTGCGGAGGTTCTTCGCGAACGCCGCCTGGTAGTTTCCCGTCTTGAGCGCGAAGGGATCGTCCTGGTTGTACGAGTCGAGGACAGTGGCGAAGTCCGATGCGCCCGACACGAGCATCATCGTCGTGGACTCCACGATGCCGACGTGATCGACGCTGCCGGGGAACATCACGAGATCTTCGCTCGCGGTCTGGGGCTGGGTCTCGGCGGACTCACCCTGCTGGGCGCAGCCGAAGACGAGGGAAGCGGAGGCGAAGGCGAAGGTGAGCGCGATGGCTTTGATGGTCTTCATGGTCTTGGCTTTCACTTACGAACCGTCTGGGCGGTGATGGCGAGGAGCGGTCCAGCAAGCTTCTGCTTGTCGACCTCGACCACGATGCTGAGGACGTTCTGTCCTTCGAGGAGGTTCGAACCTGCGGCCTGCGAGACGGGCTCGTTCGAGTAGACGTACTTGACGGTCTTGCCGCCATCGAGGAACCAGGTGTCGGAGCGCACGCCCGCGAACACGCGCACGCCGCCTGCTGCGCCGTCGCCGCCGGCGGAGTACCTGTCGCTGCGGGTGTCGAACCGCACGACCTGCTTCGTCGCGCCGAAGTTGAACGTGCACGTCGCGTGCTGGTTCGCGTCGATGAAGGGGATGCCGCCGGAGAAGCTGCACACCATGCTCTGCTCGCGGCGCGCGTCGGCGGCGGGGACGAGCTTCGTCGCGTCGTCGATGGGGCGAATGCGGAACTTGTAGTCGACCGCGTTCGAGAAGCGCGACATCGAGGAGGCGATGCCGTGGACATTGAGGACCATCACGAGCTTGGTCGGGTCCTTGGGGCTGACGAACGTGTAGAGGTCCGTGAGGTCCGCCGCGTTGTCGAGCGCCGTCTTGAGGCCGTCCACATGGTCCGACGCCTGGCTGTCGGTCGACGAGAAGGAGAGGAGCGCCAGCACCGGAAGGACAACTGCGAGGGCCTTGAGCTTCATGATGAAGACCACTCACGCAACACCGATGCCACCGCACCTGCACCTACATTCACGGACATTATGGCGGCCCAGTGGTCAAATGTGCGCAGTCCTCGATCCGGCTCTGGGATCGTGTAGATCCACCCGATGCGTCCAATCGCGTGTGGGATGGGGGAGCTGGTCCGTTCGGGTACCGTGGGGGTCTTGCTCCTCATGAGCGGGGGCTCTTGCAAGAGCTCCACGACCGACACGACGACCGCTCCCGATGCCGCCATGAACGACGGAGGCAGCGACGGAGGCAGCGCGCGCGCGGTCGATGCGAGCGTCGCCGATCTCGGTGGTGCGCGACGGCTGCGACGCAGGCCCAAGACCCAAGCGGAGCTCTCCACAACGGGCGCGGACATCTATCTCGGCAACCTCGACGCGCGCATCAAGGAGCTCGAGCGGCTGGTCAAGAAGAGCCCGACCAACGCTTCGAACCTGACGATGCTGAGCGGCTCGCACCACACGCGCGGTCGCTACCGTGGCGATCTCGATGAGCTCGCGCTCGGCATCGACCAGGCAACGGAGCTCACGAAGCTGTCGCCCGAGCTGCCCGATGGTTGGCTGTCGCGTGCAGAGCAGGAGCAGAGCTTGCATCGCTTCAAGGAGGCGCGCGCGGATCTCGAGCGCGCGCGGAAGCTGGGAGGTGCGCCCGAGCGAATCGCAGCCGTCGCGACGGAGCTCGACTGGAATGACGGCAAGTACGAGCCGGCGATCGCAGCCATCAAGAAGGCGCGCCGCGACTATCCGTCGACCGGGACCTGGATGCGAGAGGCGCAGCTGCTGCAGGACACCGGCGGCGCGCAGGACGACATCGACGCGGCGTACGAGGCCGCGGAGGATCTTGTCTCCGACACGGGCCCGCTCGGCGTCGCGCATCTGGATCTGCAGCGAGGGATCCAGCGCGTACAGGTGGGACGGCTGGACGAAGCGTGCGCGTTCTTCCGCGAGGCCATCGCGCGGATGCCCACGTACGTCGCAGGCACGGAGCACCTCGCAGAGACGCTGCACATGATGGGCAAGGACGCCGAGGCCACGAAGCTCTACGAGGAGGTCGTGAAGCTCTCGGAGGATCCAGAGTTCGCGCAGGCGCTCTCCGAGCTGTACGAGCTAGGCGGCAAGAAGGAAGAGGCGCGAGCGCTCGCGGAGAAGGCGCACGCCGGCTACGAGGTGCTCGTGAAGAAGTACCCCGAGGCGATGTACTGGCACGCCTCCGAGTTCTACATGAAGACCCACGAGCCGAAGAAGGCCCTGGAGCTCCTGAAGAAGAACGTGGAGCTGCGGCCCAACAGCACGAGCTACGTGGCGCTGGCAGACGCCCAGCTGACGAACGGCCTCGTCGCGGAGGCCAAAAAATCGATCGACAAGGCGCTCGCGATGCCGCTCGTGAACGCGAAGCTCTACTGGGTCGCCGGGGAGATCGCAGAGAAGCAAGGCGACGCACCGAAGGCCAAGGACCTCAAAGCCAAGGCAACGCAGCTGAACCCCCACATCGCGTCGGAGTAGAAGTCGAGCTCGAGGTCTGGCTCACTTCTTCTGCGGCGTGTCTTCGTGGATCACCAGTCTCGTCCCTGGTTTTTCCTCTGTCGCGATCACTCCGTGCCAGCCATCCGGCAGGTGCGGGCTGGACCAGGCGAACAGCGTCCTTGCGTCATCCGGGGCCATGTTCACGCAGCCGTGGCTTCGCATGTGGCCGAACTGATCGTGCCAGAACGCTCCGTGAAGCGCGTAGCTGCCCTCGAAGTACATCACCCACGGCACGTCCTCGATCGAGTACGGCCCGTCGGACGCTACGTCTCCGTCCATCGTCGTGGTGACGTGCTTCTCGCGGATGTGGAAGTTGCCTTGCGGCGTGGGAAAGTCGTGCTCCTTGTCCTGCGCGTTGCGTCGGCCCGTGGAGATGAGCGTCGCGAACACGGGCGTCTGGCCTTCATACGCGACGAGCGCCTGCCGCGTGATGTCCACGTCGATCCATTTCTCGTTGGGCGCGAGATCGGGCGGCGTCAACGGATGCGCGGGCGTGACGTCCTGCGGTCGCACCCAGAAGCCAGCGACGGTCTCCGCGTAGGTCACGCCGGATACGGTCGTGCGCGCGCCCGTCAGGCCCACGGCGCTTCGCTTCGGCAGCTCCGCGGACGAGACGATCTTTGGCTTGCCCTCCTTCTCGTCCCAGCGGATGTCGACCTTGATGCCGTAGCCCGTGGTGGCGAACGCCGCTTCCACAGCGCCGCCGCTCACCGCGCCACCGTCGACCTCGATCGCCGCCACCGTGCCTGCGTCCATGCTCGCGAGGAACGCGCCGAATCCGCCCGCGTCCGCGCGCGGCAATCCCGACGCGAACACGCCCGCATCTCCGCCAGCCGCAGCGAGCGCCACGGGCTCGAACCATGCGCCGTGGTGCTTCGTCACGCCGGGCTGCACCATGATGCGGTCGTACGGGACCGCGAAGCCGAACGTGGTGCGCCACCACCGCGCATTCGCCGCCTTGAAGTCGCGATCGAGCGCCAGGTAGAAGCCACGCACCATCTTCCGCACGAGCACGCCGTGACCGCGCAGTCCCTTGAGGCGCTTCGGGCCTGCGTCCTTCGCGCCCGCATCCACGATCGCCCCAGCACGTGTCTTCGGCTGCTCGGGATCGTCCTCTGCTTGCGCGTGCTCGTCGGTGCTCCCGCTCGCGCCTGCGCCGCTGCTTGCAGGGGCTGCGCTCGCGACCGGCGTGGGCTCACCCTTCGCTTCGCTCTCGTCAGGCGCGGTCTCGGAGGCCGCGGGCTTCGGGATGAGCCACGGCTCGAACTTCTTGCGATCGTCGTTGTTGAGGACGCGCCGGTAGAGCGGTGTGTCGTCGGTGAGGTTCACGCCGTAGCGGTATGGCATCCCCGCGTGGACGTCCGGCCCCTTGGGTGAAAGCCTCACACGCGAGCTCGTGATGTCGAACGTGACCGCCTTCCCGCAGACGTATCCGCCAGAGACCAGCTGAAACCAGCCCTCCTTGCAGTCTTCGTTCTGGATGGGGCGATCGTAGGCCATCACGATCGCGCCCGCGCGCAGGTACCCCAGGCGCTTGGGTCCGAGCTTGCTCTCGGGCCACCACGGCTGATCGATGATCGACACCATGAAGTTCGCCGCGGCCATCCGGGCTTCCTTGCCTGGGCCTGCGTCGAACGTGGCGGCGTCGATAGGCTCGGCCACCGCGTCGCGCTGCGCGCCGTCGTCCGATGCGTCCTGTGTGGCGCTGAGATCGTTGCCGTGGCAGCCGAAGCTCACGCCTGTGGCGACGGAGGTCGCAAGCAAGACGGTCATGTACACGCGGCGCACGGCGCGGAAGCTAGTCGGTCGCGCGTCGCACGTAAACCCGGCCAAGATGAGCTACGCTACACGGTGGCCGCGCCAGCAGCCCACCAGTCGCTGGGCGACTTCTCGGGCGCGCAGTTCCTGTCGCCGTGCCCGCCGATGGGCGGTGGCGCGCACACCTACGATATCACCGTGCATGCGCTGGATGTCGCCACGCTTCCCGGCGTCACCATGACGAGCACCGCTACCCAGACCAACGCAGCTGTGACGGCGCACACGGTCGCATCGGCAAAGATGTCGCTCACCTACTCGCGCTAGTCGCCCGGCGCTTCGCTCAGCGGGACGACACGGGAACGTCATTGGACAGCGCGGCGGTGCGGTCGTAGAGAGGGGTACCATGATCCTTCGCCCTCTTCTTGGAGTCTCGCTCGTTGCGTTGGTCGCGCTTGCGGAGCTCGCGGCGTGCAGCGGCTCGTCGACAGCGACAACCGGACAAGCTGACGACGCATCGGTGCAGCCGCAAGACAGCGGCTCCGCGAGCACCAGCGACGGTGGCGGCACCGCACAGGACGCGTCTGCCGTGAAGGACGCGTTCGTGGACGCGGGGAGCAAGGCGGCCGCTTGTGCCGCGACGTTCGGCATGGCGCTGACGCCCAAGTTCGGGCGCTTCGACGGCACCGTCACGGCGATCGTGCCGCCGGGCGATCAGGCGTGCACTCTCCCGAACGCCACGCACCTGGTCATCCAGGGAAGAATGAACGGGGAGATCTATCGCATGGTGGTGGACGTCCTCTCCACCATCGGCAGCCCGGACGTCTCGCTCCTCGAGATGGACGCTCCGCTCGCCGGTGGAATGCCGTGGGCGGAGGGCTGGCACGACACGATGACGCTGGACTACGTCACCGACCTATCGGTGCATAATGCATCCTTCGTCCCGTTCAAGCAGGCGGCGCTCGTCACGAAGATCTCGGACGAGATCACCCTTGGCGACCACATCTCCGTCTTCGCCACGAGCGGCACCACCGAGCCGCACAGCGCGCACCTGGTCCACCGCACGACCAACGCGCCGGGCGCCGACGGCGCGATCGTGCTGAAGCCCGAGTCCGCCAAGGCCCACTACATCCTGCTCGCGTTCGCCGAGCAGGTGTTCTGAGCCCTTGCGCTGTCTCCCCAGGGAGACGTTTTGCATACATAGGCGACGAATGTAAGAACGTCCTTGACGGCATGCGCGAACGAGGCCACAACCGGCCCCGCATGCTCCACCGAACCACTGTTTTTTCGGTCCTTTTCTCCGTCGGCGCTCTCGCCGTCCTGTCGGGATGCGGAACCGACTCGAAACCAAGGGAAGAGCTGGGCGCGAGCCAGTCGGGGTTGACGGTGTCTGGCGCGGCTCGAGACGGGACGCCCAGCTCGACGGTGAGCTCCACGGTGACGATCCCGTGGGGCCCGCAGAGTCTCGGGTTCCGCGGAACGCTCCCCGACGCGCTCGCGCAGGGACCCACGGCGCTCACGCTCACCGACGACGGTCGCATGCTCGTCGGCGACGGCCTGAACGGACGCATCGCAGAGATCGTCGGGTTCGACGGCAAGCAGACGCTCGGCATCCGCACCTTCGCGAGCACGTCGAAGGACATCCGCGACCTCGCTGCATCGCCGGATGGAGCCGTCGCCTACGCGCGACAGCTCACGTCGGAGGTCACCGTGCTGGACCCCGAAGGGACCGTGTCCGGCACGCTCAGCGCGCGCGACCTTCCGTATGTCGACGGGCTCGCGTTTGGTCCGTCGCGCCGCGTGATCGCGGAGACGTCGTTCCAGGAGTCGTTCACGCTCGGAAGCGCGCATGCGCCGCTCGCCCGCGAGAGCACGCTGCTAGGCAAGAAGCAGGGCATCGGCCAGCTCTCGCAGGGTCGGCTCGCCAGCGTCATCAAGGACGACCGCGGCGTCATCACGCTTCGCATCCACAAGGGCGACGCGCTCACGGCGTTCCCGCTCACCGAGGCGACTGCAGCGCGGCTGATCGGCGCGCGCGGAGACGTCGCATGCGCGCGGCTCGAGCACGCGGACACCACCGCCACCGCGCTCAGGGTCACGCGTGAGGTGCAGTGCGTGAACGCCACCACGGGCGACATCGTCCTTCGTCGTGAGCTGGGTGAGCCTGGAGAGTACGTACCCTACAGAGAGCTCTCGCTCGGCAAGGGCCGGCTCGTCTTCATGAAGCCCACGGACAAGGGCCTCGTGGTCATCACCTGGAACCTGGAGGGTGCGCGATGAGCCGCAAGATCCTCTCCAGCACCATCCTCGGCATCCTCGCCGCGGCAGCCGTCTTTTCGAGCGCAAAGCCCGCGCAAGCCGTGGAGGATCGCGACACGATCCTCACGCGCGCACGCGCATACGCCGCGCATCCCTGGTCTGCGACTTCCGCGAACCTCACGGCGTCCTGCAGCGCGCCGTACAAGTCCGTGTATGTTGCAGGTGATTTCGTGGGCCTCGCGTACAACTGGGGCGGCTATCAGTCGTTCGCGGAGTTCGACGCGAACATCGCGAAGGGCCTCGCCGCTGGCGCGCAGCCGAGCGACGGCATCCTGGCGTGCACCGCCGGCGTGGACTGCTCCGGCTTCGTGAGCAAGTCGTGGGGCACGGGGCACTTCACCACCTCCACGCTGGACCAGACCTCCGCGGCGATCACCGCGGCATCCATGCTGCCGGGCGACGTCTACAACAAGGCCGGCTATCACGTCGCCATGTGGAGCGAGAACCTCGCGAACGGCACGCCCGTCTTCTACGAGGCCTACGGCTACAACGTGAACCGCAACGCCGTCACGGGCATCTCGCACGTGAACGGCTACACACCGCGTCGCTTGAACGGCGTGGTCGGCACCACTGCGGCTGACCCGGTCGGCACGCTCACCAAGCCGATCAACATCGCCGCGTTCCCGTACACCGACGCACGCAACACGAAGGACTCCACGTCCAGCTTGCTCGACGTGTGCGGTGCCGTGCCTGCCAAACAAGAGGGCGGCACGGAGTTCGTGTATACTGCAACCTTCGCGCAGCCCGGCACGCTGGTCGCCACCATCAGCGACGACGCGGCCACCGACGTGGACGTGGAGCTCTTCACCTCCCTCCAGACGAACGCATGCGCGGCGCGCGGCGACACCAGCGTGAATCAGGTCGTCGGCTGCGGCACGTACTATCTGGTGGTGGACACGTTCGGTGCAGCCACGAACACCAACGCTGGTCCGTACCAGTTGAACGTCACCTTCACGCCCACCGGCCAGGCGTGCAACGCCGTTCCAGGACCGCCCGTGCAAAATCCGAAGGGCCACCTCGGTGATGCGTGCGGCTATCCCGCAAACCCGAACCTCCCGTTCTGCAACCCAACGTTCGGCGGCGACACGTGCATCTATACATCCACTGACTCGTTCTGCTCGAAGCCCTGCGCCACGAACGCGGACTGCGGCGATCTGCCCGGTGGCGGCTGCTGCGAAGAGCTCTCCAAGGGGGAGTTCTACTGCGTGACGAATGCGCTCTGCGGAAGCGGCACCACCCCGAGCGCCAACGGACCGGATGCGGGCACGAGCGGCGGCGGAAGCGGCGGCGGAAGCGGCGGTGGCGCTGGTGGCGGCGCCAAGGATGGCGGCGCTGGAGGCACGAGCGGCAACGGCGACACCACGGGCGATCCCGCGACAGGCGATCCCGCAGGCGCCACCCACACCACGCACTCGGGCTGCAACACGGCACCAGGCACGCCGGTAAACTCACTACCGCTCGTCGGGCTCACGTTTGCTGCTCTCGCGCTCGTCCGTCGTCGTCGCGGCTGACAACCGACTGAGCTAGCCGCCCCCGCAGGTGGTTCCCCCACCCTTGATCGGCGTCGTCGGCTGCTTCGCCGGACACTTCGTCCCCAGCACCACGCTCTTCGCCTTCGTCCCGATCGTGCAGACGGCCTTCGGGATCGTCACGATGCCATTCGCGACCGAGAATCCGTGCTCTGGGTCCTGATCGAGCGGCGCAAGAAATCCAGTGGCCGTATTGAACCCGGCGCCGGCGGTCTCGATCGCCACGTTGAGCGTCTTCGCGTCCCCCCCGTAGGAAAACGTGCAGTCTGCATGTGGCATGACCTTGACGGCGCCGTCGAAGCACTTCGGGACGTCGAAGCATGCAGCGAGCTCCGCCGCCGACGGCACGATCGGGACGCTGGCTGCGTCTGGCAGGGTCGCGGAGTCCACGCGGGCGCTCTGGCAGACTCCGTCGATGTCGGTTTGCTCGGCGGCGAGTGAGCACTTGGACGTGATCTGCGTGAACGGGTCGAAGGCGCCGATCGTCGTGTCGGCGATGCGCAAGCCAGCGCTCTGCACCGATGGGTCGGAGATGCGGTCCACCTCCTGCGGATCGATCGCGCCCTTGACGCCATCGCCTGCCGAGAGCGCGGACAGCTGGAGCCGGAGCAACGCGACCCGGGCGTGAGGGACGGTTGTGATCGCATCGCGGACAATGCGGGCGTTGCCGCCGAGAAAACCGGTGATGCGGATGGTGACGGACTGCGAGGCGTCGGTCGGCTCCTGCAGGACCAGCGTCGCGGGCATCGTCACCTTGCCGCTCGGCGCGACGCCGTACACGTTCGAGAACTTGGTGATCCCGCCGATGTTCACGGCCAGGCCGAGCGCGTCGATGTCCTTCGGGACGGAGAGGTTCGTGTCGATGGCCACGACCAGTCCGCCCTGGTGCTTGGTGTCCGAGCACGCGAGAACCAGCGCGCCAGAAACAAGCGCGGCGAGGATGAGCGGGGCTGCGAGCGAACGCATTCGACCCGAAGGTAGACGCATCTGGCCACGTACGCCATAGACCGTGAGCGCGTGCTTCGCTACGTTGTCGGCGATGGCAAATCCCACCGCAACGATCGAAACCTCGCTCGGCAACTTCGAAATCGAGCTCTTCACCGACCTCATGCCGGTCACGGCAGGCAACTTCGTGAACCTCGCGAAGAGCGGCTTCTACGACGGCCTGCACTTCCACAGGGTCATCAACAACTTCATGCTGCAGTTTGGCTGCCCGCACAGCAAGGATCCCAAGAGCCCGCGCGCGGGCACTGGCGACAGCCCGAATGGCACCATCAAGGACGAGCACCCCGCGAACGCGAAGCTCTCCAACGAGGTGGGCACGCTCTCCATGGCAAACACCGGCCGCGCGAACAGCGGCAGCTGCCAGTTCTTCGTCAACACGAAGCACAACAGCTACCTCGACTGGTTCTCGGCTGGTGACTCCAAGCACCCGGTCTTCGGCAAGGTGACGTCGGGCATGGACGTCGTGAAGAAGATCGAGACCACGAAGACGGACGCGGGCGACAGGCCCATGACGCCCGTCCGCGTGAACAAGATCACCGTTCACGAGTAGCCGCTGCTTCGCGTGTCGCGCTGATACGATCATGCGATGAGTCGTCGATCACGCATGGGCGTCGTGGCTGCTCTCGCGGTTTTCTGCGTCGCCTGCCAGACGGTGGGCGGCGCGGTCTCCATCGACGACGCAGGCCCCGCCGTCGTCGATGCGAGCGTTGCTGCGGATGCGACCGTGCTGGACGCGCCAGCGAGCGCGGACACCGGCGTCGGAAGTGACACGGGAACCAGCGCTGACACTGGCGCCGACGCTGGCGCTGACGGGTCCGCCGACGGCGGCGCGCACGCCGACGCGTCCGATGGAGCTACCGACGCCGAGGCAGGGGACTGAGGCCTGGCGGGAAAAAGCGCCGAATTCTCGCTCGTTTGGCCTCTTGGATCCGCTTCGCGCCCTCCCGCGTAGGGTAGGCATGCGCAACGCTCTCGTCGTCGCCCTTGCCCTTTCGATGTTTGCTTGTGGAACCCGGGATGAGCAGAAGGCGCCGACAGAGGCTCCCGTCGTCGTGGTGGAGTCGGCTGCCAGCCAGGCCTCGAAGCTTGCTCTCATGGCGCCGCCCGGTGACAGCGCGGATGATCGCTCGGTTCGGGCGCTGATCGAGGCGGCTCGCAAGAACCCCCTGAAGGAAGAATCGTGGATCTCGCTCGGTCGCGCGTGGATCAAGAAGGCTCGCACCAGCGCGGACCCCGGCTTTTACCTCAACGCGAACGCCTGCGCCGACGTCGCTCTCGAGCTCGCGAAGGACAGCAAGCTCGCGCTGGATCTGAAGGGCCTCGTGCTCCTCAACGACCACAAGTTCGAGGAGGCTCGCGCGCTCTCCGAGAGCATCGTCAAGAAGCACCCCGATGACCCGATGGCGTTCGGCACGCTCAGCGATGCGCTCGCGGAGATGGGCCGCGACGAAGAGGCAGCGCGCGCCGCGCAGGAGATGGTCGATTTGAAGCCGAACCTGCCCTCTTATTCGCGTGCATCCTACATGCAGTGGCTCCGTGGAGACGACAAGGGCGCCCTCGAGTCCGCGCGGCTTGCCATCGACTCAGGTGACACGAAGGAGAAGGAGCCGCGTGCGTGGGTGCTCGTGCAGGCAGCGATGATCTTCTGGCACCGCGGTGACCTCGACGGCGCGACCGCAGGCTTCGACCAGGCGCTCGCGTTCTATCCGGAATTTCCGCCCGCGCTCGTGGGGCGAGGCCGCACGCTGCTCGCGAAGGGCGACGGCAAGGGCGCCGCGGACGTGCTCGGACGCGCCTACAAGGCGAGCCCGCTTGTCGAGACAGCGTGGCTGCTCGGCGACGCGCGCTTGCTCGCTGGCGACACGGCCGGCGCGAGCGAGGCCTACGCCGCCGTGGAGAAGGAAGGAAAGAAGAGCGACCCGCGTACGCTCTCGCTGTTCTACTCCACTCGCAACGAGAAGCCCGTCCAGGCGCTTGCGCTTGCCGAGGACGAGTACAAGGTGCGCAAGGACATCTACACCGAGGACGCGCTGGCGTTTGCGCTGTATCGCAACGGCCGCCTGTCCGAGGCCAAGGACGCGATCGCTCGCGCGCGCCGCCTGCACACGAACGACGCGCGCATCCTCTTCCACGAGGGCGCCATCCGCATCGCCGCGGGAGAAAGGACCTCCGGACAGGCCGAGGTCCGCCGCGCGCTCGCGCTCGCGCCCCGATTCGATGTGGTCGGGAGTCGGGAAGCCGCAGAGCTGATCAAGAACTGAGCCGTGATATTCAGCTGAAAAACGGCGAAATCTGATCTGAAACAGATCCCGAGCCCCCTACGATACGTTGAAGAGGTACATGGAGCGCGACGAGAAACGCAGGAGCCTGGTGATCGGAGGGGCGATTGTCCTCTCGTTCGCGCTCCACGGCATCGCGTTCGCTGCGGTGGGCGGGCATGCGAAGAACGGCGGCACCGCGGAGCCCGCGTCGACGCTCGAGATCGAGGCCGCGATGATCGACGCGCCGAGGCTCGAGGAGGTGAAGCCCGAGCCCAAGCCCGAGGTGGACGACGATCACGATCACGATGATCATCACGCGGCGACGCACACGCACGACTATCCGATGGCGCCCTCGCACGACGAGACGCCGCACGATCGACACATGGTCCACGCGCCGCTCGCGCTGCCGGCACCGCCGGCACCCCAGGCGGACACGCACCATGCGGATTCGGAGCCGGCATCGCCCCCTGCTGCGGCACCGGAGGTCGCTGCGGTAGCGGCGCCTGCTACCCCGCACTTCACCATGTCGCTCGGATCGCTCGCCCCGCCCGGCGCGACGCCCAGCTCCGGCGCGGTCGCCACCAACGGCACGGGCCAGAGCGGTGGCGGCACTGGTGACGGCGAAGGTGCAGGCGACCACGACGGCCACGACGTCGCGCATGCGGCGCCCGAGACCGGCGTGGACGCGCCTGCGAAGATCATGTTCGAGCCCGAGCCGCCCTATCCTGCTGCGGCCGAGACCGCAGGAATCGAGGCGCAAGTCCCGGTGGAGATCGTCGTCGATGCGACCGGCGCCGTGCGTTCGTCGCGCGCGCTCCAGCACGCCGGCTACGGACTCGATGAAGCCGCGGTCGCAGGCGTGCGCGCGTATCGCTTCACGGCGGCAAAGCGCGGCGGTCACGCCGTTGCAGTGCGCATGAAGTGGAGCGTCGTCTTCAAGCTCCGCTGAGCCACGCGCACCTGATCCTCGTGGTAAACTAGGCGCAGGCAAGTAGAGATGGCAGCGGTCCACGTTGATTCACGCAAGGTTCGTGTGTTCGAGAGCGAGCAGAGCTTCTACGTCTGGCTCGGCAAGAACTGGAACAAGGAGACCGAGGTCTGGATCAAGATCCACAAGGTGAGGTCTGGGCTCCCGTCCATCACGCCAAAGGAGGCGATCGACGTCGTGCTCTGCTGGGGCTGGATCGACGGCATTCGCAAGGGCCTCGACGCCACGAGCTTCTTGCAGCGATACACGCCACGCGGAAAGAAGAGCGTCTGGAGCCAGGTCAACGTCGCCAACGTCGCGCGGCTCATCGAGGCAGGAAGGATGCGGCCGTCGGGGGCCGCGCAGATCGAGGCCGCGAAGGCCGATGGCCGGTGGGACAGGGCCTACAGCATGAAGAGCGAGGCACCGGAGGATCTGCTCGCTGCGATCCGCGCGAAGCCGAAGGCGCTCGCGATGTACGAGAACCTCTCTTCCCAGAACCGCTTCGCGTTGACGTTTCGCACGCTCCAGATGAAGACTGAGGCCGGGCGGAAGAGGTCGATCGAGAAGTTCGTGGAGATGCTCGCCAGGGGCGAGACGATCCATCCGAACGGGCCGCGTAGGCGCGCGCCTACCTGACCATCGCTCGAGCGGCACGCGCGCCGAAGTCGGCTGTCGATGTCCCGCTCGAACCGTGGCACTCTTCGCCCCATGGAAGCTCGCGCGGTCATCGGTTTCACCGTCTTCACCACGGCCCTCGTCGCGTTCGCGGCGCTCGCTCCTCACGACCCCGTTGGCGTTGCGGAGCTGCCCCCCGCGCCCACGTCGACGCCCGTTCCCAAGGGCGCAGAGCTTCCTCGTGCGGGCAGTGTCGCCACGGATGGCAAGGCGCCGCTGCTGCTGCAGGAGCCCGCGATGTCGACCTCGCAGATCGCCTTCGCGTTCGCCGGGCAGCTCTGGGTCGTCGCGCGGGACGGTGGCGTCGCGCGGCGCCTGGTGACGCAGCAGGGGCGGTGCTCGGGCCCCGTGTTCTCGCCCGATGGAAGGCGCATCGCGTTCACCAGCACGGTGGACGGCAACGACGACGTGTATGTGGTGGACGCGACCGGCGGACAGCCCACGCGCCTCACGTATCACCCCGGGCCGGATCACGCCGTGGGATTCACGCCCGACGGCACGCGCGTGCTCTTCTGGTCCATGCGCGCCACCGTACGCGATCTGCCGAAGCTCTTCACCACGTCGATCGACGGCGGATTCGCCGAGGAGCTGCCGCTGCCCTCTGGCTCCGCCGGCTCTTACTCGGCGGACGGCTCGCGCATCGCCTACGTGCCCATCATCCAGTGGCAGGCCGGCTGGAAGAAGTACGGCGGCGGCCAGGCGAAGAGCATCTGGCTCGCGGACCTCAAGGACTCCTCGATCATCAAGGTGCCGCACGACAAGGGCAACGAGCGCTCGCCCATGTGGAGCGGAGACACCGTCTACTTCGTGTCCGATCGCAACGGCCCCGCCACGCTGTGGTCGTACGACGTGAAGAGCGCCGCGGTGAAGGAGCTCATGCCCAACGCGGATGGCTTCGACGTGCGCAACGCGTCGCTCGGTCCCGGTGGCATCGTGTACGAGCAGCTCGGCGCGCTCAGCATCTACGAGCTTGCCTCGGGCAAGTCGCACAAGGTGAACGTCACCATCGCCGACGAGCTGCCGGAGACGCGGCCGCACGTGGACAAGATCGACGGCTCGCAGGTGCTGCACGCCGCGGTGTCGCCCACCGGTAAGCGCGTGCTGGTGGAGGCGCGCGGTGAGATCCTGTCAGTGCCCGCGGAGAAGGGTGACGTGCGCAACCTCACGCGCACGCCGGGTACTGCCGATCGCGATCCCGCATGGTCTCCCGATGGAAAGTGGATCGCGTGGCTCTCCGACGAGGGCGGCGAATACGCGCTCTATTTCCGCGCACCGGATGGCCTGGGCGCTTCGAAGAAGGTCGATCTCGGCGCGCCAGGCTCGTACTTCTATTCGCCGCGCTGGTCGCCGGACAGCAAGCACCTCACGCTGATCGACAAGCGGCTGAACCTCTGGCTCATCGACGTGGACCGTCCCGCGCTCCAGAAGATCGATACCGACAGGTTCGAGGGTCCGAGCTTCGACGCCGCGTGGTCGCCCGACTCTCGCTTCGTCGCGTACGTGAAGCAGCTCGGCAATCACCTGCATGGCGTGTTCGTGTACGGCCTGGACGACAAGAAGTCGTTCGCCGTCGGCGACGAGCGCGCGGACACCGTCGCGCCGCGGTTCGACCGCAACGGCAAGTACCTCTACTTCATCTCCAGCACGGACGTGGGTCTTGCCCAGGGCGGCGGCGAGATGAGCAGCATGGGGCGTGCGGTCACGAGCAGCGTCTACGCGGCCGTCCTGTCGAAGGACACGCCTTCGCCCATCGCGCCCGAGAGCGACGAGGAGAAGAGCAAGGACGCGAAGGACAAGGACGACAAGGGCGACAAGGGCGAGAAGAAGACCCGCATCGACAAGGAGGGCCTCGACCAGCGCATCATCGCGGTCCCGCTCGAGCGCGCCGCGTACACCGCGCTTGAGGCAGGACCCGAGGGCGTGCTCTTCGCCGCGTCCGGCCCCACCGTGCTCTCCGACGAGGACTACTTCGACGTCGGCGACGACGGCCCCGAGCTCTCCGTCACGCGCTTCGAGTGGAAGACGAAGAAGGGCGAGAAGTTCCTGGAGAAGGTGGACGGCTACAGCCCCGGTGGCCTTGGCATCATCAACTTCTCGGTGTCCGCGGATGGCACGAAGGTGCTCTACGCAGCCAACAACAAGTGGTCGCTCATCCCGTCCGAGAAGGCGCCCAAGCCGGGCGAGGGCGGGCTGAAGATCGACGGCGCGGAGGTCTTCGTCGATCCACATGCAGAATACAAGCAAATCTACAGGGAGATCTGGCGCATCCAGCGCGATTTCCTCTACGACCCCAAGGCCCACGGCCTTGACCTCGTCGCCGCAGAGAAGCTCTATGAGCCGTTCCTCCCGGGCGTGGCGAGTCGCTCCGATCTGAACGTCCTCTTCGAGGACATGCTCTCGAACCTGGTGCTCGGCCATGTCTGGGCGTTCGGCGGCGCTATGCCGAAGCAAGACCGCGTGAGCGTGGGCCTCCTGGGCGCGGACTACGAGGTCGTGGACGACCGATATCGCATCAAGCGGATCTTGAAGGGCGAGAACTACAACCCGAAGCTCCGCGCGCCGCTCACCCAACCCGGCCTGGACGTGAAGGAGGGCGACTTCATCCTCGCGATCAACGGACAGGAGCTGCACGGCAAGGACGACATCGATCGCCTGCTGCTGGGGCGCGCGGGCAAGCAGACGGTGCTGTCTCTCTCTGCATCGGCCAAGGGCGGCGGCGGCGCGGCACGTCAGGTCACGGTGGTGCCGACCGGCAGCGACGGCCCCCTGCGCCTTCGCACGTGGATGGAGGAGAACAAGAAGAAGGTCGACACCCTCTCCGCGGGGCGCGTGGGGTACGTGTTCTTGCCCGACACCCACGCGGGCGGCTTCGCCAACTTCAACCGCTATTACTTCTCGCAGGTCGGGAAGGACGCCGTCGTCATCGACGAGCGCTTCAACCATGGCGGCTACATCGCGGACTACATCGTCAACGTGCTGTCGTGGACACCTTACATGGGAGCGGCCACGCGCGAGGGCGACGACATCACCATGCCCGCGCAGGCCATCTTCGGACCGAAGGTCATGATCGCGAACGAGATGAGTGGCTCCGGCGGCGACGCCTTGCCGTGGCTCTACAAGCGCGCGGGCATCGGACCGCTCGTCGGCACGCGAACGTGGGGCGGCCTGGTCGGCATCGGCGGATATCCGCGGCTGATCGACGGCGGCAAGGTGACTGCGCCACGCTGGGCGCTCTACGGAACGAAGGGCGAGTGGGAGGTCGAGAACCACGGCATCGCGCCCGACGTGGAGGTCATCCAGGATCCCGCGCTCGTGCGGCAAGGACACGATCCGCAGCTCGAAAAGGCCGTCGCGCTCGCTCTGGAGGCCCTCGCGAAGAGCCCGCCGAAGAAGCTCGTGCGGCCGGCGTATCCGGACTACGGCACGCGCCTCCCCACGCATCTGCCGTGACTTCGCGCTATCCTCTGATCATGCGTCGTCGGTTCTGGCTCGTTTTCGTCGCGATCGCGGTCGGCTGCGGAACGTTCTCTCCATATGCGGGGATTGACGGCCCCGACGGTGACGGATCGGACGGCGGTACGGCAGGGGACGAAGCCGGCGCGGGCGTGGACCCGATCACGCCCGACGGAGCCGCGGCTGACGCACAAACCGCAAAGGACGGTGCGGCCGCCGATGCGGGCGGGGACGCGAGCACAATCCGGAAGCGTGTCCTCTTCACGTCGCGCGAGACCTTCAACGGCAACCTCGGCGGCTTCAATGGAGCCACCAGCATTTGCAGCCAGCTGGCTGCGGACGCGGGTCTGGCCGGCGGCCCCCTCTTCTATGCAGCGCTCCTCCCGCGCACCCCCGACGCGGGGACGGATCTCTCCCTGGCCGACGACGCCGTTTACTTTCGCGCCGATGGCGTGCGCATCGGCAGCCGCGCAGAGCTCGCGCAGGCGGGAACCCTCGGCCTCCCGACCGACGGTGGGCTCGCGTTCGATCAGCGAGGCGTGGCGGTCGCGGACGGCAAGGCCGTATGGACAGGGGTGGACGCGAACCTCGCCCTCGTGGTCTCCAACTGCGCGCAGTGGACCCTTGGTACCAACACGGGGGCCGGGCGCGTCGGTGCACCCACCGACAACAAGCAATGGGCCAGCGAGGGCGTCGACGTCAACTGCGACGCGCTCGTCCACATCTACTGCTTTCAACCGTATTGAGAAAAGGGGCGCCCGGCCGGCCGGCCCGGACCCGCGGCCCTGCACGTCGAATTTGACGTGTTTCACCGTTCCATGCGATTCGTGAGACATGCGGGTCCCGCCCCTGACACGGACGCTCCTGGTTGCGCTGCTCGCCTCGACGGCGGCCATGGCGCAGGGACCCGTGCCATCCGGCAAGCCCAGCGCCGCACCAGTACCAGTGACCGCGCCCGCGAAGCCCGCCGCACCTGCTGCGCAAAAGGCGGGAGCGCTTGCACCAAGGCCGCCGGCGCCCGCAGCTGCGAAGGGCCCGAAGGCGCCGGTCAAGCCCGGCTCGCACGCGGACCCGAGGAAGCCCGTCATCACGGCGACGACCACGGACGAAGCGCGCATCGGCGCGGATACGCCGGAGCTCTCGGAGCTTGCGCGCGCGGAGCGTGAGCTCTTTCCGCCTTCTCTTCGCGACCTCGGGAATCCGTGGCCCACCGATCTGCCAGGCACGCCGGACGATCCGCTGCATCCGCGCGTGCACTCCTCGGGCCTACCTGCGCAGACTCCGCTCACCAGCATCCCGGTCGCCGAGGGTGGCAAGGACGTGTCGTGGCTCGCCAAGCTCGAGATGCCCGACCTGCCCGTGCGGTGGGACGCGAGAGTTGTAAGATACATCGAATTCTTCAAGGACGACCCGCGCGGTCGCGCCATCTTCAGCGTGTGGATGAAGCGCTCGGGCCGCTACCGCGAGGCGATCAAGAGGACGCTGCGCAAGAAGGGCATGCCCGAAGATCTCCTCTACCTCGCCATGGCAGAGAGCGGCTTCGAGGCCACCGCGCGCTCACCCGCGGGCGCGCAGGGCGTGTGGCAGTTCATGCCGGAGACGGGCAGGCTGTTCGGGCTCACACAGGATCGCTGGGCGGATCAGCGGCTGAACGTGCCGCTCGCCACGGAGGCCGCCGCGGACTACCTCGCGGATCTGCACAAGCGGTTTGGTACGTGGGAGCTCGCGATGGCCTCGTACAACATGGGCTACGGCGGCGTGCTCTCCGCGCTGCGTCGCTACAACACGAACGACTACTGGGCGCTGTCCAGAGCAGAGGGCAGCCTTCCGTGGGAGACGACGCTCTACGTTCCGAAGATCCTCGCGCTGGCGGTGCTCGGCAAGAATGCGGCGGCGCTGGGCTGGAAAGACCTTCCGTTCGAGGCGTCGCTGGATGGGCAAGACGTCACGGTGCCTCCGTCCACGTCCCTGGCGAGCGTGGCGCAGGCCGCGGGCGTGACGGTGAAGGAGATCGCGGAGCGCAACCCGGAGCTGCGCGCGCAACGCACGCCGCCGGGGGAGCCGTATGCGGTGAAGGTGCCGCCGGCAAAGGCCGCGCTCTGTGCGCAGAACCTGCCCAAGGTCGCGAAGGCTGAGTCGCCGACGGAGAAGTACACCGTGCGCTTTGGCGAGTCGCTGGAGCAGATCGCTTCGGCCCGCGGCTGCTCGACGCAGAAGCTCGTCGAGCTGAATGCGCTCGGCCCGCAAGAGACCGTGCGCGGCGGCACGGTGCTGCTGGTGCCACCAGCGAAGAACGCGAAGACGCTGCCCGTGCAGCCCGCGCCGACGGGCGCTGCCCCTGTACCGGGCCAGGCCTCGGCGGCCACCACGGATGCGAAGGACAGGCCCACGGTGGTGGTCCCGCAGGACGTGTTCGTCTACCCGGATCGAACGCGTGTATTCTACAAGGTAATCGCGGGCGACCAGCTCGCAGACATCGCGACCAAGTTCAAGGTCACGGTGGACGATCTGCGTCGCTGGAACGAAATCGAGCCTGCCGCGCGCCTGATCGAAGGCATGACGCTGCAGATGTTCTTGCCGCAAGGCGTGGACGCCTCCTCGCAGGCGGTGCTGTTGCACGAGCGCGACGTCACCATCGTGCACGCGGGCTCCGACGAGTTCTTCCAGCGGTTCGAGGACAAGGGACGGAAGCGCATCGTCGTCACCACGCAGAAGCCGGAGACCATGGAGGCCGTAGGCCGCCGCTATGGCGTGACGCCGAGCCTGATGGAGCGCATCAACCGGCGCCCGCGCAGCGACGTGCTGAAAGAGAACGAGAGCGTCGTCGTCTATCTCCCGTCGAGCGCACCAGCCGCGCGTCCCCAACCGTCGACCGCGCAAGCGAAGACGCCACCACCCGCACCGCAAGCGTCGCTGGATCGCAACGAGCCGATCCCCGAGCCGATGCCCCCGCTCTCACAGGTCACGGCGCCCGCGCCAGAGCTACTACCGCCGCTCCCGAATTAGCCGGCCGGTTCGTCGGCATTCTTCGAGCTCGGGTATGGCAGGGGCCGCGGCTCGTCCGGAGACGTGATTGGGCCCACCCCGCGCACCACCCGGCGCGTACCCTCCGGCGCATGAAGCTTCACCTCTACGCCGTGCTCCCGCTGTCCGTGCTCGCGCTCGCAGGATGCCCGAGCTCTTCGAGCTCCAGCGGCACCACGAGCACCACTGGTAGCGCGGCGCCGTCCGCCGCACCGCTTGCTTCTGCCCCGCCGGTCACGTCCTCTTCTGCCGAACCGCAGACCGAAGGACGGCAGGGCGGCGGGTCGCGCATGCGCAAGAGCCCCGGTCAGATGTACTTCCGCGCCGCGCGCGATCTCACGGATCTGAAGGACCCGCAGAAGGCGTCGCTCGAGAAGATCATGGAGAGCCTGAAGGAGCAGCCCGGCTCCAAGCCCGAGTTCAAGGACTTCCAGACGGAGCTCTTGACGGAGCTCACGGCCGGCAAGATCGAGCAGGCGAAGCTCGACCCGAAGATGAAGGCGATCGACGCGGCGATGCAGACGCGCCTCGACGGGGAAGCGGACAACCTCACGAAGCTGCACGACCTGCTCGAGCCCGCGCAGCGCAAGGCGCTCACCGCCGCGGTGTCCGCGAAGCAGGCGAAGATGGAAGCGCGCTTCATGGAGATGAAGGACGCTGGCGTATCACCGCCGAAGGCCGCCGACATCACGCGCCTGAAGGTCACGCGCATCACGAACGATCTCGGTCTGGACGCCGCGCAAGACAAGGCGATGGACGCCGTGGTCGCCAAGGTCGCGCCGAAGGCGGAGACCCCGGGCGACGCGCGCGCGGAGTGGAAGCAGCAGGCCTCCGCGCTGTCCGCCGCGTTCGAGAAGGACGCGTTCGACGCGAAGAAGCAGGACTTCTTCTCGAAGGCCAACAAGAAGGGCCACGAGGGACTGCAGGATCAGGTCAACCTGCTCACGCTCGTTGCGCCCTTGCTCAAGCCGGAGCAGCGCGCGAAGCTCGCCGCGAAGCTCGAGCACCCGTCCATGACTCCGCAAGGAGGCCCCGAGGGGCACGTCGAGCCCCACTATGGCTTCGAGAAGCACTGGACCGGCCCCTGGCAAGAAGAGGACGGCGAGGGTCGTGGTGGCGGCGGCGGCGGCGGCGGGAAGTAATCCAGTCGTCGCGGGCGCCGATCACGACGTAGCGTCAGAAGCGGCCGGGGCGATCGGCGGGGCGGTCGCTGATGCGGGAGTCGCGCAGGGGTCGTGCGTCGGCTCCGGCGGTGGCGCACGCGGTGAGCTGCGACAGCGCGCCTGCTCCGAGCAAGAGAATGAGCGCGAGCTTCCAGGGCTCCGGTTTGTGCATGGGTGACTCCTCCTCGCGCGTCTTCCGCGCATCAAAGAGACACCGCTCGCGCACGGTGGGATCGCTGGATTGTTTCTCCCGAGCGAAATGAGTAGCGCGGTGTAGGGCGCAGGGCGCGTCCGCTACTGGTTTTTCTTCTTCGGTTTCTTCGTGGGCTTCTTCGGCGGCGGCGGCGGATCTGGCTCCGGCGGCGGCTTCACGTCGGCCACGGGCTCGGGCTCGGGTGTGGGCTTCACGTCGGGGGTCGTGCCGGGCATGGCATCGCCAGAGGGCGTATTTCCCAGGGTCCCATCGCCGTCCGTCTTCTTCTTCTCGTCGTCCTTCTTGTTGTCCTTCTTGGGCGCCTCGTAGTCGAAGCGGTACTCGAGACCCACGCCGAGGACGTCGGCGCGGTGGCTGTAGTTGCCGCCGTTGATCGCCTCCTGGTACTTCACCGCGTTGCCCTGCACTGGGCTCACGCGTGAGATGGCGGCCGTGGCCGGATCCACGGAGACGTCGAACGCAAACACGTGCGCATAGACGACGTCGAGGCGGAGCTTGTGCTCCATCAGCCACATGGAGCCGCCGATCGCCGCGGTCACCTTGTCCGAGTCCGTGGTGAGCGGTGAGACGTAGTTCGTGGGAATCGCGCTGGTCTCGTAGTTGAAGCCAATGCGCGTGGCGAGCGGGTAGCCGCCGGCGACGTACGAGAGCTCACCGCCAAGGCGTACGGAGTTGCTGTCCTGGAAGTTGCGCGGCAGCGTGATGGGAGCAACGCTGATGGGGCTCGGAAATCCGGTGATCCCGGAGAGCGCGATGTTGTCGGGCCGCAGATCGATCGACTGGTGCATGGACCAGAACTCGCGCACGTACGCGGCCTCTACGCGGATCTCCTTCTGGTTCTCCAGCGGCGTGCGGTACTCCACGCCTGCGCGCAGAACAGCGGGCAGCGTGAAGCGAACGTGGCCCTGGTTGCCAGTCTGCGTCGCGTGGTCGAACACGGCGCCGTCTGCGAAGCGAACACCGACGGTGGCAGGTGCGTTGATGTTCACCGGCAGCTGGACGGAAGCGCCGATGCGCAGCTGATCGATCGGGATGCCTGTGATTCCGAAGTTCGCGCTCGGCGAGAAGATGGGGCCGACCTTGAGCGAGCTGCTCGTGTCGTAGTTCGGATCCTCTGGCGCGGAGATCAGGCGGTCGGGCGGTGAAGCGCTGAACACGACGGCCGACTGGAAGGTGCCCACGAGCGCCTGCAACCCGCCGCCGATCCGGATGCGCTCGATGGGCTTGTACGCCAGGTACGCGCCCGAGAGCACGAGCGCAGAGCCGTCCAGCGAGACGAGCGAGTAGCGCGATGGCGCAGGCGTGCCGTTCACCGTCGTGGGGTAGCTGGTGATGGCCGTGTACGGCGACATGATGGCGAGCGCGACGGTGAACGCGCGATCCTTGCCGAACGCGTACGAGCCGCCGAGCGTGGGGATCGGCAAGACCGGCGACGTGCCGCTGACGGTGGGGAACTGGTACAGGTGCCCGGCCGCGCCACTGCCGCTGCCGTCATACACGAGCGACTTGCGCGTAAAATCACTTGTATAGTGCAACCAACTGGCGTCGAGCAGGAAGCTGGTGCCGGCGTCTGCGAGGCCGGCCGGGTTGTACCAGATGGCGCCAAGGTCATCCGCGCCGGCCACGAACGCGCCGCCGCGCGACAGAGGACGCACGCCGCGGTCGGAGAAGTAGAGGCCGGACGCGTGCGCATTCGCGCTGACGAAGAGCGGCGCGAGGAGCGCAAGCGAAGCTGTGAGCCAAGCGTGTCTCAAGAAGCCCAGTGTCGCACGAGAGCCCACGGCTCTGCCGTAAAAATGCGGTCAGTCCGCGCCGGTGCCCTTGCGGATGACTTCGTAGAACTGCTCGAGGCCGGTCTCCGGATCGACCAGGAAGTCGTTCACGTTGGCCGCGATGTTCGTGTAGTCGCTCTCGTTCAGCTTCGGGTTCGTGGGCGCTTGTTCGGGCGCAACGCGGTTCACGTCGGCGATGACGTCGACGATCACCTCGAGCGGTGCGCGTCCCTTCTGCGGGCCGGACGTCATGGGGGTCACCATGTTGGTGAGTGCCACCGTGAGGACCTGGTTCGGATCCAGCTCGCGGTCGCAGCGCTCAGTCACGCCGTCGGTGTCGTAGGCCTTGCCGGAGACCTTCGCGAGCAGCGCCATCTGCGCGTCGATGATCGACTTCTGACTGCCCTTGCCATCCGGGCTCGGCCGGCTGATGTCCACGCCCTCCGACATGAAGTGGTAGAACGGCGTCATGTTCTCGTCGTCCTGGAGGATCTGGACGATGTCGTTGGTGCTGGCGAGCATCGCGGGGAGCGACTCGTTCTTGGAGGCCGCGTCCAGCAGGTAGTGGAGCATCCCGAGGAGCTCCTTGCGCGCGTTGTCGTTCTTGCGAATGCCGTCGGTCATGTCCATGAGGCCGGCAAACACGGGGCCCTTCACGGTTGCCTGCATCTTCCCGACGAGCTCGTCGCGGGCCCATGCGCAGCGCGTCTGGTTCGGGCCGAACGTGTCCGCGCAGTGCGCGAAGAGCTGCGCGCGGAGCAGGTCGAGGACCTGCGGCGTGAGCTTGGGGAGCGTGGGGTTCGCGAACTTCGCGCTGGTGCCGGTGCCCTGCACGTTGACGAACTGGTCGACGAGCTGCGAGCGCGCGCTGCGCCATTGCGCCTGGCGAGCCTTGTCGTCCGGGTGCGCGGTCGCGTAGTCCGCGAAGGCCTGGTCGATGTTGGAGAGCGCTTGCGTGAGCAAGTACGCAGGCGTGACCTGCGGGTTCGTCTTTCCGTCGTTGCGGAGCGCGGTGACCTTGCCGTTGCGATCCTTGAGGCCGATCGAGGCGGCGTACTTCGGATCGAGCATCGCGCGCGTGGTGCGGGCGAGGACCGACACGCCGTTGAGGTTCTCCGTCTTGGTGCAGAGCTTGGTCGTGGCGTCGAAGGTGTCGCAGTGCGGCACCTGGATCTTGGTGAGCGCGCGCGTGGTGGCGACGAGCGCCGGGAGCACGTCCGAGACGAGCATCTCGGACAGGAGCGGCTCGTACGTGGCGAGGCCGTCGCGCACGCAGGTCGCGCCGCCGATGACCTTGCACTCGGACGCCGTCGCGTCCTTCGTGTTGTAGTG